>CADCTP010000066.1 GCA_902805565.1 uncultured Mycobacteriales bacterium
CGGCCGCCGGCCGGCCGGGACCGGCCCGCCGGCTCCTCCCCGGGTCCGGCGCCCGCCGCCGACCCGGGACCGGTCGTGCCGTTCGGCCGGGTCCGCACCGGCCCGCCGGCGCTCGGGGCAGGATCGGCGGCGTGACGCACGCACCGGGCTCCCGCCGAGTCCTCGCGCTCCTCGCCCTGCTCGCCGGCGCCGCCGTCCTCGCCGTCGCCACCGCCGGCCCCGCGCTGGCCCACGCGGTGGTGGTGAGCACCGACCCGGCCGACGGGAGCCGGCTGGACGCCGTCCCCGCCACCGTCACGGTCACCTTCTCCGAGGACGTGTCGATCAACGCCGGCTTCGTCCGGGTCGTGGACAGCTCGGGCGACCAGGTCAGCGAGGGCGACGCCACCGGCACCGGCCGTACGGTCAGCGTGCGGCTGCGGGCGGGGCTGGAGGACGGCAGCTACATCGTCAGCTACCGCATCGTCTCCGCCGACTCGCACCCGATCACCGGCGCGTACGCGTTCGTGGTCGGCGACGGCCCGCTGGTCGCGGCCAGCGGCGCGGTCGTCGGCGGCACCACCGACCGGCTGGTCGACACGGTGTTCAAGGCGGCCCGCTGGCTGTCCTTCGCCGGGATCGTGCTGTTCGGCGGGCTGGCCTTCCTGGTGCTGTGCTGGCCGGCCGGGCGGGCGGTCCCGCGGGCCCGCCGGCTGGTGTGGACCGGCTGGGGGATGGCCACGGCCGGTGCGGTGCTCGGCCTGCTGCTGCAGGGGCCGTACGGGGCCGGCACCGGGCTGGCCGACGCGGTCGACGGCGAGCTGCTGCAGACCACGCTGGGCAGCACGTACGGCCGGATGCTGTGCGGGCGGCTGGTGCTGCTCGGTGCCCTGGCGGTGCTCGCGGTCCGGCTGCTCGACGTCCCGGCGGCCGCCGACCCTGCCGCCGACCCGTCCGCCGACCCGGACGCCGACCCGTCCGCCGAGGAGGTGCCGGACAAGGGCCGGGCCCGGGACGAGGACCTGGCCGCGATCTGCGCCCTGGGCGTGCTGGCGACGTACGGCGGGGTGGGGCACGCCGCGGCCGGCAGCACGCCGACGCTGGCCCTGCTGTCCGACACCACCCACCTGGCCGCCGCGTCGCTGTGGATCGGCGGCCTGGCCATGCTGGCCGGCGTCCTGCTGCCCAGCCGCCGGGCGGCCGAGCTGGCCCGGGCGCTGCCGCGGTTCTCCTCGCTCGCGCTGGGCGCGGTCGGCGTGCTGCTGGTCACCGGGACCTACCAGGCCTGGCGGGAGGTCGGCCCGCTGGCCGCCCTGTGGTCCACCGACTACGGCGTGCTCCTGCTGGCCAAGATCGCCGGCTTCCTGCTGCTGGTCGGGCTGGGCTACCTGAGCCGGGAGGCGGTGCGCCGCCGGTACGTCACCCCGGTCGTGCACGCCCTGTCGGTGACCGAGGCCCCGCAGCCACCCGCGGCCGGCCCCGGGCCGGAGGACCGCGTGCTGCGCCGGCTGCGCGCGTCGGTGGCGATCGAGGTGGCCATCGCGACCGTGGTCCTGATGGTGACCGCGGTGCTGGTGCAGACCGCGCCGGCCAAGGCGACCTACGTCGACCCGGTGGACCGGACCGTACGGCTGGCCTCGGGCGGCTCGGCCCAGGTGGAGGTCACCCCGGCCCGGGTCGGCGTGAACACCGTCCGGGTGTCGGTCTTCGACGCCCAGGGCGCCCCGGCCGACGCCCGGCAGGTCACCGCCACGCTGGCGCTGCCGGCGGAGCGGATCGGCCCGCTGCCGGTGACCCTCACCCGCGCCGGCACCGGGCAGTACACGACCGGCTCGGCGTCGATGCCGCGCCCCGGCACCTGGGAGCTGGTCCTCCGGGTGCAGGTGTCCGAGTTCGACCGGGACGTCGCGCAGGTCGACGTCCCGGTGACCTGAGGAGGAAACCGTGCCGCCCCGCCCCGTGCTCCGGACGCTCACCGTGTCCGCAGCGACCGCGCTCGCCGTCGGCCTGACCGCGCTGCCCGCCCTCGCCCACGTGACGGTGTCCTCGCCCGGCGCCGTCCCCGGCGGGTACGGCGTGCTCACCTTCCGGGTGCCGACGGAGAGCGACGCCGCCGCCACCACCGGGCTGAAGGTGCGGCTGCCGGCCGACCAGCCGCTGTCCGCGGTGCGGGTGAAGCCGAAGGCGGGCTGGACGGCCACGATCACCCGGGCCGAGCTGGCGACCCCGGTCACCGTGCACGGCGAGCAGGTCACCGACGCCCCGTCGGTGGTGGAGTGGAAGGCCGTGCCGGGCACGGCCGGCATCCGGCCGGACGAGTTCGAGGAGTTCGAGCTGAGCGTGGGGCCGCTGCCGGAGGCGTCGAGCATGACCTTCAAGGCGATCCAGACGTACTCCGACGACACGGTGGTGTCCTGGATCGACGAGGCGGCCCCGGGCGCCACCGAGGAGCCGGAGCACCCGGCGCCGATCCTCGCCCTCGGCCCGGCGGAGAACCTGGCCGCGTACGACTCGGACCTGACGCTGTACTCCGACGCCGGGCCGGGCCAGGGCCAGGTCACCGGCGCGTACGCGGTCGGCGGCGCCGGCCTGCTCGCCGGCCTGGCCGGCGGCGACGCCTTCGCCGGCACCACGGTGGTCATCACCGTCACGGGCCACGGCCTCAAGGACACCGCGACCGC
>CADCTP010000067.1 GCA_902805565.1 uncultured Mycobacteriales bacterium
CGGGCCCGGGAGCTGATCGCCGGCCACGACGGCGTCGTGGTCGCCGCGGTCAACGGACCGGTGTCCACGGTGATCTCGGGTCCGCCGGAGGCGGTGGCGGAGGTGGTCGCCGCGGTGCAGGACACCGGCGCGCGGGCCCGGCCGGTCGAGGTCGACTACGCCTCACACGGACCCCAGATCGACCAACTCACCGACCTGCCCGACCTGCTCGCCCGGATCACCCCCACCACCACCGCAACCCACTACTACTCCACCGTCACCGCCACCCGCCTCGAGGGCACCGACCTCGACCCGGCGTACTGGGTCCGCAACCTGCGCCAACCGGTCCGCTTCGCCGAGACGGTCGAGGCGCTGCTCACCGACGGCCACCGCATCTTCATCGAAGCCAGCCCGCACCCGGTCCTCACGATCGGCCTGCAGGAAACGTTCGAGCAGGCCGGCGTCGAGGCGGTCACCGTGCCCACCCTGCGCCGGGACGCCGGCGACGACCGGCAAGTCGCGACAGCGCTGGCCCAGGCCTTCGTGGCCGGGGTGCCGGTGGACTGGACCCCGTGGCTGACCGGCGGCCGGCTGGTCGACCTGCCGACGTACGCGTTCCAGCGGCGCCGGTTCTGGCCGTCCGCCGCCGGGTCGGCCGGGCCCGGGGCGCTGCCGGTGGTCGTGCCGCTGGCCTCCGGTGGCGCCGTGCTCAGCGGGCGGTCGTCGGCCACCGGCTGGCTCGCCGACCACGCGGTGACCGGCAGCGCCCTGGTCCCCGGGACCGCCCTGGTGGACTGGGCGCTGCAGGCGGCCGAGCAGGTCGGCTGCGACGGCGTGGAGGAGCTGACCCTGCAGGCGCCGCTGGTCCTGCCGGAGTCCGGGTCGGTCGAGGTCCAGGTGGTCGCGGGCCCGGCGGCGGAGGACGGGCGCCGGGCGCTGACCGTCCATTCCCGACCGGACGGGGGCGGCTGGACCGCGCACGCCACCGGCACCCTGGCCCCCACCGCCGGCAGGCCGGTCGCCGCGACCGGAGCCTGGCCGCCGCCCGGCGCCCGGCCGGTCGACCTGACCGGCTTCTACGACACCGCGGCCGCCGCCGGGTACGACTACGGCCCGGCGTTCCAGGGCCTGCGGGCGGTGTGGCGGCACGGCGACGACCTGCTGGCCGAGGTGGCCCTGCCCGAGGCGGCCGGGACGGCCGACGGCGCCGGGATCCATCCCGCCCTGCTGGACGCCGCGCTGCACCCGCTGCTGCTCGACCGCGCCGATGGTCAGGTGTGGCTGCCGTTCTCCTGGACCGGCGTACGGCTGCACGCCACCGGGGCGACGACGGTCCGGGTCCGGTTGACCGCCGGCGGGGACCAGGTCCGGGTCGCTCTCACCGATCCCGCGGGTGCCCCGGTGCTCACCGCCGACGCGCTGGTGCTGCGCCCGGCCGACCCCGGCCGGCTCCGCGCCCGCGTCGACGGTCTCTTCACCGTGGAGTGGCAGCCGGTCCCGGCGACCGCCGACGCCGGCGGGCCGTGGGTGTCCGACCTGACCGAGGTGCCCGAGCCGGCGCCGCCCCGAGTGTTCCTCCGGGTGCCGGCGGACCCGGCGTACGTCCTCGGGCTGGTCCAGGAGTGGCTGGCCGCGGCCCGGTTCGCCGGGTCGACCCTGGTCGTGGTGACCCTGGGCGCCCTCGACGCCGACCCGGACGCCGCCGCCGTCTGGGGTCTGGTCCGGTCCGCCCAGACCGAGCACCCCGGCCGGTTCGTCCTGCTCGACTCCGCCGGCGGGCCGCCCACCGCGCTGGCCGAGGACGAGCCGCAGCTCGCCGTACGCGGCGACCAGGTCCTCGCCCCGCGGCTGGTCCGGACCGGCGAACCGGCCGGGGAGCCGGTGGCGCTCGACCCGGCGGGGACGGTCCTGATCGCCGGCGGCACCGGCACGGTCGGCGCGCTGGTCGCCGAGCACCTGGTCCGGGAGTGGGGCGTGCGGCACCTGGTGCTGGTCAGCCGGCGCGGCCCGGACGCCCCGGGCGCCGCCGAGCTGGCGGCCCGGCTGGCCGGCCTGGGGGCCGAGGCAGACCTGGTCGCCGCGGACCTCAGCGACGCCGACACCACCCGCCGCCTGGTCGACGGCCTCGACCGTCCGCTGACCGGCGTCATCCACGCCGCCGGGATCTCCGACGACGGGCTGGTCACCGCGCAGACCCCGGACCGCCTGCGCCGTACCTGGGCCGCCAAGGCCGCGGTCGCGGCCAACCTGGACGCGGCCACCGCCGACCGGCCGCCGGCCCTGTTCGTCCTGTTCTCCTCGGCGGCGGGCGCGCTCGGCAACGCCGCCCAGGCCCCGTACGCGGCGGCGAACTCGTACGTCGACGCGCTCGCCGCCCGCCGCCGCCGCGCCGGGCGGCCCGCGCTGTCCCTGGCCTGGGGGCTGTGGGACCGCACCAGCGGCATGACCGGGCACCTCGGGCAGTCGCACCTGGCCCGGCTGCGGACGCTGGGCATGCGCCCGCTGCCGGACGCCCGCGGCCTGGCCCTGCTGGACGCGGCATGCCGCAGGCAGGGCGACCACCCGCTCCTGGTCGCGGCGGACATCGACGTGCGGTCCACCCCGGCCGCCGAGCTGCCGCCGATCCTGCGTGCCCTGGCCGGCCGGGCCCGGCGCCAGGCCGCCGCCGGAGGGCCGGCC
>CADCTP010000068.1:0-484 GCA_902805565.1 uncultured Mycobacteriales bacterium
CGCTCCTCCAGCGCGTCGACCCCGTCCGGGCCGACGTCGCGCGCCGCGCTAGCGGCCGACGTCGCGGCGTCCGGCAGGTGCTTGGCCGCCGACGGGTCCCGCTTGACCTTGCGCAGGCTGAGGAAGGTGGTGACCGCCAGCACGCTGACGATGATTGTCAGCGACGGCACGATGCCGATCTCCGGCGCCCACTTGACGCCCTGGCCGTGCAGCGCCTCGAGGATCAGCTTGACCCCGATGAAGGCGAGGATGATCGCCAGCCCGATGTCCAGGTAGATGAGCCGGTTGAGCAGGCCGCCGAGCAGGAAGTAGAGCTGGCGCAGGCCCATGAGCGCGAACGCGTTCGCGGCGAAGACCAGGAACGGCTCCTTGGTCAGGCCGAAGATCGCCGGGATCGAGTCCAGCGCGAACAGGATGTCGGTGGTCCCGATGGCCAGCATCACCACGAGCATCGGGGTGACGAAGCGCTTGCCGTCGATCTTGG
>CADCTP010000068.1:494-8969 GCA_902805565.1 uncultured Mycobacteriales bacterium
GGTGAAAGACCTTGGAGCCGTGGTAGTCCTCGGTCACCGGCAGCACCCGGCGCACGCCGCGCAGCAGCGGGTTCTCCTTGAACTCACCCTCGTCCGGCTCCTTGCGGAAGGCCAGCTTGTACCCGGTGTAGAGGAGGAACGCGCCGAAGATGTAGAAGACCCACTCGAACCGCTCGATCACCGCGGCGCCCGCCGCGATGAACAGGCCGCGCAGCACCAGCGCGGCCAGGATGCCGAACAGCAGCACCTTGTGCTGGTGGATCGCCGGCACCCCGAACGTCGACATGATGATCACGAAGACGAAGAGGTTGTCGACGGAGAGGCTGTATTCGGTGATGTAGCCGGCGAAGTACTCACCCGCGTACTGGCCGCCGGAGAAGATCAGGACCCCGAGCCCGAACAGCACCGCGAGGATGACGTAGAAGATCACCCAGCGGGCGGCCTCGGACACCTTGATGGCATGCGGGTTGTGGTCGACGATGAACAGGTCGACCGCCAGCAGCACCAGGATCCCGGCGATGGTGGCGAACCAGAGCCACACGGGAACGTTCACAGTCCTCCTCCGGACGGACGCAGACACGGGTCCAGCCCGGAGGTCTCTCCCGCCGCCCTTCAGGCGACCGACGGCACCGGGACCCCCAAATTGCTGGAGCGATCCGTGATGACGATGCCGCCGCGTAGGGATACTCCCCTCCACGACTGATCCCACTATCCCCCAGCACAGCACCGCCAAGCCACCTGGGTCCCGGCCGGGCCCGGAAAACGTCGAATTCCGCCGCCACCGTGCCGGCATGGCCGGCCCCGCCGGCCGACCGGTGCGGACACCGGACCCGCCGGCCGGTGGGGCACTGCCGGAGGGCTAGCGGACGCCGGCGGCGTCCATGCCGCGGAGCTCCTTCTTCAGCTCGCCGATCTCGTCCCGGAGCCGGGCCGCCAGCTCGAACTGCAGGTCCCGGGCCGCCTGCAGCATCTGGTCGTTGAGCTGCTGGATCAGGTCGGCCAGCTCGGCCCGTGGCATGCCGGCCAGGTCGCGGGCGTGGGCCCCCGCGCCGCTGCCCTTGGCCGCCTTGGACGACAGGCCGGGCACCGGCGCCTTGCCCCGGGACTGCTGCCGCCCGGACCCGCCGACGAGCTCCTGCTCGGTCTCCGCCGCGTCCCGGTAGATCCCGTCCAGGATGTCGACGATCTTCTTGCGCAGCGGCTGCGGGTCGACCCCGCGCTCGAGGTTGTACGCGATCTGCTTCTGCCGCCGCCGGTTCGTCTCGTCGATCGCCCGGGCCATCGACGGGGTGATCTTGTCGGCGTACATGTGGACCTGGCCGGAGACGTTGCGGGCGGCCCGGCCGATGGTCTGGATGAGCGCGGTGCCGGAGCGCAGGAAGCCCTCCTTGTCGGCGTCCAGGATCGACACCAGCGACACCTCGGGCAGGTCGAGGCCCTCGCGGAGCAGGTTGATCCCGACCAGCACGTCGTACTCGCCCTGGCGCAGCTCGCGCAGCAGCTCCACCCGGCGCAGCGTGTCGACCTCGGAGTGCAGGTAGCGCACCCGGATGCCCAGCTCCAGCAGGTAGTCGGTGAGGTCCTCGGACATCTTCTTGGTCAGCGTGGTGACCAGGACCCGCTCGTCCTTCTCGGCCCGGACCCGGATCTCGTGCACCAGGTCGTCGATCTGGCCCTTGGTCGGCTTGACCACGACCTCCGGGTCGACCAGGCCGGTCGGCCGGATGACCTGCTCGACGTACTCCCCGCCGGTGCGGCCCAGCTCGTACGGACCCGGGGTGGCGGAGAGGTAGACGGTCTGGCCGATCCGCTCGACGAACTCCTCCCACTTCAGCGGGCGGTTGTCCATCGCCGACGGCAGCCGGAAGCCGTGGTCGACCAGCATGTTCTTCCGGGACCGGTCGCCCTCGTACATCCCGCCGATCTGCGGGACGGTGTTGTGCGACTCGTCGATGACCATGAGGAAGTCGTCGGGGAAGTAGTCGAGCAGGGTGTACGACGGATCGCCGGCCTCGCGGCCGTCGATGTGCCGGGAGTAGTTCTCGATGCCGGAGCAGAAGCCGACCTGCCGCATCATCTCGATGTCGTACGTCGTCCGCATGCGCAGCCGCTGCGCCTCGAGCAGCTTGTTCTGCCGCTCCAGCTCGGCCAGCCGCTCGGCCAGCTCGGCCTCGATGCGGGCGATCGCCCGCTCCATCCGCTCCGGGCCGGCCACGTAGTGCGACGCCGGGAAGACGAAGACCTCGGTGACCTCCCGGACGACCTCGCCGGTCAGCGGGTGGAGGTAGTAGAGCCGCTCGATCTCGTCGCCGAACATCTCGACCCGGATCGCCAGCTCCTCGTACACCGGGAAGATCTCCACGGTGTCGCCGCGGACCCGGAACGTGCCGCGGGTGAAGGCCAGGTCGTTGCGGGTGTACTGCTCGGTGACCAGGTTGCGCAGGATCTGGTCGCGCTCGATCGTCTGGCCGAGGGACAGCCGGACGCAGCGGTCCACGTACTCCTGCGGGGTGCCGAGGCCGTAGATGCAGGACACGGTGGCGACCACCACGACGTCGCGCCGGGTGAGCAGCGACATCGTCGCGGAGTGCCGCAGCCGCTCCACCTCGTCGTTGACCGACGAGTCCTTCTCGATGTACGTGTCCGTCTGGGGCACGTACGCCTCGGGCTGGTAGTAGTCGTAGTAGGAGACGAAATACTCCACCGCGTTGTGCGGGAGCAGCTCGCGGAACTCGTTGGCCAGCTGCGCGGCGAGCGTCTTGTTCGGCGCCATCACCAGCGTGGGGCGCTGCAGCCGCTCGATCAGCCAGGCCGTGGTGGCCGACTTGCCGGTGCCGGTGGCGCCGAGCAGCACGGTGTCCCTGGCGCCGGACCGGACCCGCTTCTCCAGTGCGTCGATCGCCGCCGGCTGGTCGCCGGACGGCTGGAAGTCGCTGACGACCTTGAAGGTCCCCGCGGTGGGGACGATGTCCGTGGTGGCGCGCATGGTCCGACCATAAGCACGACCTCCGACAGTTTCTTCCGGGCGGCCCCGCCGACCGGTCCCGGGCGGGCGCCGGGGCGGCGGCGAGTACGCGGGACGGCGGCGGGGCACCACCTCGGCATGAAGCTCTACGCCGACACCCCGGCCCGCCGCACCCGCCAGCTCACCGGCGACCTGCTGGTCCTCGGCTGGGTGGCGGTGTGGGTGTGGGTGGCGCTGGAGCTGCGCGAACGGCTGCGGGCGCTGGCCGCGCCGGGCCGGGCGCTGGAACGGGCCGGGACGTCGTTCTCCGGCTCGCTGGGCGACGCCGGGGACCGGGTCGGCGGGCTGCCGGCGGTCGGCGACGACCTGGCCGGCGCGCTGCGGTCGGCCGGCGGGGCCGGGGACACCGTCGCCGAGGCCGGGCGCAGCCAGCAGGACGCGGTGGAGCAGCTGGCGCTGTTCGTGCCGCTGCTGGTGCTGGCGCTGGCCGCCGGGATCGTGCTGGTCCGCTGGTTGCCGGGCCGGCTGGCCTGGGCCCGGGAGGCCGGTGCGGCGCGGCGCCTGCTGGCCCGGCCGGACGCGGTCGAGGTCTTCGCCACCCGCGCGGTGGTCAACCGCCCGACCAGCGCGCTGGCTTCGCTGCCGGACGCGACGATCAGCCGCTGGCGCGCCGGTGACCCCGCCGCCGCCGAGGCCCTGGCCGCGCTGGAGCTGGCGGCGCTGGGGCTCCGCGCCCGCTGACCGCGCCGTCGTCCACAGCCGGCGGCTGTGATCTCGACCGCCCGATGTCGTGCGTTAGGTTCGGGCCACGTGGGAAGAACGCTCCCGTCAGGTCGGGAACATGGAGGTCGAGCGGATGCAGGTGTGGCCCGGGTCGTCGTACCCGTTGGGCGCGACGTACGACGGGATGGGCACCAACTTCTCGCTCTTCTCGGAGGTCGCGACCCGCGTCGAGCTGTGCCTGTTCGACGACGCCGGCCGGGAGACGAAGATCGACCTCCCGGAGACCGACGGCTTCGTCTGGCACGGCTACCTGCCCAACGTCGGCCCCGGCCAGCGCT
This sequence comes from uncultured Mycobacteriales bacterium, assembly GCA_902805565.1. Classification (GTDB taxonomy): domain Bacteria; phylum Actinomycetota; class Actinomycetes; order Mycobacteriales; family CADCTP01; genus CADCTP01. The sequence continues at coordinate 4,521 of CADCTP010000068.1, forward strand.
ACGGCTACCGCGTGCACGGGCCGTACGACCCGGGCGCGGGCCTGCGCTGCAACCCGCGCAAGCTGCTGCTCGACCCGTACGCGAAGGCCATCGACGGCAAGGTGGACTGGCACCCGTCGCTGTTCTCGTACCAGTTCGACCAGCAGGACCAGCGCAACGACGACGACTCGGCGCCGTTCCTGCCGAAGGCCGTGGTGGTGAACCCCTACTTCAACTGGGGCACCGACCGCCCGCCGAACCGCCCCTACAACGAGACCGTCATCTACGAGGCCCACGTCAAGGGCCTGACCTTCCTGAACAAGGACATCCCGCTGGAGATGCGCGGGACGTACGCCGGCCTCGGGCACCCGTCGATGATCGCCCACCTGCAGAAGCTCGGGGTCACGGCGGTCGAGCTGATGCCGGTGCACCAGTTCATCCACGACCACACGCTGCGCCAGCGCGGGCTGCGCAACTACTGGGGCTACAACACGATCGGCTTCTTCGCCCCGGACGCGGCGTACGCCTCCTCCGGCACCGCGGGCCAGCAGGTCCAGGAGTTCAAGGCGATGGTCCGGGACCTGCACGAGGCGGGGATCGAGGTGATCCTCGACGTGGTCTACAACCACACCGCCGAGGGCAACCACTTCGGCCCGACGCTGTCCATGCGCGGCATCGACAACGGGGCGTACTACCGCCTGGTCGAGGGCCAGCCGGAGTACTACATGGACTACACCGGCACCGGGAACACGCTGAACGTCCGGCACCCGCACACGCTGCAGCTGATCATGGACTCGCTGCGCTACTGGGTGCTGGAGATGCACGTCGACGGCTTCCGCTTCGACCTGGCCTCCACGCTGGCCCGCGAGTTCTACGACGTGGACCGGCTGAGCGCCTTCTTCGACCTGGTGCAGCAGGACCCGACGGTCTCCCAGGTCAAGCTGATCGCCGAGCCGTGGGACGTCGGCCCCGGCGGCTACCAGGTCGGCAACTTCCCGCCGCACTGGACCGAGTGGAACGGCGCCTACCGGGACACCGTCCGGGACTTCTGGCGCGGCGAGCCGGCGACGCTGGGCGAGTTCGCCGGCCGCATCACCGGGTCCCCCGACCTGTACGAGCACTCCGGCCGGCGCCCGGTGGCCAGCATCAACTTCGTCACCGCGCACGACGGCTTCACCTTGCGCGACCTGGTCTCCTACAACGAGAAGCACAACGAGGCCAACGGCGAGGGCAACCGGGACGGCGAGTCCCACAACCGCTCCTGGAACTGCGGGGTCGAGGGCGACACCGACGACCTGGAGATCCTGGAGCTGCGGGCCCAGCAGCGGCGCAACTTCATCGCCACCCTGTTCCTGTCCCAGGGCGTGCCGATGCTGCTGCACGGCGACGAGACCGGCCGCACCCAGCGCGGCAACAACAACTGCTACTGCCAGGACAACGACATCACCTGGCTGGACTGGGCGAACGTCGACGAGCAGCTGGTCGACTTCACCGCCCGGGTCTCCGAGCTGCGCCGCGAGCACCCGGTGTTCCGGCGGCGCCGGTTCTTCAACGGCCGGCCGGTGCGGCGCGGCGCCGGGGAGCCGCTGCCGGACATCGCCTGGTTCACCCCGGACGCCCGGGAGATGGCCGAGGAGGACTGGGAGGCCGGCTTCGGCAAGTCGGTCGCCGTCTACCTCAACGGCGACGGCATCCCGGACCGCAACTCCCGGGGCGAGCGGGTCACCGACGACTCGTTCATCATGATCTTCAACGCCCACGACGGGTCGATCGACTTCACCCTCCCGTCGTCGGAGTACGGCGCGAAGTGGGAGCTGGTCCTGGACACCGCGACGCCGCAGCAGGCCGAGCCGGCGCCGGCCGCCGCGCAGAGCACGCTGACCGTCGAGGCCCGCTCGCTCGCCGTCCTGCGGAAGGTGGGCTGAGGTGTCGACGCCCCCGGACCCGACGGCCCCGGACCCGACGCTCCCGGACCCGACGCCCCCGGACCCGACGGCCCCGGACCCGACGCCCCCGGACCCGGCGGCTCCGGACCCGGCGGCCCGGGTCTCGACTCCCCCGGTCTCGACCTACCGGGTGCAGGTCGCCCCGGCGTTCGGGTTCGCCGCCGCCGCCGGGCTGGCGCCGTACCTGGTCCGGCTCGGGGTCACCCACCTCTACTCGGCGCCGCCGCTGACCGCGACCACCGGCTCCGAGCACGGCTACGACATCACCGACCACCGCTCGGCCGACCCGGGCCGCGGCGGCGAGGAGGGCCGGCAGGTCCTGGTCGCCGCGCTGCGCGAGCACGGTCTCGGGCTGGTCGTCGACGTGGTGCCCAACCACGTCGGCGTGGCCGTGCCGCACGAGAACCCGGCCTGGTGGGACGTGCTGCAGCTCGGCCCGCAGTCCGCGTACGGGCGGTGGTTCGACATCGACTGGAGCCGCGGCCGGCTGCTGCTGCCCGTGCTCGGCGACGCCCCGGACGAGCTGGACGCGCTGCGGCTGGCCGACGGCGAGCTGCGCTACCACGACAAGCGGTTCCCGCTGGCCCCGGGCACGGAGTCGATCGACGACCCGCGCAAGGCCCACGACCACCAGCACTACGAGCTGGTGTCCTGGCGCCGGGCCGCCACCGAGCAGAACTACCGCCGGTTCTTCGCGATCAGCGACCTGGCCGCGCTGCGGGTGGAGGACCCGGCCGTCTTCGACGCCACCCACGCCGAGCTCCTGCGCTGGGTCGCCGCCGGCGAGGTGCACGGCCTGCGGATCGACCACCCGGACGGCATGACCGACCCGACCGGCTACTTCGAGCGGCTCGCCGAGGCCTCCGGCGGTCTGTGGACCGTGGTGGAGAAGATCCTGGAGCCGGGCGAGGAGCTGCCGGACTGGCCGGTCGCCGGCACCAGCGGGTACGACGCGATGGCCGAGGTCGACGGGGTGCTGGTCGACCCGGCCGGCGAGCCGGCGTTCACCGCGCTGGACACCCGGCTGACCGGGGTCGCGACCTCGTGGCCGGACCTGGTGCACGACTGCAAGCTGGACGTGGCGACCGGGATGCTGGCCGCCGAGGTGCGCCGGCTGGCCGCGCTGGCGCCGGAGGTCCCGGACGCGGAGCCGGCGCTGGCCGAGCTGCTGGCCTGCTTCCCGGTCTACCGGTCCTACCTGCCGGCCGGCGCCGGCCACCTGGCCGAGGCGCTGGCCGCGGCCCGGTCCCGCCGGCCGGACCTGTCCTTCGACGTCCTGGCCGACCGGCTGGGCGACCCGGCCGACCCGCTGGCGGTCCGCTTCCAGCAGACCTCGGGCGCGGTCATGGCCAAGGGCGTCGAGGACACCGCGTACTACCGCTGGACCCGGTTCCTCGCGCTCAACGAGGTCGGCGGCGACCCGGACCGCTTCGGGCTCTCCCTGGACGACTTCCACGCCGCGCTGTCGGCCCGGCAGCGGCGGCACCCGCTCGGGATGACCGCCCTGTCCACGCACGACACCAAGCGGTCGGCCGACGTGCGGGCCCGGCTGGCGGTGCTGGCCGAGCTGCCGCAGGAGTGGGCGGCCGCCGTCGACCGCTGGTCGGCCGCCGCTCCCCCGCCGGACGGCGCCCTGGGCCACCTGCTGTGGCAGACCGTGGTCGGCGCCTGGCCGCTGACCGGCGAGCGGCTGCACGGCTACCTGGAGAAGGCGATGCGGGAGGCCCGCACCCGGACCGGGTGGGACGACCCCGACGCGGCGTTCGAGCGGGCGATGCACGCGGTCGCGGACCGGGTGCTGGCGCCGGGGGCGCTGCACGACGACGTGGCGGCGTTCGTGGCCTCGATCGCCGGCCCCGGCCGGTCCAACGCGCTGACCGCCGCCCTGGTCCAGCTGACCATGCCGGGCGTGCCGGACACCTACCAGGGCACCGAGCTGTGGGACCTGTCGCTGGTCGACCCGGACAACCGGCGGCCGGTCGACTTCGCCCTCCGCGCCGAGCTGCTGGACCGGATCGACGGCGGCTGGCGACCACCGGCGGACGACGCCGACGGGGCGGCCAAGCTGCTGGTGGTGTCCCGGGCGCTGCGGCTGCGGCGGGACGAGCCGGGCCTGTTCACCGGCTACACCCCGGTGCGCGCGTCGGGGGCGGCGGCCGGGCACGTGGTCGCGTTCGACCGCGGCGGCGCCGTCACGGTCGGCACCCGGCTGCCGGTACGGCTGGAGCGCGACGGCGGCTGGCGGGACACCACGGTGCCGGTCGCCGGCACCGACGTGCTCACCGGCCGGTCGTACGACGGCCCGGCGCCGCTGGCGGACCTGCTGGCCGACCACCCGGTCGCGCTGCTGCGACCGTGACCGTCCCCGTCACGGCGTCGCTCACCGTGGCCAGCGCCGGCCTGCACGTCATGGACCGGTGGGCCGACGCCGTGGTCGAGGCGCTGTACGCCGCCGGGGCGGGCGAGCCGGACCTGTCCGGCTCGCTCACCGGCGGCCGGTTCGAGATCACCATGACCGTCGTGG
>CADCTP010000069.1 GCA_902805565.1 uncultured Mycobacteriales bacterium
GCGGAGTAGGAGAACTCGAAGCGGTCGCTGCGGTACAGCTCCCGGGTCACCTCGATCAGCTCGCCGGTCTCGGTCCGCATCCGGCACCGGATGCAGACCAGCGGGGTGCCCTCGGACACCTCCAGCAGCACGCTCTCCTCGGCCGAGGCGAAGCTCACGCTGAGCACCACGTCGGCGTGGAACGGGTGCTGCCCGTGCTCGCGCAGCGTCTGGTAGACGCCGGTGCTGGCGACCGCCTGCCGGGTCAGCACCCGGGCCGTCGCGGTCGGGTACGCCCCGACCAGCAGCGCGACCGGCTCGCCGTCCATCCGGCCGAGCCGGCGGACCCGGTGCACCCGGGGCCGCTGCGGGCGCAGCACCAGCGCCTCCTCCATGTCGTCCTCGGCCGGGGTGGTGGCCACGTCCAGCAGCTCCACCGAGTACGGCTCGCCGGTCGCGGCCAGGTCGGCGGTGATGCTGGAGATCGCCGGCAGGTGCTTGACGACCCGCCGCCTGTTCACGAAGTAGCCGGCGCCCTTGCGCACCGACAGCCGGCCCTCCAGGACCAGCTGGTTCAGGGCCTGGCGAACCACGTGCCGGCTGACCCCGTAGTGGCGCATCAGCTGGCTCTCCGACCAGATCCGGTCGCCGTGCCCCAGCCCGGACGCGTCGACCGCGCCGTCCAGGACGCTGCGCAGCCGGACGTGCAGCGGGCTGTCGCCGGCCGGCTCGAGCGCGGTGAGCGCCGCGAGGAGGTCGGCCCGCCGCGGCGCGGGGACGTCCGCGGCGCCGCGCTCGGTCTGCATCGTCGTCATCGACGAGGGCACCTCTCTGGTCGGGGGTCGCGGGAGGGAGTCACGGGTGCGATTACAGCAGCCTCAGCCGCCGCCGGGGGTCCGGCGGCACCAGTAGGTCCCCGGCGATGTTGAGGCTGACCACCACGACGGCCAGCGCGGCCACCGGGACGACCAGCATCCACGGCGCCGGCACGACGAACGAGCGGCCCTCGGCGATCAGCGTGCCCAGGCTGGCGTCCGGCGGCTGCACGCCCAGGCCGAAGAAGCTCAGCCCGGCCTCGTACATGATCGCGCCGGGGAGGCCGACCGAGAACGCGACCGCCAGCTGCGGGGCCAGCGCCGGCAGCAGGTGCCGGCCGACCACCTGCAGCCGGGTCCCGCCCAGCGCCCGGGCCGCCTCGACGTAGTCGGTGGCCCGCAGCCGGCGCGCCTCCGCGTACGTCAGCCGGGCCACCTCCGGCCAGCCGATGGCCACCACGGCGAGGGTCACCGTGGGCAGGCTGGGCCCGAGCACCGCGGTGATGGTCAGCGCCACCAGCAGCGGCGGCAGCGCGAGGAACACGTCGGCGACCCGGATCAGCACCCGCCCGGCGAACGGCGGCACCTCGGCCGCGGCCAGCCCGACGGCCACCCCGAGCAGCATGGTCAGCAGCCGGATCGCCAGCGCCACCAGCAGCGAGGTGCGCAGCCCGTGCAGCAGCCGGCTGAGCAGGTCCCGGCCGAGCTGGTCGGTGCCGAACAGGTGCTCCGGCCCGGGCGGGAACGGCGGCACGCTGTCCGCGGTCAGCGACGTCCGGTCCGGGTCGTACGGGGCCAGGAACGGGCCGAGCACGCCGATCAGCAGCCAGCCCACGACCAGCACGGCCGCGACCACGTGCCGGCGCCGCCAGCGGCGCTCCGGGGCCTGCGGGGCGGCCCGGACGGCCGCGTCCGCCGGCATCGTCGGCATCGTCGGCCGGCTCACCCGGCGCTCCGCCGGTCGGCCAGGTCGTACGCGGCATCGGCCAGCGTGTTGACCAGCAGCACCAGCAGCGAGATCACCAGCAGCGAGCCGAGCAGCGCGGGCAGGTCGCGGGTCTCCAGCGCGTCGAAGGCGTACTTGCCGATGCCGGGGCGGGCGAAGACCACCTCGACCAGCGCCACCCCGCCCAGCAGCCGGGCCAGGTCGGTGGAGACCACCGCGATGATCGGGGTCAGCGCGGAGCGCAGCACGTGCCCGACCACCACCGAGCGCCGGGTGAGGCCCTTGGCCAGCGCGGTCCGGACGAAGTCGTCGGCCAGGTGGTCCTCCACCGCGGTGCGCACGAACCGGACCAGGAACCCGGCGGAGGGGATCACGCAGGTCAGCGCCGGCAGGATGATCGCGGTGGAGAACAGCCCGCCGCCGCCGGACGGCGGCAGCAGGTCCAGGTAGAGCGAGAAGACCAGCTGCAGGATCAGGCCGATCGCGAACAGCGGCAGGCACAGGCTCAGCGCCGAGCCGGCCAGCAGCGCGGGGGAGACCCAGCGGCCGCCGTGCAGCGCGGCGAGGGTGCCGACGGTGACCCCGACCAGCACCGCGGCCACCTCGACGACCAGGGCCAGGGTGAGGGTGGGGCCGAGCACCGCGGTGATCTCGCCGAGCACCGGCTGCCGGCTGCGGGTGCTGATCCCGAGGTCGCCGTGCAGCAGCCCCCACAGGTAGTCGCCGACCTGCTGCCACAGCGGCCGGTCCAGCCCGAGCGCGGCCCGCACGGTCGCCACCGTCTCCTCGGAGGCGTTCGGGCCGGCGGCCAGCCGGGCCGGGTCGCCGGGCAGGCTGAACATCAGCAGGTAGCAGCAGACGGCGACCCCGGCGGCGAGCACCGGGATCATGGCGATCCGGCGGACCAGCATCGCGGCACCTCCGGGTCGGGCGGGGTCGTTCGGGCGGGGGACCGGCGGTGGGCCGGGTGGCGCCGGGCGCCCGGCCCGGCCGGTCAGGCGCCGGGGGCGAGCCAGACCGTCGAGTAGTCCGGCAGGTCCAGGGCCGAGTATCGGTAGCCCCGCACCTTCTTGGCGTGGATGTCGACGTAGACGTTGTGCAGCAGCGGGATGTACGGCAGCTGGTCGGCCGCCGTCCGGTCCACGGTCGAGTACGACGTGCCGCGGGCCGGGCCGTCGGTGGCCCGCAGGGCGCCGGCCAGCTCCCCGTCCACCCGGGGGTCGTCGAACCGGGCGGAGTTGCCGGACCCGATCCGGGACGAGGACAGCAGCGGCGCCAGGAAGCTGTCCCGGTCCAGGTAGTCCGGCACCCGGTAGTCCCAGGCCAGGTCGAACTCGCCGCGGGCCAGCCGCTGGGCGTACACCGCGTCGTCGACCGGCTCCAGCTTCACCGTGATGCCGGCGTCCTTCAGGTTGGACTGGTAGAGCTGCATCGTCGCGACCTGGCTGGGCCAGCTGCGCGACATGAGCACCAGCTCCCGGCCGGCGATGCCGCCCCGCTCCGCCAGGGTCCGCGCCCGGTCCTTGTCGTACGTGCAGCCGCCGGCGGCGTCGGCCGGCGCGCCGAGCCCCGGCGGCAGCAGCGACACGGCCCTGGTGGCCCGGCCCTGCAGGCCGGCGATCGCGGCGTCCCGGTCCACGCCGAAGCAGATCGCCTGCCGGGCCGGCAGGCTGGTGCCCAGCGGGGCCCGGTCCATGTTGACCGCGAACATCTCGGTGTGGATGGAGTCCGCCCGCTGCACGTACGGCTTCCACGCCGGGTCGTTGGCGTACCTGGCGTAGTGGCTCGGCGGCAGCCAGGCGATGTCCAGCGTGCCGGCCTCGAAGTTGACCATCCGGGTGGACTCGTCGCCGATGACGCTCCACTCGACCGAGTCCAGGTACGGCCGGCCGTTCCAGTAGTTCTCCGAGGCGGTGGCGGTGATCGTGCTGCCGGTGGTCCAGGAGGACAGCGTGAACGGCCCCGCCGAGACGACCTCGCGGCCGAACCTCCGGCCGGCGGCCTCGGTCGCCCTCCGGGACACCACGGCCAGGTTGGGGCTGGCCAGCTTGGCCCGGAACGCGGCGTCCGGCCCGGACAGCTCGATGGTCAGCGTCCTCGCGTCGACCACCCGGACCCCGGCCAGCCCGTCGGCCCGGCCCGCCCTGGCCTCCGCCGAGCCGGCGACCGAGTCCAGCAGCGCCGCCCGCGGCGACGCGGTGTCCGGGTCGACCAGCCGGTCGAAGCTGAACTTCACGTCCTCGGCGGTGACCGGGCTGCCGTCGGAGAACGTCGCGTCCCGGAGCGTGACGGTCCAGGTGTTGCCCGCCGGCTCGGCCCGGTCGGCCAGCCCGGGCCGGATCCCGGTGCCGTCCGGGCTCAGCCGGAACAGCCCCTCCAGCACGTTGGCCGCGACCAGGCTCTGGTCGTAGCCGCTGATCAGCGCCGGGTCCAGGCTGCCGGGGTCGTTGGAGACGAAGGTCCGCAGCGTGCCGCCGCGGACCGGGTCCCCGGTGGCCGCGGCCGGCGCGGCGGCGTCCTCGCCGGAATCGATGGCGCTGCACCCGGCGGCGAGCAGGGCCAGCGCCGCCACGCCGGCGAGGGCGGGGGCGCGGCCGCGCCGCCGGAGGTGGCCGGCGGGGGAGTTCGTGGACGGCATCGGGGTCATCGCCTTCCGTCGACCGGGCCCGGCAGGCGGTACTGCCGGGTCTCCTGGATCGTGGTCATGTTCAGCACGTACTGCAGCCGGCTGTCGAACTGGAAGGCGTCGTTGCCGTGCAGCTTGGCCACCTGGGTGGCGAACACCTCGCCGGGGGCCACGTACGGGATCCCGACGAGCTCCTCGGGCACCGGCCGGGCGACCGGGACGACGTCCACCCCGGACCAGCCGGCGGCGGCCCTGGTGTCGGTCACCACCGTGACGTGCGCGCCGAGCTGGCCGGCGGTGTCCGCGATCTCCCGCGCCCGGTCGGTGGACCGGCCGGCCGGCGCGACCAGCAGCAGCTCGGTCCGCGGGCCGCACAGGAAGAACTGCTCGTGCGCCCACTCCTCCAGCTGCTGGACGTTGCCGTTGATCCGGGCCAGCTCGTACGTCTTGGCCCCGTAGAACAGCGCCATCGCCAGGCCCGGCCCGGCGCCGAGGATGATCAGGTCGCGGTCGCCGCCGGCGCACCGCGCGGCCAGCGCCCCGGCCGCCTCGGCGCAGCCGGTCACGGTCCGGTCCAGGGTGTCGGCCGCGTCCCGCAGCGACCGGTGGAAGGCGGCCACCCCCTCCTCGGTCACCGTCCCGCGGGCCCGGCCGATCTCGGCCGCCAGCGCCAGCAGGGTGGTCAGGCTGACCAGGTAGTTGGCCAGCCCGAAGGACGGCCGGGACGCGGCCGGGTCGAGGTTGGACGGCATGGTCAGCGCCCGGCCGTCCCGCTCCACCCGCTGGTCGACCACCAGCCTGGCCGCGCCGGCGAGCCGGCTGGCGGGGTCCCCGGTGACCGCGACCGACAGCTGGCCGGCGTCGGTGGCGCACTGCACCGCCTCGACCGTGCGGGTGGCCTTGCCGGAGTTGGACACCCCGACCACCAGGCTGCCCTCCGGCAGCAGGTCGGCGGTGTAGCGGCCGAACTCCAGCGCCTCGACGGCGTCGGTGGGGAGGCGGGCCAGCCGGTGGAAGGCCATCCGGGCGGCCATCCCGGCGTACAGCGAGTCGCCGCAGCCGGTCAGGTAGACGTGCCGGCAGGCGGCCAGCTCGGCGGGGTCGAGGGCGCGGATCTGGTCGACGACCCGGTCCAGCGCGGCGCCGACCGCGAACGACTGGTTGGCGATCTCGAACATCATGTCCTCGACCGGGACCCGGTTGGGCTGCCCGTACTGGGCGACGGGAGTGCTGCTGGTCATGCGGACCTGACCTCCACGGTGGTGTCCAGGACGTGCGCGAGCCGGCGCGCGGCGTCGGTGCGGTCGGCGTCGAGCACGGCCAGGGCGTCGGCGCGCTCGACGACGAAGGAGGCCGAGACGGCCCCGTGGCCGGCGGCGGCGACCGGGTCCCCTGTCGTGGCCAGGCCCACGCAGAAGCCGCCGCAGAAGGCGTCGCCGGCGCCGGTCGGGTCGACCGCCCGCACCGGCACGGTGCCGACCCGGACCGGCGGGGCGCCCGCCCGCAGCACCAGGCAGCCGGCCGCGCCCTGCTTGACCACCACGGTCGGCCCCAGCCCGCGGGCCAGCGCGTACGGGTCGCCGCCGGCGGAGCGCCGCACCAGCTCCTCGATGCCGGGCAGCACCGCGGACACCCGGGGGAGCGCGGCGCGGGCCTCGTTCCACCAGGGCCAGTCCAGGGTGACCACGGCGGCCCGGTCGGCGAGCGCGCCGACCAGCTCGGCGACCTGCCGGGTCGGCCCGGGCGCGGCGTGCGCCCCCTGCAGCGGCCCGGCCGGGAGCCGGCCGGCCGCGGGCGAGTACGCGGGCCAGACCGCCCGGTGCCGCTCGGAGCCGAACGCGGTCAGGTCGGTGCTGAGGTCGAGGGCCGCGGCGACGTGCGGCGGCAGGTCCGCCTCGGCGACCCGGTCGGTGCGGCTGCCGTCGGCCCGGTAGAAGGCCCGGGACCGCAGCGCGTGCGGCTCCCCGGTGGACCAGACGCCGGACAGGTCGATGCCGGCGGCGGCGACCCGGTCCAGCCACCGGGCCGGGTAGTCGGTGCCGGCGCCGGCCAGCAGCGCGGTCGGGGCGTCCCACACCCACATGCCGAGCGCGGCGTACAGCCCGTTGCCGCCGCACTGCCCGACCGCGACGGTCCCGTCGGCGGACACGACGTCGTCGATGGTGAGGTTCCCGGCCGCGAGGAACGTCATGGCCGAACCTCCTCCCGCAACTGCTCGGCCGCCGGGGCGCGGGTCCGCGGGCCGGTCGGGACGCACCGCCGCGGGCCCGGGCCGGAGCCGTACCGGGTGGCCGCGCCGGTCCCGGCCGGCGGGGCGCTAGCGACCTGACGCCCAGCCGGCGAACCACTCCAGCATGTCGTGGTCGGACACCGCGCCGGGTGAGGCGACCGCGGCCGGCGCCGCGCCCTGCAGGATCCGCTTCACCGGCACCTCCAGCTTCTTGCCGGTCAGCGTCCGCGGCACCGCCCGTACGCCGACGATCTCGTCCGGCACGTGCCGCGGCGACAGCTCCCGCCGGATCGTCGCCCGGATCCTGTCCCGCAGCGCGTCGTCCACCGCCGCCCCCTCGGCCGGCACCACGAACAGCGGCATCAGGTAGCTGCCGTCCGGCCGCTCCACCCCCAGCACCAGGCTGTCGGAGACCTCGGGCAGCTGCTCGACCACGGCGTAGATCTCGGCCGAGCCCATCCGGACGCCCATCCGGTTCAGCGTGGAGTCCGAGCGCCCGGCGATCGAGATGGACCGGTCGGCGTGCACGGTGATCCAGTCGCCGTGCCGCCACACGCCGGGGAACACGTCGAAGTAGCTGTCGTGGTAGCGGGTGCCGTCGGGGTCGTTCAGGAAGTGGATGGGCATCGACGGCAGCGGGCGGGTGACCACCAGCTCGCCCTCCTGCTCCACCACCGGCTTGCCGTCGGCGTCCCAGGCCTCCAGGGCGACCCCGAGCTCGGCGGCCGGGATGCGGCCGGGGTGGACCGGGAGCATCGCGTTGGCGCCGGCCAGCGCCGAGCACACGTCGGTGCCACCGGAGATCGAGTTGAGCTGGGCGGTGCGGCTGACGTTCTCGCTGGTCCACAGCCAGGCGTGGTCCGGCAGCGTGGACCCGGTCTGCAGGATCACCCGCAGCGCGGACAGGTCCAGGGTGCGCCCGGGGGAGGAGCCGGCGTTGCTGCCGGCCATCAGGTAGCCCGCGCCGCAGCCGACCACCGCCGACCGGGTCGTCGCGGCCACCCGCCACGCGCCGTCCACGTCCGGGAAGGTGGGGCTGCCGTCGTGCAGCACCGGGGTGGCGCCGACCATCAGCCCGCCGACCATGAAGTTCCAGATCATCCAGCTGGTGGAGGTGACGAAGAAGAACCGGTCGCCCGCCCGCACCTCGGCGTGCAGGGCCACCGACTTCAGCAGCTCCAGGACGATCCCGCCGTGCGAGTGCACGATCCCCTTCGGCGCCCCGGTGGTGCCGGAGGACCAGAGGATCCACAGCGGCGCGTCGAACGGGGTGTCCGCGTACTCCGGGGTCGCGTCGGCCCGCAGCGCCTCCGCCCAGGACACCGCCGGGACCGGCAGGTCCCACTCCGCCGGCACGGCCAGGTTGTCCACCGTCAGCACGTGCCGGACCGACGGCAGCCCGGCCAGCAGCTCGGCCACCGTCCCGCGCCGGTCGTACGCCTTGCCGCCGAACCGGTAGCCGTCCGCGGCGATCAGCACCACCGGCTCGGCCTGACCCAGCCGGGCCAGCACGCTCGGGGTGCCGAAGTCCGGCGAGGCGACCGTCCACACCGCCCCGACGGCCGCCGCGGCCAGCAGGCCGACCACGGCGGCGTCGATGTTCGGCAGGTAGCCGGCGACCCGGTCGCCCGGCCGCACCCCGAGCCCGCGCAGCGTGGCGGCCACCGCCGCCACCTGCCGGCGCAGCTCGGCCCGGCTGACCTCGACCGGCTCCCGCAGCCCGGCGGCGTCCTCGCCGACCAGCAGCAGGGCCGGGTCGTCGGGCTCGCCCGGGGCCAGGCAGCGCTCGGCGAAGTTGAGCCGGGCGCCGGGGAACCAGACCGCGCCGGGCATCCGCTCCTCGGCCAGCACCGCGTCGTACGACGACACCGCGTCCAGGCCGAAGTGGGTCCAGATGCTGGCCCAGAAGCCGTCCAGGTCCTCGACGCTCCACCGCCACAGCGCGTCGTACGAGTCGAAGGTCCGGCCGGTGCGCTCGGTCAGGCCGCGCAGGTAGCGGGTCAGCTCGGCCCGCTCCAGGCTCTCCGGCGTCGGTTCCCACAACGGCGTCAGCGCCGGCGGCTCGGTGTCGACCATGGTCCCTTTCTACCGGGTCGGCGGCGGCGCGGGCAGGTGGCGGACCCACATCCCGCCGCCCGGCGGGTCAGCCGGCCGGCGCGGGTGGGGACGCCGCCGGGGATGCCGCCGACCAGGTGACGACCAGCCGGGGCCGGATCGCGGCGTCCGCGTTCTCCCGGGACGCCCACACGACCCGGGTCGGCGGGCCCGACTGGGTCAGCGCCAGGGTGACCGGCCCGGCGCCCCGGACGGCCGCCGTGACGTCCCACTCGTTCCAGCCCGCGGTCAGGTCGGTCCGGGTGGTCA
>CADCTP010000070.1 GCA_902805565.1 uncultured Mycobacteriales bacterium
CCCGCCGGTGCCCGCCCCGGGAGCCGGTCCGTCCCGCCCCCCGGTGCCCGCGCCGGAAGCCGGTCCGGCCCGCCCGCCGGTGCCCGCGCCGGGAGTCGCCGGGAGCCGCCGGTGGGACCGGTGGATCCCGCGGCGGAGCGTGACGCTGCGCGCCCTGGCCGCGGTCGGCCTGGTGGTCGCCGTCGGCGTGGCCGTCCGGCCGGACGCGGCAGCGGACCGGGCGGTCTGCCCGCAGGCCACCGAGCTGCGGGCGCTGGCGTCCCCCGACCACCTGGAGACGGCGCGGGCGATCACCCAGGCCCACACGCGGGCGACCGTCGACGCCGCGACCGGCTGCCCGACGGTCCACTTCTACCTCTACCCCCCGCCGCCCGGCACGAGCTGGAAGGCGGTGTCCGCGGCGATGGCCGGGGGCTGGAAGTTCGACGGGCGGACCGACCCGACCGTCGCCATCGGCCCGCGTCCCGACCTGTTCTTCGCCGAGTCCAGCGCCGACCTGGTGCCGCTGGACAGCCCGCGCGGGCCGATCAGCCGCCGGGACTCCATCGCCTCGTCGCCGATCGTCGCCGGTCTGGTCGGGGACGTCGCCGCCGCGGCGCGGGGCTGGAAGGCCCGGCACTGGTCCACCCTGCTGCCCCGGCTGCTGGCGTCGGGCGCGGTGGTGCTGCGCGGCGCCCCGGAGGAGTCGACCATCGGTGCGCTGACGACGCTGGCCGCCTACCAGCAGCAGCCGGCGGACGCCGACCGGCGACGCACCGACCAGCACGTACGCGAGTCCCGCACGGCGCTGGACGTGGCGGCCGACGCCACCAGCGCGGCCCTGCTGTGCGAGCGGCGCGGCGCCGACGTCGACGGGTTCGCGATCCTGGCCTCCGAGCAGCTGATCCAGCGCTACCGGGACGGGCTGGCCCTCTCCCCCGAGTGCGGCGGGGTCGACGGCGGGCCGACCCCGCAGCTGAGCATGGTGCCGACGGCGCGGCCGCTGGTGCTGGACTTCCCGCTCGCCCACTTCACCTGGACGACCGGGGCCCGGGCCCGGGACGCGGTCGACCGGCTGAGCAGCTGGCTGACCGGGCCGGAGGGGCGGCAGTTGCTGGCCGACCAGCGGCTGCGGCCGGCCGGGGCGGTGTCCGGGACGGTGCCGACGCCGGGCCAGCTGGAGACGATGCGCGCGGCGTACCGGTCGGCCCTGACCCCGGTGCGGGTGCTGCTGGTGGTGGACACGTCCGGGTCGATGGCGGCGAGCGCCGCGGGGCCGTCCCGGCTGCGGGTCGTCGTCCAGGGCGTACGGGAGTCGCTCGACCTGATCGGCGCGCAGGACGCGTTCGGGCTGTGGCAGTTCCCGGCCGGTCGGAACGACGACGGCCACCGGGAGCTGGTGCCGTTCGGGCCGGGCACGCTGCCGCGCCGGCAGGCCGCGGAAACGGCCCTGCGCCGGATCGACCCGGCCGGCCGCACGCCGCTCTACCGGACCGTCCTCGACGCGGTCGCGGCCACCCGCCCGGGCCCGGCGCGCAGCGCGGTGGTCGTGCTCACCGACGGCGAGGACACCGGCTCCGGGCCGGCCCCCAGCCAGGTCGCCGCGGCCGCCCGCCGGGCCGGGGTGCCGGTCTACGCGGTGGCCGTGGGCGAGGCCCGGTGCGCCGGCGGCCCCCTCGACGTGCTCGCCACGCACTGCCTGCAGACCGACTTCCCGGCCGTCGGGCGGACGCTGACCACGCTGTTCGGCACACTCTCGAAGGGCCAGTGATGACAGGTCGGAGCGGGTCCCGCACCTTCGCCCGGGGACCGCTGGCCGGTGCCCTCGTCGGGCTGGCGGTCGGCGTGCTGGCGACGCTGCTCGTCGTGGTCCTCCTGCCGGCCGGCTCGCCGGGGGACCGCGACCCGGTCGAGTCGGGCAGCCTGGTGATCCTCAGCGGCCCGGACGAGAGCGCCGGCGGGCAGCGCCAGCTCCTGATCGACAAGTGGAACCAGCTGCACCCGGACCGCCCGGCGCGGATCGAGCTGATGAACGGGGCCGCCGCCGCGCAGCAGAGCGACGCGGTGGCCCGGGCCCAGTCCGGCAACAGCGGGGTCGACATCTACAACCTGGACGTCACCTGGGTCGCCCAGTTCGCCAGTGCCGGCTACATCCGGCCGCTGAACCGCCCGGACACCACCGGCTTCCTGCCCGAGCCGCTGCGGACCGGCACGTACGCCGGGGACGGCAAGCAGTGGGCACTGCCCTTCAACACCGACGCCGGGCTGCTCTACTACCGCGAGGACCTGGTCGGTCCGTACCGCGCGCCGCTGCCGCCGAGCAGCGAGGACATCGCGGAGCTGGTGACCGGGTCCAACGGGCTGCGCGCCGGCTACGCCGGCCAGTTCGTCGGGGAGGGGCTGACCGTCAACGCGCTCGAGGCGATCTGGGGCCAGGGCGGTGACGTCGTGCGGGACGGCCGGGTGGTGATCGAGAGCGACGAGGCGCGGCGCGGCCTGCGCCGGCTGGCGGCCGCACTGGCCCGGCCGGCCGACGGCGGCCCCCGGGTCGCGAACGGACCGGACGACGAGAGCAGCGCCGCGAAGGCGTTCCGGGACGGGACCGTGCCGTTCATGCGCAACTGGCCGGTCTGGTACGCGTCGATGACCGCGGGGTCCACCGAGTCGCCCACCGCGGCGGCGGTCGCCGAGCACGTCCGGGTGCAGGCGCTGCCGGGGCACAGCGTCCTCGGCGGCCAGAACCTCGCCGTCGCGGCCGACAGCCGCAGCCCGCGGGCGGCGCAGCAGCTGATCGAGTTCCTCACCTCGGCGGAGAGCCAGACGACGCTGTTCGCCGACGGCGGGTTCGCCGCCGTCCGCGGCAGCACGTACGTCGAGCCGCGGGTGCTGGAGCGCCGCCCGTACGCGGGGACCCTGCTGACGGCCGTGCGGGAGGCCAGGCCGCGCCCGACGACGACCCACTACGCCACCTTCAGCACCGCATTCCAGCAGGTCGTCGAGTACGCGCGGACGCACAACGGGGAGTTGCACCCGGACGCGACCGGGATGCTGTCCCGGGCGCTGCGCGGCGAGTTCTGACCCCCGCCGGGCCGGTGGCGACCGGCCCGGCGAGGTGGGTCAGCGGTCCTGCAGGGCGTCCAGGGCGACGGTGAAGGCGAACGCCAGCCGGCGGTCCAGCCAGCGCTGGGGGTCCCCGGAGAGGTCCAGCACGTAGCGGTCGCGGAACGCGGCGATGCGGCGGTAGCGGCCGATCTGCCGGCCGTCGGGGTAGGCGATGTCGAAGTGGAACGGGATGAAGAACGGGATGCCGCCGACGTAGGGGATGGCTCCCCAGATCCGCCGCAGGATCGCGATGGGGACGTTCGACTCCTGGGCGGTGGCCAGCGGCTGCCCGTCCGGCCCCAGGATCGTCCAGGACGAGCGCAGCAGCGACTTGCCGAAGTTCTTCTTGAACGAGCCGATGACCTGGCCGGACGGCACCAGCACGTCGGTCATCCCGCGGAACTCGAAGACCTTGCGGGCCTGCAGCCGCAGCAGCGGGACCGTCTTGGCCTCGTCGGCGAAGAAGTCGATCTGCTCGCGGATCTTCAGCCGCTTCTGCTGCACGAACGCCAGCGGCTCGGCCGGCGAGCGACCGTCCTGGCCGAGGGTGGAGATCGTGTAGCGGTTCACCATCAGGGCGAACTTCTGCTGCACGAAGAGGTGGTCGAGCCCGGCGATCCGGGCCAGCGGGTCGTAGCCGCCGCCCGGCCCGTACGCCGGCTGGCCGGGACCGGGGTTGGTCGCCGGCGGGCCGTAGCCGGGCTGTCCCGGCGGGGGGCCGTAGCCGGCGTCGGCCTGGTGGCCGGTCGGCGACCCGAAGCCGGCCGGGCCGTAGCCGGGCTGCGCGTACCCGGGCTGGCCCGGGTCCTGCCCGTACCCGGGCTGCTGTCCATAGCCGGGGTCCTGCCCGTACCCGGGCTGCTGTCCATAGCCGGGGTCCTGTCCGTACCCGGGCTGCTGGCCGTACTCGGGCTGTTGCCCGTATCCGGGCTGCTGTCCGTAGCCGGGGTCCTGCCCGTACCCGGGCTGCTGCCCGTATCCGGGCTGCTCACCGGGCGGGGGGCCGTATCCAGGCTGCATGGGCCGCACTTTAGACCGCCCGGCGCACCGCCGTCCGGTAGGCCAGCGCGGTGAGCGCGTACCCCACCGCCACCACGATCACCAGCGCGTACGACTTGCCGCTCACCGGCAGCACGAACGCCCCGACCACCGCCGCCGCCACGAACGTCACGTTGAACAGGGTGTCGTAGACGGAGAACACCCGGCCGCGGAAGTCGTCGGCCACCTGCTCCTGGACCAGCGTGTCGACGCTGATCTTCGACGCCTGGGCGACCAGGCCGAGCAGGAACGCCGCCGGCAGCAGCGTCGACATGGTGAACGGCAGCCCCAGCGCCAGCTCGGTCACCGCGGCCGTGGCGAACAGGCCGATCACCCAGCGGTGCTTGCCGAACCGGCGGACCGCGGCGGGGGTGATCGCCGCGGCGGTCAGGATGCCGAGCGCGCTGGCCGCGAAGACCTGGCCCAGCCCGGCCAGCTCGGCCCGGAAGAAGCCGTCGTCGGTGAAGTAGTTCCGGTAGAGCAGCAGGGTCATGATCGTCGAGATGCCGTAGAAGAACCGGTGCGCGCCGATCGCGGTGAGCGCGGACAGCACCTCCCGGCGCTCGGCGACGTGCCGGGCGCCGGCGACCAGGCCCCGGGCCACGTCGCCGACGGTCTCCCGCCGGGACCGCTCGACGTCGTCCGGGCCGAGCTGGTCCGGGCCGAACCGGCGGGCCAGCGCGGCCGACGAGCCGTAGCCGACGGCGGAGGCCAGCGCGATCGCCGCGTACCCGGCCGAGCCGTCGCCGATCAGTTGCTGCAGCGCCACGGCCGCCCCGCCGCCGATCGCGGCGGCCACCGAGCCGCTCGTGGTGGACAGCGCGTTCGCGGTGACCAGCTGGGTCGGCGGCACCACGTGCGGCAGCGCCGCGGACAGCCCGGCCAGGAAGAACCGGTTGACCGAGGTGACCAGCAGGGCGGTCGCGTAGAACGGGGTGCCGCTCACCCCGGTGGCGATCTCCACCGCGACCAGCGCGACCAGCAGGCAGCGGACCAGGTTGGCCACCACCAGCACCCGCTGCCGCCGCCACCGGTCCAGCAGCACCCCGGCGAACGGCCCCACGAACGAGTACGGCAGCAGCAGGGCGGCGAACCCGGCGGCGATGTCGGCCGGGTCCCCGGCGCTCTCCGGGCTGAACAGCACGACCCCGGCCAGGCTGGCCTGGAAGACGCCGTCGGCGCACTGGCTGGCCAGCCGGGTGCCGTACAGCCGGCGGAAGTCGGGCCGGCGCAGCACCCGGCGCAGCGCGTGCCCGCGGCCGGACGGTGGGAGGTCGGTCTCCTCCGCCGGGACCGTGGCACGCATCGCTCCAACGTACGGCTCCGGGGCCGAGCCGGTGGGACGAGGGCACAGCCCGTACGGCAGGATCGAACGCGATGTGCGCGCTGCGACCTGATGCCGGTGTCGAGCCCGGTGTCCTGCTCGTGGCGTCGCCGATGCTCGGTGACCCCAATTTCCGCCGTACGGTGGTGTATGTCCTGGACCACCGCCCGGACGGCAGTGTCGGGGTGGTGCTCAACCGGCCCAGCGACGTCACCCTGCTCGATGTCCTGCCGCAGTGGTTCGACCTGGCGTCGGCGCCGCGGACCCTGTTCGTCGGCGGCCCGGTGGAGACGAACGCCGCCCTCTGCCTGGCGGAGGCGCGGGCCGGCAGTCACCCGTACGGGTGGACCGAGGTCTCCGGCCCGATCGGGCTGACCGACCTGGACACCGACCCGGGCATCGTCGAGCGCGACGTGCACCAGGTCCGGGTCTTCGCCGGGTACGCCGGCTGGGGAGCCGGCCAGCTGGCCGGCGAGATCGCCGACGGCGCCTGGATGGTGTTCGCCGGCCACTCCACCGACGTGTTCGCCGACCCGGGCGGCGACCTGTGGCGCGAGGTGCTGCGCCGGCAGGGTGGGACGGTCGCGCTGCTGGCGACGTACCCGGACGACCCGCGGCTCAACTGACCCGCGGCTCAACCGCCCCGCGGCGCCTCCGCGGGCTCGGCCGCCGACAGCACCGGCCCCGCCGCGGACAGCACCGGCTCACCCTCGGGCAGCACCGGCTCGGCCGCGGTGAGCATCGGCCCGGCCCGGCTGAGCAGGTCCTGGCCGGCCGGGGTGATCCGGACCGAGCGGGTGCTGCGCTCCACCAGCTGCTGGCCGAGCCGGCGCTCCATCCGGCGGATCCGGGCGGACAGCGCGGGCTGCGCGACCCCGAGCCGGCGGGCGGCCCGGGTGAAGCTCAGCTCCTCGGCCAGCGTGGCGAGGGCCTGCAGTTGCCCGGCGTCCAGACGCACTGATCGTTCGTAGCAGTTCACCCGCTCGGATGAAAGAGCGGCGGCGTAGATCAGGGGTCAGGCGCCGGTGTACCAGGGCCGGATGTCCAGGGCGATCAGCCCGCCGCGCACGGCCGGGTCGGCCTGCGCGAGCTTGGCGGCCCGCTCGGCGTCGACCGAGTCACCGTAGCGACAGCACTACAAGTGTCAATGTCATGACTGACTGTATCTGACTCTGTACGCAGCGAGACATCGGACACCGAACGGGAATCCCGCCGTCCGTTAGGTCCTACGATGCCCGCATGTCGGCGCCGACGGATCCGCTCCCGCTGGCGGCGGAGTTCCCCGCCACGACCCGCGACGAGTGGGTCGCGCTGGTCGCCGGTGTGCTGCGGAAGTCGGGGCTGCCGGCGGGCGCCGACCCGATCGCCGCGCTCACCACCACCACGTACGACGGCATCCCGGTGCTGCCGCTCTACGACGCCTTCGACGGGGACCCGGGGCTGCCCGGCGTCCTGCCGTACCTGCGGGGGGCGACGCCGGACGGGCCGACGGTCGCCGGCTGGGACGTGCGGCAGCGGCACGCCGACCCGGACCCGGTCCGGTCCCGGGCCGCCCTGCTCGACGACCTGGAGACCGGCGCCACCTCGCTCTGGCTGGTGCTCGGCGAGGCCGGCCTGCCGGTGGACGCCCTGCCGGCCGCGCTGGAGGGCGTGTACCTCGACCTGGCCCCGGTCGTGCTGGACGCCGGTGCCCGCACCGCCGAGGCGGCCGCGACGTTCCTGCGGCTGACCGACGAGCGCGGGCTGGACCGGGCCGAGCTGCGCGGCAGCCTCGGCGCCGACCCGATCGGCCTGCGGGCCCGCACCGGCGTCCCGCTGGACCTGGGCCTGCTCGCCCCGCACGACGTGCCGCACCTGCAGTTGGCCACCGTGGACGGCACCGTCTACCACGGGGCCGGCGCCGGGGATGCCGTCGAGGTCGGGATCGCGACCGCGGTCGGGGTGGCGTACCTGCGGGCCCTCACCGACGCCGGGCTTTCGGTGGAGCGGGCGCTGGACGCGCTGGAGTTCCGGTTCGCGGTGACCGCCGACCAGTTCCCCTCGATCGCCAAGCTGCGCGCGGCCCGGCAGGTCTGGGGCCGGGTCGCCGAGCTGTGCGGGGTGACGCCGGCCCGCGGCCAGCGGCAGCACGCGGTGACCTCGGCCGCGATGCTGACCCGCCGCGACCCCTGGGTGAACATGCTGCGCACCACCGTGGCCTGCTTCGCCGCCGCGATCGGCGGGGCGGACGCGGTGACCGTGCTGCCGTTCGACGCGGCGATCGGGCTGCCGGACGACCTGGCCCGCCGGATCGCCCGCAACACCCAGACGATCCTGCACGACGAGTCCGGCCTGGGCCGGGTCGTCGACGCCGCCGGCGGCTCCTGGTACGTGGAGACGCTGAGCCGGCAGCTCGCCGAGAAGGCGTGGGACACCTTCACCGCGATCGAGCGGGCCGGCGGGGCGGCGGCCGCGCTGGACTCCGGGCTGCTGACCGACCTGGTGGCGCCCGCGCGCGAGCGGCGGGCCGACGACCTCGCCCACCGGCGCGCCCCGCTGACCGGGGTGAGCGAGTACGCGCTGCCGGACGAGCCCCCGGTCCCCCGCCGCCCGGCCCCGCCCGCGCCGGCCGGCGGCCCGCTGGCCCAGCACCGCTGGGCCGAGGACTACGAGGCGCTGCGGGACGCGGTCGAGGCGGTCGACCCGCGGCCCACCGTCCACCTGGCGACGATCGGCCCACCGGCCGTGCACGCCGCCCGGCTCGGCTTCGCCCGCACCCTGTTCCAGACGGCCGGGTTCCGGCTGGTCGTGGCCCCGGTGGCGGAGGTGACGGACGTGACCGTCGGGTGCCTGTGCTCGTCCGACGCGCAGTACACCGCCGAGGCCGTCGCCGCTCTACGCTCGGCAGGGGCCGTACACGTCTGGCTGGCCGGCCGGGCCGACGTCGGTGCCGACGGGACGATCACCGCCGGCGGCGACGCGCTCGGCGTCCTCCGCCGGACCGCCGAGCTGCTGGGGGTGCGGGCATGATCGCCGACTTCACCGACGCGTCGCTGTCCGACGGGCCGCCGGCCGGAATGCCCCGGGCGCCCGCGCAGGCCGCGCCGGTCTGGGAGACGCCGGAGGGCATCCCGGTCCCGCCGCTGCACACCGCGGCCGACCTGGCCGGCCTGGACTTCCTCGCCACCTACCCGGGCGCGGCGCCGTACCTGCGCGGGCCGTACCCGACCATGTACGTCACCCAGCCCTGGACGATCCGGCAGTACGCCGGCTTCTCCACCGCCGCGGACTCCAACGCCTTCTACCGCCGCAACCTCGCCATGGGGCAGAAGGGGCTGTCGATCGCCTTCGACCTGCCCACGCACCGCGGCTACGACAGCGACAACCCGCGGGTGACCGGCGACGTCGGCATGGCCGGCGTCGCGATCGACTCGATCTACGACATGCGGCAGCTCTTCGACGGCATCCCGCTGGACCGGATGTCGGTGTCGATGACGATGAACGGCGCCGTGCTGCCGGTGCTCGCGCTGTACGTCGTGGCGGCCGAGGAGCAGGGGGTGGCGCCGGCCGCGCTCACCGGGACCATCCAGAACGACATCCTCAAGGAGTTCATGGTCCGCAACACCTACATCTACCCCCCGCAGCCGTCGATGCGGATCATCAGCGACATCTTCGAGTTCACCTCGAAGGAGATGCCGAAGTTCAACTCCATCTCCATCTCCGGCTACCACATCCAGGAGGCCGGGGCGACGGCCGACCTGGAGCTGGCGTACACGCTGGCCGACGGGGTGGAGTACCTGCGGGCCGGGATCGCGGCCGGGCTGGACGTCGACCGGTTCGCGCCGCGGCTGTCGTTCTTCTGGGCGATCGGCATGAACTTCTTCATGGAGGTCGCCAAGCTCCGCGCCGCCCGGCTGCTGTGGGCCAAGCTGGTGAAGCAGTTCGACCCGGCGAACCCGAAGTCGCTGTCGCTGCGCACCCACTCCCAGACCTCGGGCTGGTCGCTGACCGCGCAGGACGTCTACAACAACGTGGTCCGCACCTGCGTCGAGGCGATGGCCGCGACCCAGGGCCACACCCAGTCGCTGCACACCAACGCGCTGGACGAGGCGCTGGCGCTGCCCGGGGAGTTCTCCGCCCGGATCGCCCGCAACACCCAGCTGCTGCTGCAGCAGGAGTCCGGCACGACCCGGGTGATCGACCCGTGGGGCGGCTCGTACCACGTCGAGAAGCTCACCCACGACCTGGCCCGCCGGGCCTGGGAGCACATCACCGAGGTCGAGAAGGCCGGCGGCATGGCCAGGGCGAACGAGCTCGGGCTGCCCAAGCTGCGGATCGAGGAGGCGGCGGCCCGCACCCAGGCCCGGATCGACTCGGGCCGGCAGCCGGTCATCGGGGTCAACAAGTACCGGCTGCCCGAGGAGGAGCTGCTCGACGTCCTGAAGATCGACAACTCCGCCGTACGGGCCGAGCAGGCCGAGAAGCTGCGCCGGCTGCGGGCCGAGCGGGACCCGGAGGCGGTCCGCCGGTCGCTGGCCGCGCTGACCGAGGCGGCCGCCGGGACCGGCAACCTGCTCGCGCTGGCCATCGACGCCGCCCGGGCCAAGGCCACGGTCGGTGAGATCTCCGACGCGCTGGAGGCGGTCTACGGTCGGCACAGCGCGACGATCCGGACCATCTCCGGCGTCTACCGCGAGGAGGCCGGGGCATCGGTGGACAGCATCGAGCGGGCCCGCGCCGCGACCGCGGCGTTCGAGGAGGAGCAGGGCCGGCGGCCGCGCATCCTGATGGCCAAGATGGGCCAGGACGGGCACGACCGCGGCCAGAAGGTGCTGGCCACCGCGTTCGCCGACCTCGGCTTCGACGTCGACGTCGGCCCGCTGTTCCAGACCCCGGCCGAGGTCGCCCGGCAGGCCGTCGAGGCCGACGTGCACATCGTCGGGGTGAACTCGCTCGCGGCCGGCCACCTCACGCTCGTGCCGGAGCTGCGCGACGAGCTGGTCGCCCAGGGCCGCGACGACATCATGATCGTGGTCGGCGGGGTGATCCCGCCGCAGGACTTCCCGGCGCTGCGGGCGGCCGGCGCGGCGGCGATCTTCCCGCCCGGGACGGTCATCGCGGACGCCGCGCTGGAGCTGCTGGACGCCCTCGCGGCCCAGCTGTCCCATGCGACTGGCTGAGCTGGCCGCGGGGGTCCGGGACGGGCACCGGGCGGCGGTCGCCCGGGCCATCACGCTGGTGGAGTCGCGGCGGGCCGACCACCGGGACCAGGCCCAGCAGCTGCTGGTCGAGCTGCTGCCGCACACCGGTGGCGCCCAGCGGGTCGGGGTGACCGGGGTGCCGGGGGTGGGCAAGTCGACGTTCATCGACCAGCTCGGGGTCAACCTGCTGGCCGAGGGGCACCGGGTGGCGGTGCTCGCCGTCGACCCGTCCTCGGGCCGTACGGGCGGGTCGATCCTCGGGGACAAGACCCGGATGACCCGGCTGTCCGCCGACGAGCGGGCCTTCGTCCGGCCGTCGCCGTCGGCCGGCACGCTGGGCGGGGTGGCCCGGGCGACCCGGGAGACCATGCTGGTGATGGAGGCCGCGGGCTACGACGTGGTGCTGGTGGAGACCGTCGGCGTCGGCCAGAGCGAGTACGTCGTGGCCGAGATGGTGGACACCTTCCTGTTCCTCACCCTGGCCCGCACCGGCGACCAGCTGCAGGGGATGAAGCGCGGCATCCTGGAGCTGGCCGACGTGATCGGGGTGAACAAGTCCGACGGCGAGCACGCCGACGACTCCCGCCGGGCGGCCCGGGAGCTGTCCGGCGCGCTCCGGCTGCTGCGCGGGGCCGACGGCGACTGGCAGGCGCCGGTGGTCACCTGCTCCGCGCTCGCCAACACCGGCCTGGACGACGTCTGGCGGCACGTACGGCGGCACCGCGACTGGCTGACCTCCCGCGGCGAGCTGGAGGCCCGCCGCCGCCGGCAGCTGGTCGACTGGACCCGGGCCATGGTCCGGGACCGGCTGCTGTCCCGGCTGGACGCGGTCAAGGACGTCGTCGCCGAGGCGGAGGCCGCGGTGCTGGCCGGCGACCTGACCCCCGACCAGGCCGCGACCCGCATCCTGACCGCCGTCGACCGACCGCGACACTGATGACGTGTCGCCCCGCCCGGCCGATCGGTTCGTCCACCACTTCACCCATGTCGACAACCTCCGGGCGATCCTGACCGAGGACGCCCTGCTCGCCGAGAGCCTGCTCCCCGCCGGCGCCCTGGCCCGCGACGTCGGCGACCCCGGGGTGGAGCTCGGTTCGATCGCCGTGCCGGCGCTCGGCGCGGGCAACGGCGGGCTGGACTGGCGGGACGTCCGGCCGTTGATCGATGCGACCGCCGAGCGCATCCCGGCGACCCGGGTCGTCGTCTTCCCGCCCGCCGGTGCCCAGCCGGCGGAGACCATGCCGGTGGGTACGCAGCGCTCGGCGCTGACCCCGGAGCGGGCGGCCCTGCTGCTGGCCACGGACCGCTACCTCGCCCAGGCCAGCACGCTGGAGTGCAGGACGGGGGTGAGCGAGCTGGAGATCCAGAAGCTCGCGTACTTCCTCCAGCTCCTGGGTGTCCGCATCGGCCTGCGCTTCGGCCGTGGCCGGTACGGGCCGTACGCGGAGGGCTTGCACCGCCATCTCCAGGAGATGGAGGGCCACCAGATCCTGGGCTACGGCGACCGGTCCGCCCCGGTCCTGGACCTGCGGCCGATCCGGGTCACCGCCGACGGCCTGGCCGAGGCGACCGACCGGCTGGCCGGCGACACCGAGGCGCACCGGATCGTCGACTCGGTGATGCGGCTGCTGGAAGGGTTCGAGACCCCGTACAGCGTCGAGCTGCTGGCGACCGTGCACTACGCCTCCTGCCAGACCGGCGGTGCCCCGGACGACCGGGCCTTGAGCGCAACGGTGGCCTCGTGGAGCCTGCGCAAGGCCCGGCTGTTCACCGACGATCACGTCCGGCTCGCCGCCGAGCGGCTCCGGGAGCGGGAGCTGCTGACCCGCTGAGCCCGGCGGGTATCCGGATCTCTAGATCACTCTACGGTGGGGCCTAGAGCGGCGTAGACAGCGCGATCACGGGTGCTGGCTGCGCAGGAACTGGCCGAAGTGCGGGACGGTGAAGGCGACCAGGCCCCGCTCGGCCGAGTACACCAGGCCCTTCTTCAGCAGGCTGTCCCGGGCCGGGGACAGCGAGGACGGCTTGCGGCCCAGCGACTCGGCGACCTCGGCCGTGCCGACCGGGCCGTCGCCGAGGGCGGCCATCGCCCGCATGTAGTCCCGCTCGGCCGGGGTGGCCCGCTCGAACCGGCTGCCGAAGAAGCCGACCGCCAGCTCCGCGTCCGCGTTCGGCGCGGCGACCAGGACGTCGTCCTTGGTGATCGGGCTGGCCGGGGCGGCGTCCCAGGTGACCTTCCCGTACGCCTGGACGAAGTAGGGGTAGCCGCCGGAGACCGCGTACAGCGCGTCCAGCGCCTCCGCGGTGAAGTCGACGTCCTCCCGCTCGGCGGGCGCGATCAGCGCCCGGTCGGCCGCGTCCCGGTCCAGCCGGTCGATCCGCAGGTAGTGGAACAGCCGCTCCGAGTACGACTTCGACGCCGACAGCACGCTGGGCAGGTGCGGCAGCCCGGCGCCGACCACGATGAGCGGCGCCCCGGTCTGGGACAGCTCGTGGCAGGCGGCGCACAGGGCCGACACGTCCGGCGCCGGGATGTCCTGCATCTCGTCGATGAACAGCGCGATCCCGACCGACAGGTCGGTGGCCACCGAGGCGACGTCGCCGAACAGTTCGACGAGGTCGATCTCCAGGTCGCCGGTGTCGGCCCGGCCCATCGCGGCCGGCACGTCGATCCCCGGCTGCCAGCGCGGCCCGGTCCGGGCCTTGGCCGCCGCGGTCGCCCGGCCGGCCGCCTCCGGCTCGCGCAGCGCGAACGCCTTGAGCACCCCGAGCACCTGGTCCACCCGGTCCGGGTCGCGGTGCCGGCCGGCCAGCTCGCGCAGCGCCATGTGCAGCGCGGCGGCGACCGGCCGGCGGATCGACTGGTCCGGCCGGGCCTCGATCTTGCCGGTCCCCCACAGCCGGCCGATCGCCTGCGACCGCAGCGCGTTGAGCAGCACGGTCTTGCCGACGCCGCGCAGCCCGGTGAGCACCAGGCTGCGCTCCGGGCGGCCGCGGGCGACCCGCTCCAGCACGACGTCGAACCGGGCCAGCTCCCGGTCCCGGCCGGCCAGCTCGGGCGGCCGCTGGCCGGCGCCGGGCGCGTACGGGTTCCGCACGGGGTCCACGATCGGACTGTATGGCTTCGTCTAGCGAGGTTCGTAGAGGTGCGTAGAAACGCCGATCGGCGTGTCGGGCTACGTTGTCGCCCGTGGACGACCAGGAGCTCGAGACGCAGTGGACCGACGCGGCCCGGCAGCGCTTCACGGCCGAGGTGGAGGCGCTGGCCGAGGCGGTCCGGGCGCACGGCGCGGCGGTGCTGGCCCAGACCGGCGCCCAGGCGGAGCTGCCCGCGCTGTTCGCGGCCGGCGACGAGCTGGCCCGCGCCGTGGACTCGTACGGCGACGCGCAGTGGGATCTGACCGGCGTGTTCCCGCCGGTGCACGTGCACGGGCACGGCGACCCGGACGGTGCGGAGGACGACGGCGCGGACCCCGGTGCGGTCGTCGAGGTCGCCGGCCTGGTCCGGATCGTGCACCGGGCCGACTTCGCCGTGACCGACCCGGAGGCGGTGCTGGCCGCCGGCCGGGCGGCGTACCGGGAGGTGTGGCCGGAGGACGGTGAGGAGGACGCCGCCGCGGACGTGACCGACCTCGGCCGGGCGCTCTACCAGGTGCAGCACGCCGGCGGGCTGGCCGGGCTGGAGGACGTGGCCGGGCTGGACCCGCTCGGCTCGACCACCTGGTACGTCGACGTCACCGACGAGGAGGAGCCGCCGGAGGACCCGTACCGGGACGACAGCCCGCAGCTGCTGCTCCGGCTGGACGAGACCTTCGGCCCGGACGAGGACTGACCCCCGCCCCGGGGACATGACAGGTCCCTGCCGCCTGGCGGTCCCCGGCGCACCGGGCCATTATCGTGAGCGCGCCGGGGAAACCGGACGGCTGGGAGGAAACCGTATGCGATCGGTGGTGCTGCTCGGGTCGACCGGGTCGATCGGGACGCAGGCGCTGGACGTCGTACGCCGCAACCTCGACCGGTTCCGGATCGTCGGGCTGGCCGCCGGCGGCCGGGACCCGCGGGCGCTCGCCGCGCAGGTCGCCGAGTTCCGGCCGGAGGTCGTCGCCGTCGGCCGCGCGGAGGCGGTCGACGCGCTGCGGGACGCGCTCACCGTGGACGTGGAGATCCTGACCGGTCCGGAGGGCGTCGAGGAGATCGCCCGGCGGTCCTGCGACGTGGTCCTCAACGGCCTGGACGGTGCTCTGGGCCTGCCGGCCACCCTGGCCGCCCTGGAGGCCGGCAGCACCCTGGCGCTGGCCAACAAGGAGTCGCTGATCATCGGCGGCCCGCTGGTCAAGCGGGTGGCCCGGCCCGGCCAGATCGTCCCGGTCGACTCCGAGCACTCGGCGCTGGCCCAGGCCCTGCGCGGCGGCACCGCGGCCGAGGTGCGCCGACTGGTGGT
Source organism: uncultured Mycobacteriales bacterium (assembly GCA_902805565.1). GTDB lineage: Bacteria > Actinomycetota > Actinomycetes > Mycobacteriales > CADCTP01 > CADCTP01. The sequence continues at coordinate 15,065 of CADCTP010000070.1, forward strand.
GACCGCGACCGGCGGCCCGTTCCGCGGCCGGAGCCGGGACGAGCTGGCCGGGGTGACGCCCGAGCAGGCGCTGGCCCACCCGCGGTGGTCGATGGGCCCGGTCATCTCGGTGAACTCGGCGACCCTGGTCAACAAGGGCCTGGAGGTCATCGAGGCGCACCTGCTCTTCGACGTGCCGTTCGACGACATCGAGGTGATGGTGCACCCGCAGGCGATCATCCACTCGATGGTGGAGTTCGTCGACGGCTCCACGATCGCCCAGACCGGGCTGCCGGACATGCGCATCCCGATCGCGCTCGGGCTGGCCTGGCCGGACCGGGTCCCGGACGCCGCCCCGGGGCTGGACTGGACCGCCGCGCACACCTGGGAGCTGTTCCCGCTGGACCGGGAGGCGTTCCCGGCGGTGGAGCTGGCGGCCCGGGTGGGCCGTACGGGCGGCAGCGCGCCGGCGGTCCTCAACGCCGCGAACGAGGTGTGCGTGCACGCCTTCCTGGCCGGCCGGCTGCCGTTCCTGTCGATCGTGGACACCGTCCGGCAGGTCGTCGAGGAGCAGGTCGACACCGCCGCCCACTCGATCGGGGACGTGCTCGCCGCGGACGCCTGGGCCCGCGCCCGGGCCCGGGAGCTCAACGGGCTGACCGCCCCGGCCTGAGCCGATCGGCTTCTCTACGGCCGTCTACGGTGAGGCCGATACGCGCCTAGAAAGAGCACGACGCCCCCGCGCATCGCTGAGCGGGGGCGTCGGCGCTGTCGTGCTAGTTCACGGCGACCTCGGGCGTCATGGTCAGCACCTCCCCCCGGCGAGACCGGACAACTGGCTCGATTACAACCGATTCGGGTCCGGACGGCTATCGGCTGCTCAGGTGACGCCCCGGTCATCGGGCTCTCTACGAGCGTCTAGCGTCCTGCCGAGACGGCCGTAGACAGCCGTAGCGGGCGGGCGTCACCTTCTGGGACAGCGCCGAGCTGTACGGCGGGGGCGCCAACGAGGAGCTGATCGCCCGGGTGCTCGGCCACCGGCGCGACCAGGTCACGCTGGCCACCAAGTTCGGCGTGGTGCCCGACCCGAAGGACCCGGACAACCGGGACAGGCGCGTCACGGACGGCAGCCCGGCGAACGTCCGCCGGTCGGTCGACGCGTCCCTGAGCCGGCTCGGCACCGACCACATCTACCCGCCCGCCTGGCGGAGAACGTCGGCGCCCTCGACCTCGGCCTCACCGAGGCGGACCTGGCCCGCCTCGACCCGCTCTCGGACCCGGTGGTCGGCGCCCGCTACTGACCGCGGGACCTGCCCCGGCACCGGACCGTCCCACCTGGTCCGGTGCCGGGGAGGCCGTCAGGCGACCGACTGGCGCAGGGCGGCCTCGGCCCAGCTCGGGTCGTACTTGTCGACGACCGGGAAGCCCTGGGCCCACGGGCCCTCCCAGTGCACGGTGATGCCCGGGTTGTTCAGGCTGGTGCCGTCGCCGAAGAACAGGTGCGGGCTGCCGTTGACCGCGTCGGTCTGGGCCACCGCGTAGTCGGCCATCAGTGCCGCGCGGTGCCGGCCGGAGTCCAGCTCGCCGGCCAGCGCGGCCACGTCGACGGTCCCGGTCGTGCCGGCGACGTCCAGGATGACCTGCCGGTGCGCGATCGACTTCGACTCGGTCCAGAACGCGGCCCGCAGCGCCCGGTCCAGGTCCTCGGAGGCGGCCAGCCCCTGCTCCTTCGCGGCCAGGACGGCCTCGGCCGCGAGCAGCACGGTCGAGGGGTAGAGCCAGTCCGCCGCCGTCCACAGCCGGAAGCCCGCCGACGGCTCGATGTGCCCGAGCCCCACGGCCTCGCTGTCGGTGCCCTGCCGCGGGTGCGGGCCGTTGAACAGCTCCAGCGGGAACACGTGGTGGTCCAGCCGAACCTGGTCCTGCAGCCCCAGTTGGGCCCGGACCTCGGTCAGCCGGTGGATCGCCACGTGGGCGAACGGGCACAGCAGGTCCGACCAGACCTGGATCGTGCCGGGCCGGGTCTCCGGTCGGGCCGGGGTGGTGCTGGTCATGCGGGCTCCTCGTGATCGGTACCGGGTGGGTTGGAGGTGAAGCGGGTCGGCGTGAGCAGCACGGCGGTCCGCCGGTCGGCCGCCATCGCGCGGTCGTACTCGTCCAGGTCGGGATGGACGCCGCCGGCGGCCGCGTAGATGTCCCGCAGCAGGAGGCGGAGGGCCTCGGCGTCCAGGCCCTCGGCCGGGTCGTCCGGGCCGGCCAGCTCGACCGGGCCGGACACCGCGATCCACTCCCAGCCGGCCCGGAAGACCAGCGTGGCCCGGGGCCGGGAGCGCAGGTTGGTGAGCTTGGCCGTGCCGCCGCGGGAGACGAAGGCGACGGTCGGCTCCCCGGTGCGGGGGTGCGGCAGGATGCCGGCGTTGACCACCGAGACGCCGGGCTCGCCGTCCGGGCGGGTGCTGACCAGCACCGCCAGCCAGCGCTCGGCCGGCGCCAGCTCGGTGATCCGGGCCAGGCCGTCCGCGGTGCGGATCATCCGGACCCCGGGCCCGCGGCCGGCACCGCCGTGCGGCCGCTGCCGGCCAGCTCGGCCGCCCGCAGCAGCAGCCGCTCATACACCGACGGGTCGTCGGCGTCGATGACCGGGAAGCCCTCGCCGAAGCCGCCGTTCACCCAGTGGACGTTGACGCCGGGGTTGGCGGCGTTGGTCCCGTCGGCCAGGAAGACGTGCGGGCTGCACACCACCCGGTCCCCGCGGGCGGCCTCGAACTGGGCCAGGACGGCCGCCCGCGCCGAGCCGGCGTCCAGCCGCGCGGCCAGCGCGTCGACGTCGAGCGCGCCCGTCCCGGCGGCGATGTCGAGGATGACGTGCCGCATGCTGATGCACCGGCTGTCCGCCCAGAACGCCCGGCGCAGGGCCCGGTCCAGCCGCTCGCTCGCCCGCCACCCCTGCGCCTTGGCCGCCTGGACCGCCTCCAGGGCGGGCAGCATCGTGACCGGGTAGCGCCAGTCCGGGCCCTGCCACAGCCGCCAGCCGGCGGTCGGGTCCAGCGCGCCGACCACGGAGATCTCCGAGTCCACCCCGGGCCGCTCGTTCACCGAGAGGTTGAACAGCTCCAGCGGGAACGCCCGGTGGTCCAGGTGCACGACGTCGACCAGCCCCAGCCGCTCCCGGGTCTCGTGCAGCCGGTGCACGGCGAGGTGGGCGAAGGAGCAGTTGAGGTCGGTCCAGACCGCGAGCGTGTCCGGGTCCCGGGGCAGCCGGGGATCGTCCGGGGGCACCCCGGTCAGGTCGAGCGAACGGCTCACGTGGACGCCTTTCTCTGGTCGGTCGGCAGGGCGGTGGGACCGGCGCCGGCCGGCGCCCCGGAAGCGGCCGGGGCGGCCGGTCCGGTCGGCGGGATGGGCGCGGCCGGCACGGCAGGCGCGGTCGGCGCGGACCCGGCCGGCCGTCGGGTGGGCAGGCACAGCGGCTCGGTGTGCGCGGCGGTGACCTTGGCGAGCGCGGTGGCGACGACCCGCTTCTCCTCGTCGGTCAGGTGCGCCGAGAAGTGCCGCTCGATGCCGCTGAGGTAGAGCGGCGCGGTGGAGCGCAGGGCCGTCACCCCGCTCGGGGTGATCGTCGCCCACACCACCCGCCGGTCGGTGCCGTCCCGGACCTTGTCGACCAGGCCGGCCTGGGCCATGTCGTCGACCATCCGGCTCACCCGGGTGCGGCTGAGCACGACCCGGCCGCTGAGCTCCTGCATCCGCAGCCGGCCGTCCGGCGCGGCCCGCAGCTCCAGGAGCACGTCGTACCAGCTCAGTGGGATGGCCTCGGCCCTGGCGAGCTCCGCGTCGATGGCGCGCATGGCGGCGTCGTAGGCCAGCAGCATCGCGCGCCAGGCCCCGAGGCCGACGTTCTCGCGGTCGGTCATGGCGGGCACTATACGGGTTGTGTGCTCCCGCACATATCCACTAGGGTATGTGCGCAAGCACTTATCTCCTCAAGACAAGGGGCACCCTCAGATGACGGAAGTCGCACCCGCGACCCGCACCGTCGCGGGAGTCGAGCTGCCGCGCGCCGGGACCTGGAACGTCGACCCCGGCCACGCCGAGGTGGGCTTCGTCGGCCGGCACTTCATGCTGACCAAGGTCCGTGGCCGGTTCACCGGCGTGAACGGCACGGTGGTGATCGCCGAGGACCCGCGGCAGAGCTCCGTGACGGTGGAGATCGACATGAACACCGTGTCCAGCGGTGACGAGACGCGGGACAACCACCTGCGCTCGGCCGACTTCTTCGACGTCGAGAACAACCCCGGCGCCGGCTTCCGGTCCACCGGCGTCGACTGGGACGGCGGCACGTCCGGCTCGATGACCGGCGACCTGACCATCAAGGGCGTCACCCGCCCGGTCACCCTGGACATCGACTACCTGGGCAGCGTCGTCGACCCCTGGGACAACCAGCGCGCGGTGTTCTCGGCCAGCGGCAAGGTCAACCGCGAGGACTGGGGCCTGACCTGGAACATGCCGATCGCCCGCGGCGGCCTGCTGGTGTCCAAGGAGATCGAGCTCGTCCTGGAGGTCGAGCTGGTCCTGCAGGGCTGACCCGGTGCGGCGGTGCCCGCCCGCGACGGCGGGCACCGCCCACGACCTCCCCCGACCCCGGCGGCACCACGCCCGCTGGGGCTTTTGGCATTTCTCCGTCCAAACAAAAGAAAACTTGGGTTCCGGGTGAATGAGACACCCTTGCCCCGTCGGACGTCCTGTGCGTATGTTCCCCGGGCCGGCACAAACAGGCCAACGGGGGAGATGGCGACCAGAAGGATCGCCGCACTGTCTATTCGAGGAGCGCTGTCGCCGCCGGGACGCGGGGCGTTCTTGCCGTCGAGGCACTGAGTCTCCAGGAGTTCTCAGAGTGAAGAACACGCTTGCGAGCCACGACGTCGTGCTCGATCGAGCAGCCGACCTCACCCAGCACGAGATCCAGGCACTGAAGATGGAGCTCAACCTGGCCGACGCGCACACCCACCAGAGCCAGTCCGCGGGACAGCGGGCGATCGTCGCCAGCCTGCCCACGCTGTGGTACGAGGCGGAGCGAGGGACGCAGGCCGACTACGAGGACCGGTTCCTCCAGGCGTTCTTCCGGCTGCACGGGCAGCCCACCGCGTTGACCAGGAACCGCACGATGCTGTCGTACGCCGCTTCCATCTCGACGATGGTCGCCGCGATGTACCTCAGCCAGCACCGCATGTCGGTGACCCTGATCGAGCCCTGCTTCGACAACCTGCACGACGTGCTGGCGAACACCGGCGTGCCGCTCTATCCGATATCCGAGACCGTGTTCGACGACGTGGACGAGATCTACCCGACCCTGCGCCGGCAGGTGCGGACCGACGCGCTCTTCCTCGTCGACCCGAACAATCCGACCGGCACCACCCTGCTGCGGCACGGCCGGCGCGGATTCGAGGAGGTGATCCGGTTCTGCCGGGACCACGACAAGATCCTGCTCCTCGATTTCTGCTTCGCCGCGTTCACGCTCTTCGACGGCCCGCTGTCCCGCTTCGACATCTACGAGATGCTGGAGAGCTCGGGGGTCTCCTATCTCGCCGTGGAGGACACCGGGAAGACCTGGCCGGTGCAGGACGCGAAGTGCGCGATGCTCACCTCGAGCGCCGACCTCTTCCCCGAGGTGTACGACCTGCACACCAGCGTCCTGCTCAACGTCTCGCCGTTCGTGCTCAACATGGTGCGCTGCTACGTCGAGGACTCCGAGAAGGACCGGATGGCCTCGGTGCGGAACCTCCTGGACCGCAACCGGGCGACCGCGGTCGAGGCGCTGAACGGCTCCCTGCTGTGCTTCCAGCCGCCGGTGGCGAAGGTGAGCGTGGCCTGGTTCCGGATCGAGCACCCCACCCTGTCGGCCACCGAGCTGCAGCGGGAGAGCGCCAAGGACGGCGTCTACCTGCTCCCGGGCAAGTTCTTCTTCTGGAGCCAACCGAGCCGGGGCGAGGCGTTCGTCCGGATCGCGCTGGCCCGCGACCCGGAGATGTTCGGGGAGGCGATGTCCCGGCTGCGGGCCGGCCTGGACAAGCTGTGAGCGCCGCCGGCCGGCCGGGCGGGCCGGAGTTCGTCGACGCCACCGTGTTCCTCGGCATGAACGCCGTCGACGAGGCGCACCGCCGCGCCTGCGCCTCGTTCTTCGCCGAGCGGGTCGACGGCCGGGTCGCAATGAGCCTGGACCAGATCGGCCGGTGCGACGACGTGGTCTGGTCGTACCCGCGGGCCGAGCAGGACGCGTACTACCCCTTCATGGACGTCCTGCAGACCGACGTACGGGTGGACCGGCTGGACTGGTCGGAGGACGAGCTGGCGGTGGCGCGGGACGTCCCGCGCCCGGTCGGCCCGGCCGCCCGGCTGCTGCTGGCCATGGTCGCCGCGCGCGGCGGCACGCTGGTCACCCTCGATCCCCGGCTGCTGGCGCTGACCGACGCGCCGGTGGCCGCCCCGCCGGCGCGCCGCGGGCGGGTCCCGTTCCCGGCCGAGCTGGAGCTGCTCTACCACCGGTCGCTGGTGCTGCGGGTGGACCTGGCCCGACTGTGGACGCCGGCGTGCGCGGCGGTGTGATGGTCCCGCTGGTCACCCCGGTCGGCGCGGACGGCGAGGTGCGCGAGGCCGACGTGGCCGCGATGGTCGCCGCGCTGGCCCCGTACGCCGACGCGCTGGTGCCGGCGCTGAGCACGGGCGAGGGTTGGGCGCTGGACGACCGCCGGTGGTCGGACATGGTCGCCCACACCGTCCGGCACGCCGGCGGGCTGCCGGTGCTGGCCGGCGCCCTGCGGCCGGGTACGGCGGAGGTGGCCGCGCGGTCCCGGGCGGCGGCGGACCTCGGGGCCCGGGCGGTGGTCGCCACCACCCCGTTCGGCCCGGACGTCGCCCAGGAGGCGATGGTCGAGCACTACGCCACCCTGGCCGGCACCGGGCCGCTGCCGGTCGTCGTCTACCACGAGTCGGCCGTGTCCGGGAACACGATGACCCCGCAGACGCTGCGGCGGGTCTGCGACCTGCCCGGCGTGGTCGCGGTGAAGGACTCCAGCGGCGACCCCGGCTGCCTCGGCCGGCTGCGCGCGGCCGGCTCGCCGGTCGCGCTGTGGCAGGGCCGGGAGGAGGCGGTCGGCGGGTGCGGCCCGGTCGACGGCTACCTGCTGGCCCTGGCGCACGTCGCCCCCGAGCTGTGCGCGCGGCTGGACCGGGAGGGCCCGGCCGCGCCCGGGCTGGCCGACCGGGTCGCCGCCGCGGTCGCCGGGCACGGCCTGCTCGGCGACGACTGGTACCTGGCGGTCAAGGCGACCCTGCACCAACGCGGCATCATCGCCGATCCGCGTCCGATCAGCACCCGGTGAGGTGGACATGGAGATCAAGGCCGGCGACAGCCCGCTGAAGCAGCTCTTCCGACTGAACCGCACCCTGCCGACCGCGGCGGTGTACGCCCGGATCGAGGAGATCGAGCGGCCGTGGATCGGCCGGCTGATCGCCGAGCTGGAGGCGGGCACGACCCCGGTCGGTTCCCGGGCCGAGTGGGTCCAGCGGCTCGGCGGGCTGCTGGAGTCCGAGCGGGCCGGCTCGGACAGCTCGCGCTACCTGGCCGAGCGGGCCACCCGGGCGGAGTTCCGGTCCTACGTCCGGGAGTTCGCGGTCGACGGGCTCACCGAGGCGCAGAACTTCTTCCCGTCGATCCCCCGGCTGCCGATCAAGGCGCAGATGGCGGTCATGCGGGTGCTCATCGACGAGTTCGGCTGCGGCAACCTCATGCAGTCCCACTCCTATCTCTACCTGGCGCTGCTGGAGGAGCTGGAGCTGCCGACCGACCTGCCGACGCTGGTCGACGGCACGTCGGACGAGACGTTCGGCTTCCTCGACGTCTTCTACTGGCTGACCACCCGGGCCGAGGACGTGGAGTACTTCCTCGGCGGCCTGGCCTACCTGGAGGCCAGCATCCCGAGCGCCTTCTCCTTCCTCACCACGGCGTGCGAGCGGCTGGGGATCACGCACGGCACCTACTACTCCGAGCACGTGCACATCGACGGCTTCCACATGAAGGAGATGCAGACCGCGATCCGGGAGTACGAGCTGGCCCGCGGGCTCGACCCGACCAAGGTGTGGATCGGCGCGCTGCTGCTGTCCCGGCTGCTGGGCGACGCGGCGGACGCGGCGGTGGACCGGGCGAGGGGGCGGCTCGATGCCCCGGTCGGCTGACCGCCCCGAGCGCACGGTGCGGATCGAGCAGCTGCCGGGCGAGGAGGTGGCGGTGACGGCCGGGGACCGCCGGTTCGTCGTCGCGGCGGCCTGCCCGCACCGGAAGGGCCGGATGGCGTACGCGCACGTCAACCCGGTGACGCTGCGGATCACCTGCCCCCTGCACCGCTCCACGTACGACCTGGCCACCGGCTGCCGGGTGTCCGGGCCGGCCACCGGCGAGCTGCCCGTCCGGGCGGAGCCGTGACCGCGACCGCGACGTACGGGCTGGAGGAGCCGTGGCTGCCCGCGTCGGAGGGGATCGCCGACTGGGGGCCGGGCTTCCACGAGCTGATGCTCGGCGACCGGCTGCGGATGGCCGCGTTCCGGGCCGCGATCGGCGAGGCGGTCCGGCCGGGTGACGTCGTGCTCGACCTGGGCACCGGCACCGGGATCCTCGCGCTGTGGGCGCTGGAGGCCGGCGCCGCCCGGGCGTACGGGCTGGACGTGAGCGCGGCCGTGCTGGAGACGGCGGTCCGGCGGCTGGCGGACGCCGGGCACGGGGCGCGGTTCCGGCCGGTGCACGGGATGTCGTACGCCGTCGAGCTGCCCGAGCGGGTCGACGTGGTCATCTCCGAGACCCTCGGCAACCTGGTCGACAACGAGAGCTGCGTGCCGATCCTCACCGACGCCCGGGAACGCTTCCTCCGGCCCGGCGGGGTGCTGCTGCCCGGCCGCGCGCAGAGCTACCTGGCGCCGGTCGCCGCCGAGCGGGCGCACGCGGCGCTGCGGTCCGGGGCGGTCCGGGGCGGCGGCCTGCCCCCGGGCGGGCCGTGGTCGACCTACTACGACGCGGTCCTGCCCTGGTCGGCCCACCTGGCCGGCCCGCGGCTGCTGCGCGACTACGGGTTCACCGCGGCCGACCGGGACGAGTACGACGTCCGGCTGACGTTCCCGGTGGCCCGCGACGGGCTGCTGACCGGCTTCAAGGGCTGGTTCGTGGCCGAGCTGTCGGCCACGGTGACGCTGGACATCTCCGGCGACGACATCGCCGGCGGCGGGGCGTCGGACAGCTGGAAGCACTGCTACCTGCCGATCCGGGAGCCGGTCCCGGTCCGGCCCGGTGACCGGGTGACGGTCGGGCTGTCCCGGCGGTCGCTGGCGGGCGCGTCGTTCGGCCAGCGCTACCGGTGGTCCGGCGCGGTCCTGCGCGGGCCGGACGTCCTCGCCCGGTTCGACCATGCCTCCGGCCCGGCCCCCGGCTGACCCCCGCGGGGGTGTGCCGGGCCGGGCAGACTGACCCGGTGGACACCGGGGCGCACGGACTGGGCAGGGAGCTGACCAGAGAGCTCCTCGACGTGACACTCGAGGAGTTCCGGCTCACCGAGTCCCGGTTCGAGTCCGACTCCCGGCTCGGCCGCGAGCTGCTCTACCTGCTGTCCAACACCGGCTGGATCCGGCGCACCACCGAGGTGGTGGACGTGTCCCGGGTCGAGGCGGTGGAGACCCGGGTGGTCGTCGACGTGGACGTCAGCTACGTCGCGCACGAGGCGCTGCGGACCCTGGACGGGCCGCTGTGGCTGCCGCTGGTCGCGCTGCCCCGCGAGGTCGGGGCCGTGCCGGACACCGACGCGCCGGTCAGCGTGGACGTCACCGACCGGGAGGGTGCCCGGGTCGCCGAGGTGCCGCAGGCCGAGGTCAGCCGGCAGCTCGCCGCCGCCCTGGCCGGGACGCTGGTGACCCGGCTGCACCGGCGGGCCGAGGCCGAGGCCGGCCAGGCCACCCGGGACACCCAGGTGCTGCTGGCCGCGGTGCTGGCCCGGCTGCTCCCCCGCCCGGCCGGCCCGGACCCGCCGCCGCCGCCCGGCGAGCCGACCGACGCCGCC
>CADCTP010000071.1 GCA_902805565.1 uncultured Mycobacteriales bacterium
CGGCTTGCCGGCGCCCGCCGGCCCGGCCGCGCCGCCGGCTCGTCCGCCGGATGGGCCGGCCCCGCGGCTAGGAGCCGGCGCCGACCGCCGGGTAGGCCAGGGCGTCGCCGGTGACGGTCAGGTGGACCAGCGCCCCGGGGAGCGGGCGGTCGTGCCCGGCCACCCGGGCCAGCACCTCGGTCCCGCCCGGCTCCAGCTCCAGCCGGACGGCCGCGTCGTGCCCGAAGTACGACACGTCCCGCACCCGGGCCGGCACCCCGGCCGCCCCGGCCGTGCCGATCACCACCTGCTCGGGCCGGAGCAGGATCCGCACCGGCCCGTCGGCGGCCCCCCGCACCGGCACCGAGCCCAGCGCGCAGGAGGCCAGCCCGCCGGTCACCGCCCCCGGCAGCAGCACCGCCTCGCCGACGAACCCGGCGACCCCGGCGTCCGACGGGGAGCGGTAGACGGTCTCCGGCGCGGCCAGCTGGACCAGCCGGCCCTGCCGCATCACCGCGACCTGGTCGGCCAGCGACAGCGCCTCGGCCTGGTCGTGGGTGACCAGCACCGCGGTCGCCCCGGCCGCGGCCAGCGCGGCGGCGACCGCCCGCCGGGTGGACTCCCGCAGCGCCGCGTCCAGCGAGGAGAACGGCTCGTCCAGCAGCACGATCGACGGCCCGGGGGCCAGCGCGCGGGCCAGCGCGACCCGCTGCTGCTGCCCGCCGGAGAGCTCGTGCGGGTGCCGGCCGCCCAGCGCCGGGTCCAGCCCGACCAGCTCCAGGAACTCCCCGGCGGCGGCCCGGGACCGGCGGGGCAGCCCGAAGGTCACGTTGGCCGCCACCGACAGGTGCGGGAACAGCGCGCCCTCCTGCGGCACGTAGCCGACCCGGCGCTTCTGCGGCGGCACCGTCCGGCCGGCCCCGACGACCGGGGTGTCGCCGAGGGTGATGGTCCCGGAGTCCGGGGTGTCGAAGCCGGCGACCAGCCGCAGCAGCGTGGTCTTGCCGCAGCCGGACGGCCCGAGCACCGCGGTCAGCGTCCGCTCCGGCACGTGCAGGTCGACGCCGAGCAGCACCGGCGTCGCCCCGTACGCCTTGGTGACGCCGCCGATCGTCAGTGCGGTCATGCCGTCCCCCGTCTCGCTTCGCGGGTGAGCAGGTAGGTGGCCGGCGCCGACAGCAGCACCATCAGCGCCGCGTACGGCGCCGCGGCACCGTAGGCCAGGCTGTTGCTCTGCTGCCAGAACTCGGTGGCCAGCGTCCGGGTGCCCAGCGGGGACAGCAGCAGCGTCGCGGTCAGCTCGGTGACCACGGCCAGGAACACCAGCGCGGCGCCGGCCCCGAGCCCGGGGGCGACCAGCGGCAGGGTGACCCGGCGCAGCGTGCCGACCGGACCCGCGCCGAGCGAGCGGGCGACCTGGTCGAGCACCGGCGGGGCCTGCGCCAGCGCCGCCCGCACGGTGACCACCGCCCGGGGCAGGAAGAGGATCACGTAGCCGGCGACCAGCAGCGGCACCGTCTGGTAGAGCGGCCGGGCGCCCCGGATGGCCAGCGTGACCAGGGCGAGCGCGACGACGATCCCGGGCAGCGCGCTGGACACGTACGTGCTGCGCTCCAGCACCGCGGTGAACCGGCCGCGGTGCCGGACCACCAGCCACGCCGCCGGCACCGCCAGCACGGTGGTCACCGCGGCCGCGATCGCACCCAGGCTGAGCGAGGCGCTGGTGGTCTGGACCAGGCGGCCGCCGTCGACGGTGCTGTCGGCCAGCCAGCGGATGATGCTGGCGACCGGCACGCCCAGCGCCAGCACGACCAGCGCGACCAGCCCGGCCTGCACCGCGCCCCGGGCGGCGCCCAGCGGGACCCGGGTCAGCCCGCGGGCCGCGCCGGCGCCCACCCGGGCGTAGCGGGACCGGCCCCGCAGCGCCAGCTCGGCCAGCAGCAGCCCCAGGCACAGCAGCACCAGCACCCCGGCCAGCATGGTCGCCGCCGAGCTGGTGAACGAGGACTCGAACTGGTCGTAGATGGCGGTGGTGAAGGTCGGGTAGCGCAGCAGCTGCAGCGCGCCGAACTCGGCCAGCAGGTGCAGCGAGACCAGCAGCCCGCCGCCCAGCAGCGCCGGTCGCAGCTGCGGCAGCACCACCCGGGCCACCGTCGCCGCCCGGCCCAGGCCCAGCGCGTACGCGGTCTCCTCCAGGCCGGGGTCGAGCCCGCGCAGGGCGGCCTGGGCCGGCAGGAAGACCAGCGGGAAGTACGACAGCGTGGTGATCAGCAGCGCGCCGCCGTACCCGTCGAGGCCGCTGGTGACCGACACCCAGCCGTACGCGTTGACGAACGACGGCACCGCCAGCGGCGCCGCCAGCAGCACCGTCCACAGCCGGCGCAGCGGCAGGTCGGACCGCTCGACCAGCCAGGCCGCGGCCGTGCCGAGCAGCAGGCACAGCGTGACGCAGCCGGCGGTCAGCCGGGCGGTGTTCCACAGCAGGTCGGCGGTGCGGTCCCGGAACACCAGCCGGGCCCCCTCCGACCAGCCCGTCTCCACCGCCTGCCAGGCGACGAAGCCGAGCGGGAGGAGGGTCAGCGCGGCCACCGCGACGGCCAGCAGGACCAGCGCGGCCGGCGGCCGGGGACCCCGCCGGCGCGCCGGACCGCCGG
>CADCTP010000072.1 GCA_902805565.1 uncultured Mycobacteriales bacterium
CCAGCAGCGCGGCCCGGTCGGCGGCGACCACGACGGCGCGCCGGTCCAGCTGCGCCCGCGTCGTCGCCAGCGAGAAGCCGACGTCGACCGGCTCCAGCTCCGGCCGCGCGACCAGGTGCGACTGCAGCCGCGCGGCCTGCGCCCGCAGCGCCGGCCCGCTCCTGGCCGACAGCGGCACCGGCACCGCCGGCACCGCGTCCGGGCGCTCGACCGGCAGGTCCTCGCGGCCCGGCGCCTCCTCCAGGATCACGTGCGCGTTCGTCCCGCTGATGCCGAAGGACGAGATGCCCGCGCGGCGCGCCCGCCCGGCGGGCCGCCACTCCTCGGCCTCGGTCAGCAGGGTGATCTGCCCGGCGTCCCAGTCCACGTGCGGGGACGGGGCGTCGACGTGCAGGGTCGGCGGCAGCATCCCGTGCCGCATGGCCTGGACCATCTTGATCACGCTGGCCACGCCGGCCGCGGCCGAGGTGTGGCCGATGTTCGACTTGATCGAGCCGAGCCGCAGCGGGCCGTCCAGCCGCTCCCGGCCGTACGTGGCCAGCAGGGCGCGGGCCTCGATCGGGTCGCCGAGCTGGGTCCCGGTCCCGTGGCCGTCGACCGCGTCGACCTCGGCCGCGCTGACCCCGGCGTTCGCCAGCGCCGCCCGGATGACCCGCTCCTGGGAGCGCAGGTTGGGGGCGGTCAGGCCGTTGCTCGCGCCGTCCTGGTTGGTCGCGGTGCCGCGGACGACCGCCAGCACCTGGTGACCGTTGCGGCGCGCGTCCGACAGCCGCTCCACCACGAGCAGGCCCAGGCCGTCGGAGAACCCGGTCCCGTCGGCCGCGGCGGCGTAGGACTTGCAGCGCCCGTCCGGCGCCAGCCCGCGCTGCCGGCTGAACTCCACGAACAGGAACGGCCCGGCCAGCACCGTCACCCCGCCGACCAGGGCCAGCGAGCACTCGCCCGCCCGCAGCGCCTGCGCGGCCAGGTGCAGCGCCACCAGCGAGGAGGAGCAGGCGGTGTCGACCGTGACCGCCGGCCCCTCCAGCCCCAGCGTGTACGCGATCCGCCCGGAGATCACGCTGCCCTGGGTGCCGGTCAGCCGGAAGCCCTCCAGCTCCGGCGGGGTCGGCCCGCCGCCGCCGTAGTCGGAGGTCACCGTGCCGGTGAAGACGCCGGTGTCGGTGCCGCGCAGCGAGGTCGGGTCGATCCCGGCGTTCTCGAACGCCTCCCAGGCCGCCTCCAGCATGAGCCGCTGCTGCGGGTCCATGGCCAGCGCCTCGCGCGGGCTGATCCCGAAGAAGTCCGCGTCGAAGTCGGCGACGCCGTCGACGAAGCCGCCGGCGCTGGTGGTGACCGTCCCGTGCCGGTCGGGGTCGGCGCCGCGCAGCCGCTCCAGGTCCCAGCCGCGGTCGCTGGGCAGCGGCGACATCGCGTCCCGGCCGGCCGCCACCAGCTCCCACAGCTCGTCCGGGGAGTTGACCCCGCCGGGGTAGCGGCAGCTCATGCCCACGATGACCAGCGGCTCGGCCTCCCGCTCCTCCAGCTCGCGCACCCGGCGGTTCGCCGTGCGCAGCTCGGTGGTCACCTTGCGCAGGTAGGTACGGAGCTTCTGCTCGTCGGACATCGATCCGCCCCGCGCGCCGTCCGCGTTTTCGGTCATGCCGACCCGAGCTCCTTGTCGATCAGTTCGAACATGTCGTCGTCGGACACCACGTCGAAGTCGTCGTCGCCGGACCCGTCCCCGGCGTCCCGGTCCGACCCTCCGCCGGCCCCGCTGAGCACGGTCCGCAGCCGGTTGCTGAGGTAGCGCAGCCGTGGCTCCAGCTCGCTGAGCTGCCGCTCGTCGCCCGCCACCGCGATGAGCATCGCCTCGAGCCCGCGCAGCTCCGCCTCGAACGCCGTCCCCGGCTTCTCCTCGGCCCCGCCGCCGACCCCTGCCAGCAGCATCTGCGCGACGGCGGTCGGGTTCGGGTGCTCGAAGATCAAGGTGGTCGGCAGCCGCAGGCCGGTGGCCTGGGTCAGCCGGTTGCGCAGCTCGACCGCGGCCAGCGAGTCGAAGCCGAGCTCCTTGAACGCCCGCTCCGGGCCCACCGCCACCGCGGAGGTGTGGCCGAGGACGGCCGCGGCCTGCGCCTGCACCAGCTCCAGCACGACCGGGAGGCGGTCGGCCTCGGCCACCCCGGCCAGCCGCTGCGCCAGCGACCCGGCCCCGGTGTCGGTCCGGCGGGCCGGCGCCCGCACCAGCCCGCGCAGCAGGTTGGGCAGCATGCCGGCCCGGGCCTGGGTACGCAGCGCACCGAGGTCGAGCCGTACCGGCACCAGCAGCGCCTCGTCGAGCCGCTGGGCCTCGTCGAACAGCTCCAGGCCCAGCTCGGTCGACAGCGCGCCGACGCCCATCCGCTCCAGCCGGGCCAGCTCCGTCGCGTCCAGGTCGCCGGTCATCCCGGTCGCGTCGGCCCACAGCCCCCAGGCCAGCGAGCCGGCCCGCAGACCCTCGGCCCGGCGCCGGGCGGCCAGCGCGTCCAGGAACGCGTTGGCGGCGGCGTAGTTGCCCTGCCCGGGGCTGCCGATGAGCGCGGCCACCGAGGAGAACAGCACGAACGCCGACAGCTCCATCCCGGCGGTCAGCTCGTGCAGGTGCCAGGCCG
>CADCTP010000073.1 GCA_902805565.1 uncultured Mycobacteriales bacterium
CGCGGCGCCCACCCCGGCCCCGCCCGGTGCCCCGCCGCCCGGGGCCAGCGTCGCGCGCAGGGTGTCCCGCAGCACCACCCAGCGACCGCGCAGCAGCGCGGGGTGCGCGGGCCGGGCGCCGACCACGACCACGACCGCCAGCGGGTCGCCGGCGGACCAGGACAGCCGGAGCACCGGCAGGTGTCCTCGCCACGGACGGCCCTCGCCGAGGACGATCTCGCAGCTCACGGTCTCGGTCATCGGGCGGTCCCGGGTGCCGTCGGGGTCTGGGGGCGGTGTGGCTGCTCTCTCAGCCGTCTCCGGTGTGTACGAACCGGACATGTGCAGCGTCGCATCCGCGCCGCGACGGCGCCAGTCGGTCCCCAGCGGCGGCGGCCGGTCCGCGGCGCGCGCGTAGCCTGGGCAGGTGCCCGACCCGACGACGTACCGCCCGGCGACGGGCACGATCCCCGAGTCGCCCGGGGTCTACAAGTTCCGCGACGAGCGCGGCCGGGTGGTGTACGTCGGCAAGGCCAAGTCGCTGCGGCAGCGGCTGAACAGCTACTTCGCCGACCTGTCCGCGCTGCACCCGCGGACCCGGCAGATGGTCACCACCGCGGCCAGCGTCGAGTGGACCGTGGTGTCCACCGAGGTCGAGGCGCTGCAGCTGGAGTACTCCTGGATCAAGGAGTTCGACCCGCGGTTCAACGTCCGCTACCGGGACGACAAGTCGTACCCGTCACTGGCAGTGACCCTGTACGAGGAGTTCCCCCGGCTGCAGGTGATGCGCGGGCCCAAGCGCAAGGGCGTGCGCTACTTCGGGCCGTACGCGCACGCCTGGGCCATCCGGGAGACGCTGGACCTGCTGCTGCGGGTCTTCCCGGCCCGGACCTGCTCGGCCGGGGTGTTCAAGCGGGCCGGCCAGATCGGCCGGCCGTGCCTGCTCGGCTACATCGGCAAGTGCTCCGCGCCGTGCGTCGGGCGGGTCAGCCCGGACGAGCACCGGCGGATCGTCGAGGACTTCGTCGACTTCATGACCGGCCGGACCGAGGGCATGGTCCGCCGGCTGGAGAAGGAGATGGCGGCCGCCTCGGCCGAGCTGGAGTTCGAGCGGGCCGCCCGGCTGCGCGACGACGTGGGGGCGCTGCGCCGGGCGATGGAGAAGCAGGCCGTCGTGTTCGGCGACGGCACCGACGCCGACGTCGTCGCGTTCGCCCAGGACGCGCTGGAGGCCGCGGTCCAGGTCTTCCACGTCCGCGGCGGCCGGGTCCGCGGCCAGCGCGGCTGGGTGATCGACAAGGTCGAGGACGTCACCACCGGCGACCTGGTCGAGCAGTTCTGCCTGCAGGTGTACGGCGCCGACGACGGCGAGCAGGTACCGCGCGAGGTGCTGGTCCCGGAGCTGCCGGCCAGCGCCACCGTGCTGGAGGAGCTGCTCTGCGAGCAGCGCGGCACCCGGGTGTCGCTGCGGGTCCCGCAGCGCGGCGACAAGCGCGCGCTGCTGGAGACCGTGGCCCGCAACGCCCAGCAGGCCTTCCAGCAGCACAAGCTCAAGCGGGCCACCGACCTCACCGCCCGGTCGCAGGCGCTGGCCGAGCTGCAGGACGCGCTGGAGCTGGACACCGCGCCGCTGCGGATCGAGTGCTTCGACGTCTCGCACGTGCAGGGCACCAACGTGGTCGCCTCGATGGTGGTGTTCGAGGACGGGCTGCCGCGCAAGTCGGAGTACCGCCGCTTCGCCATCCGCGGGACCGGGCCGCGCGACCCCGACGCCGGGCTCACCGAGGGCGGCGACGTCGACTGGATCCGGGAGGCGGTCCGCCGCCGGATGGCCCGCTACCTGGACGAGCGGATGGACACCGGCGAGGAGGCCGAGGACCCGACCACGGCCGACGGGACCGCGGACGGGCCCGCCGGGACCGCGGGCGGGGCCGCCCCGGGCCGGCCGGGGCCGATCGACCCGGAGACCGGGCGGCCGCGGAAGTTCGCGTACCCGCCGAACCTGCTCGTCGTCGACGGCGGCGCCCCGCAGGTCGCCGCGGCGGCCGAGGCGCTGGCGTCGCTCGGCATCGAGGACGTGGCGCTGTGCGGGCTGGCCAAGCGGCTGGAGGAGGTGTGGGTGCCGGGTGAGGACCGGCCGGTGATCCTGCCGCGCACCTCCGAGGGGCTCTACCTGCTCCAGCGGGTGCGGGACGAAGCGCACCGGTTCGCCATCACGTATCACCGGCAGAAACGTTCCAAGGCTATGACGACCTCGGCGCTGGACGGCGTGCCCGGCCTGGGGGAGACCCGGAAGAAGGCGCTGCTGACCCGGTTCGGGTCGCTGAAGCGGCTCCGCGAGGCGTCCGTGGAGGACATCATGGCGACCCCGGGGGTGGGCCGGCGCACCGCGGAGGCGGTGGTGTCGGCGCTGAGCTCGGGCGACCGGGACGCCGGTCCGGCCGTGGACCCGATCACCGGAGAGGTGCTGGATGCGTGAGCCGATGGGCGTCGAGCACGGGCTGGAGGTCGTCGTGGTCAGCGGCCTGTCCGGCGCCGGCCGGAGCACCGCCGCCAAGTGCCTGGAGGACATCGGGTACTACGTCGTGGACAACCTGCCGCCGTCGCTGATCGCCGCGATGGTCGAGCTGGGCAGCCACACGTCCGGCGAGGTCACCCGGATCGCGGTCGTGGTCGACGTCCGGAGCAGGGCCTTCTCCGCCGACCTGCGCAGCGTGATCGGGGACCTGGACGAGCGGGGGTACCGTCCCCGCGTGCTGTTCCTGGAGGCCACCGACGCGGTGCTGGTCCGCCGCTTCGAGAGCGTCCGGCGCGCGCACCCGCTGCAGGCCGGCGGCCGGCTGGTCGACGGCATCGCCGCCGAGCGGGAGCTGCTGCACGACCTGCACTCCGAGGCCGACCTCGTCGTCGACACCAGCCACCTGTCCGTGCACGACCTGCGCCGGCAGATCGAGCGCGAGTTCAGCGGGGAGTCGCCGCCGGCGCTGCGGGCCACCGTGCTGTCCTTCGGCTTCAAGTACGGCCTGCCGCTGGACGCCGACCTGGTCGCCGACGTGCGCTTCCTGCCCAACCCGCACTGGATCCCGGAGCTGCGCCCGCACACCGGCCAGGACCCGGACGTCCGGGACTACGTGCTGGCCCAGGAGGGTGCCGGCCGGTTCCTGGACGTGTACACCGAGCTGCTGCGGCTGGTCGGCGCGGGCTACCAGCGGGAGGGCAAGCGCTACCTGACGCTGGCGATCGGCTGCACCGGCGGCAAGCACCGCTCGGTCGCGATGGCCGAGGAGATCGCCAAGCGGCTGGTCGGCGACGGGGTGCAGACCACGGTCGCGCACCGGGACCTGGGGCGTGAGTAGCCCCGCCGGGGTGCTCCCGCCCGACGGCCCCCGGGTGGTGGCGCTGGGCGGCGGGCACGGGCTGGCCGCCTCCCTGGCCGCGCTGCGCCGGCTGACGCCGGCGGTGACCGCGGTGGTCACCGTGGCCGACGACGGCGGCTCGTCCGGCCGGCTGCGCCGCGAGCTGGGCGTGCTGCCGCCGGGCGACCTGCGGATGGCGCTGGCCGCGCTGGCCGGCGACGACGACTCGGGCCGGACCTGGGCCGGGCTGCTGCAGCACCGCTTCGGCGGAACCGGGGCGCTGGCCGGCCACCCGGTCGGCAACCTCGTGCTGGCCGGGCTGGCGGAGACCCTGGGCGACCCGGTGGCCGCGCTGGACACCGTGGCCCGGATGGTCGGCGCGGTCGGCCGGGTGCTGCCGATGAGCCCGCGGGCGCTGGAGATCGCCGCCGACGTGACCGGCCTGGACGACGCCGACCCGACCCGGGTCCGCCGGATCCGCGGCCAGGTCGCGGTGGCCAGCACGGTCGGTCACGTGGTGGCCGTGTCGCTGCTGCCGCCGGACCCGCCGGCCTGCGCCGAGGCGGTGCGCGCGGTGCTGGACGCCGACCTGGTGGTCCTCGGGCCGGGCTCCTGGTTCACCAGCGTGCTGCCGCACCTGCTGGTGCCGGACCTGCTGGCCGCGCTGAGCGCCACGTCCGCCCGGCGGGCGGTCGCGCTCAACCTGGCGGCGCAGCCGGGGGAGACCGCCGGGTTCTCCCCGCAGCAGCACCTGGAGGTCCTGGCGGCGCACGCCCCCGGCCTGCGGGTGGACGCGGTGGTGGCGGACACCGACGCGGTGTCGGACGCGCGTGGTCTCATGTCCGGCGTGTCCGCGCTCGGTGCCCGTCTCGTCCTCGCCCCGGTGGCGGCCGGGGACGGCACGGCGCGGCACGACCCGCCGCGGCTGGCGGAGGCGTACCGGCAGGTGCTGGCGGACGTGCCGGCCCTGGCGGGGATCGGTGACGACGGGGGACGGGAAGCGGGGGTTCGCAGGTGGCGATGACGGCGTCCGTGAAGGACGAGCTGAGCCGGCTGACGGTGACCAAGACGTGCGACCGGAGGGCCGAGATCTCGGCGCTGCTCCGGTTCGCCGGCGGGCTGCACATCGTGGGCGGCCGGGTGGTGGTCGAGGCGGAGCTGGACACCGGCTCGACCGCGCGCCGGCTGCGCAAGGACATCGCCGAGGTGTACGGGCACGCCAGCGAGGTGCAGGTGCTCGCGGGCAGCGGGCTGCGCAAGGGCAACCGCTACATCGTCCGGGTGGTCAAGGACGGTGAGGGGCTGGCCCGGCAGACCGGGCTGCTCGACCAGCGCGGGCGGCCGGTGCGGGGGCTGCCGCCACAGGTGGTCTCCGGCGGGGTCTGCGACGCGGAGGCGGCGTGGCGGGGTGCGTTCCTGGCCCACGGCTCGCTGACCGAGCCCGGCCGGTCGTCCTCGCTGGAGATCACCTGCCCGGGACCGGAGGCGGCGCTGGCCCTGGTCGGCGCGGCCCGCCGGATGGGCATCCAGGCCAAGGCGCGCGAGGTGCGCGGGGTGGACCGGGTGGTGGTGCGCGACGGCGACGCCATCGGCGCGCTGCTGACCCGGCTCGGCGCGCACGAGAGCGTGCTGGCCTGGGAGGAGCGGCGGATGCGCCGCGAGGTGCGGGCGACCGCCAACCGGCTGGCCAACTTCGACGACGCGAACCTGCGCCGCTCGGCCCGGGCCGCGGTCGCGGCGGGGGCCCGGGTGGCGCGGGCGCTGGAGATCCTCGACGGCGACCTGCCCGACCACCTGTCCCAGGCCGGCAAGCTGCGGCTGGAGCACAAGCAGGCGTCGCTGGAGGAGCTCGGTCAGCTCGCCGACCCGCCGATGACCAAGGACGCGGTGGCCGGCCGGATCCGCCGGCTGCTGGCGCTGGCCGACAAGCGGGCCGCCGACCTGGGCATCCCGGACACCGAGGCGAGCGTGACGCCGGAGATGCTCGGTCCCTGAGCCCTGCGCGACCGGCCGGGGCCCGGCGAGCGGGTTCGGCCCGGCCGGCCGGACCTGACCCGTCAGCGCTCCGGCTCCCGGAACACCGGGTCGAGCGGGTCCGGCTCCTCGCTCCCGCCGGGCGGGCCGCCCGGCACGGGCGCGTCGGCGTCCACCGCGGCGCCGAACCGCGGCGCGGCCTCCGCCGGGTCGCCGGCCACGTCGGTGCCAGCACCGTCCCGGAGCCGGTCGAGCATCGCCCGCTCGTCCTCGGTGAGCGGCCTGGTGTCGCCGAGCTCGCCCGGCCCGCCCTCATCGCTCTTGGTGTCCATCGCGGTGTCAGGTACAGGTCCTCCGTCAACCATGGCGGTGCCATACCCCGCCCGGCCGCGTGGCACGCCGTCCCCGCGCCGTCCCGTGTCGTCCACAGGGTCGGCCTCGGGTGCGGTCGGGGCCCCGCCGCCCGGTAGGGTCGGCCCCGCCAAATCATCAGCAGCAGGGGAGGTCCACCGTGACGGTCCGCGTCGGCGTGAACGGCTTCGGCCGCATCGGCCGCAACTTCTGGCGCGCGGTCGACGCCAGCGACCACGACATCGAGATCGTCGCCGCCAACGACCTGGGCGATGTGAAGACGATGGCGCACCTGTTGAAGTACGACACGATCCTCGGCCCGCTCAAGCACGAGGTCGAGGTCACCGGCAACGGCATCGCGGTCGACGGCAAGGAGATCCGGATCCTTGCCGAGCGCGACCCGGGCGCGCTGCCCTGGGGCGACCTGGGCGTGGACGTGGTCATCGAGTCGACCGGCTTCTTCACCAAGGCCGCCGACGCCCGCAAGCACGTCGACCAGGGCCGGGCCAAGAAGGTCATCATCTCCGCGCCGGCCAGCGGCGAGGACCTGACCGTCGTCCTCGGCGCCAACGACTCGATGTACGACGGCTCGCAGACGATCATCTCCAACGCGTCCTGCACGACCAACTGCCTGGCCCCGCTGGCCAAGGTGCTGCTGGACTCGTTCGGCATCGAGCGCGGCCTGATGACCACCGTCCACGCGTACACGCAGGACCAGAACCTGCAGGACGCGCCGCACAAGGACCTGCGCCGGGCCCGCGCCGCCGCGATCAACGTGGTGCCCACGAGCACGGGCGCGGCCAAGGCCATCGGCCTGGTGCTGCCGGAGCTGCAGGGCAAGCTCGACGGCTACGCGCTGCGGGTGCCGATCCCGACCGGCTCGTGCACCGACCTCACAGTGACGCTGTCCCGCGACACCACGGTGGACGAGGTCAACGCGGCCTACCGGGAGGCGGCCGACGGCCCGCTCAAGGGCTACCTGCGCTACACGGCGGACCCGATCGTGTCCTCCGACATCGTCACCGACCCGGCCTCGTGCATCTTCGACTCGGGCCTGACCAAGGTCATCGGCAACCAGGTCAAGGTCGTCGGGTGGTACGACAACGAGTGGGGCTACTCCAACCGCCTGGCCGACCTGGTCACGCTCGTCGGGTCCAAGCTCAGCTGATGAAGACCGTCGACGACCTGATCGCCGAGGGGGTCGCGGGCCGGCGGGTGCTGGTCCGCTCCGACCTCAACGTGCCGCTGGACGGCACCCGGATCACCGACGACGGCCGGATCCGGGCCTCGGTGCCGACGATCGGGCGGCTGGTGCAGGCCGGCGCCCGCGTCGTCGTCACCGCCCACCTGGGCCGGCCCAAGGGCGCCCCGGACGAGAAGTACACGCTGCGCCCGGTCGCCCAGCGGCTGGCCGACCTGCTCGACACCGCGGTGGTCTTCGCCTCCGACACCGTCGGCGAGTCCGCGGCCAAGGCCGTCGGCGAGCTCGCCGACGGCGGGGTCGCGCTGCTGGAGAACGTCCGCTTCGAGGCGGGCGAGACCAGCAAGGACGACGCCGAGCGGGGGGCGTTCGCCGACCGCCTGGTCGCGCTGGTCGGCCCGGACGGCGCGTACGTGGACGACGCCTTCGGCGCCGTGCACCGCAAGCACGCCAGCGTCTACGACGTCGCCACCCGGCTGCCGGCGTACGCGGGGGACCTGCTGCTCGGCGAGCTGCGGGTGCTGTCCCGGCTGACCGGCCAGGGCGACCTGCGCCGGCCGTACGTGGTGGTCCTCGGCGGCAGCAAGGTCTCCGACAAGCTGGGCGTGATCTCCGCGCTGCTGCCCAAGGTCGACCGGCTGCTCGTCGGCGGCGGCATGTGCTTCACCTTCCTCGCCGCCAAGGGCTTCGAGGTCGGCGACTCGCTGCTGGAGGCCGACCAGGTCGAGGCGTGCCGGCGCCTGCTGGAGCGGGACGGCGACCGGATCGGCCTGCCGGTCGACATCGTCGTCGCGGCGGACGTCAGCGCGGACGCGGCGACCGAGACCGTCGACGTCGACCGGATCCCGGCCGGCCGGAAGGGCCTGGACATCGGCCCGGTCACCGTCGACGTCTTCGGCGGCGCGGTGACCTCCGCCGGCACGGTCTTCTGGAACGGCCCGATGGGCGTCTTCGAGCTGGCGCCGTTCGAGGCCGGCACCCGCGGGGTCGCCGAGGCGATCGCCTCGGCGCACGCGTTCAGCGTCGTCGGCGGGGGCGACTCGGCCGCCGCGGTGCGGCAGCTGGAGGTCGGCGAGGACCGCTTCGACCACATCTCGACCGGCGGCGGCGCGTCGCTGGAATACCTCGAGGGCCGCACCCTGCCGGGTGTGGCCGTGCTGGAGTCCTGAGGTGGCCAAGACCGCCAAGCCCGCCCGCCGGCCGCTGGTCGCCGGCAACTGGAAGATGCACCAGACCCACCTCGAGGCGATCGCGCTGGTCCAGAAGATCGCGTTCAGCCTCACGGAGCCGGAGCTGGATGCGGTCGAGGTCGTCGTGCTGCCGCCGTTCACCGCGGTGCGCAGCGTGCAGACCCTGGTCGACGGGGACAAGCTGCTGCTGGAGTACGGCGCGCAGGACCTGTCCCCGCACGCCTCCGGCGCCTACACCGGCGACATCAGCGGGGCCATGCTGGCCAAGCTGGGCTGCTCGTACGTGGTGGTCGGGCACTCCGAGCGCCGGCAGTACCACGGCGAGGACGACGCGGTGGTCGCGGCGAAGCTCGCCGCCGCATACGCCAACGGGATCACCCCGATCCTCTGCGTCGGCGAGCTGGTCGACGTCCGGGAGGCCGACGGCCACCTCGAGCACTGCTGCGGCCAGCTGGACGCGGCGCTGGCCACGCTGCCGGCCGAGCGGGCGGCCTCCCTGGTCATCGCGTACGAGCCGGTGTGGGCGATCGGCACCGGGAAGGTCGCGACGCCGGAGGACGCCCAGGAGATGTGCCACCGGCTGCGGTCCCGGCTCGCCGAGCGCTACTCGGCCGAGCTCGCCGCCGGGGTGCGGATCCTCTACGGCGGCTCGGTGAAGGGCAAGAACGCCGGCGAGCTGATGGCCAAGCCGGACGTGGACGGCGCGCTCGTGGGCGGCGCCAGCCTGGACGGCGACGAGTTCGCCACGATCTGCCGCGCGGCGACCCCGGCCGCCGTCCAGGCCCGGGCGGCCGCGGCCACCCGGTGAGGCGCGGCCGGGCCGGCGGCGGTCGGACGGTCCCG
>CADCTP010000074.1 GCA_902805565.1 uncultured Mycobacteriales bacterium
CGCCGGGGGCGTCGCGGTCAGGGTGATGGTGACGACCACGACCCGGCCGTCCGCGCCCATCGACGGGCTGGTGGTGACCACCGGGGCGCCGACCGGGGCGGCGGACTCCTGCGCGGTCAGCCCGGGGCCGCCGGGCGTCGGTGCCACCACCTGCTCCGGCCGGGCCGGCCCGCCGGCGGTCGCGGCCAGCCCGAGGCTGATCCCGCCGACCACCGCGAACAGCGCCGAGGCGGCCAGCGCGACGGTGCGCACCCGGGACCGGCCGGACCGGACCGGGTGGCCGATCAGCACGTCCCGGCCGGCGTCCAGCTCGGCGTGCTGGTCGTCGATCGCGACGTGGGTCAGCTCGTGCCGGATGACCGCGGCGACCTCGCGCTCGGACAGCCGCCGGCTGACCAGCACGGTGCGCTCCTCGGGCACCCAGAGGCCGTCCGCGCCGTCCAGGTCGGCGAAGCAGATGGTGACCCCGCGATCGGCGGCCTGCCGCAGCAGGGCTGGATCGACCACGGAACCCCCGAAGGACACGCGCGCGACGTACGGAAGGATGCGCGACAACGAAACCACACCGACGGCCGGCCTCCAAGCCCCGCCGGGCGGGGCCGGAATCACGCCGCCGGGCGCGTCATCGCCGCTGGTCGTCGGTGTCGTCGAGGAAGACCACCTGGCGGCCGGACCGGGCCGCCTCCTCGCGGGCCAGCCGGGCCTGCTCCCGGACCCGGGCCTGCTGGTCGGGCGACAGCCGGGCGCCGCCGTAGGCGGCGTACCGCAGCGGCTCGGTGGGCTCCTCGGCCGGGCGCGGGCCGCCCTGCGCGGCGTTCTGCGAGCGCAGGAACGTCGCGTACCCCTCCAGCTGGCGGACCTGGTCGGGGGTGAGGCCCTCGGTGGAGATCCCGACCCGGACCGGGGCCGGCGGCCGCGGGGCGTCGCGCAGCTCGGCCTCCTCCAGGCTCAGGTAGCCGGCGGCGACGATCAGCTCCAGCATCGGCACGCCGAGCACCGGGCCGACCCGGCGCAGGTTCGGCACGTCGGGCCGGTTCAGCCCGCGCAGCCAGCGGGACACCATGGACTCGGCGAGGCCGGTGCGGCGGGCCAGCTCGGCCTGGCTGAGGCCGGCGCTGCGCATGGCCGACTCCAGGTACGCGGCCCACTCCCGCCCGGATGCGTCCGAGGCGCTGCGGATGTGGCGGACGATGGCTCGGCGCTCCCTGGTCGGTGCTGCTGGTCGGTCCCGCGGTGCGGTCCCGCGGTGCGGTGCTCGGTGCGGTGCTCGGTGCGCGGCCATTGTGGCCTGGATTGCTTGCGCACGCACCCCCCTGTGGCTAGTCTTCCATGCGTGCAAGCAAGGCAGCGCTGAGCTGCCGTTCGGCTCCGGGGCGGCGACCACCCTCCGGACCGGGCGGCGTCGGTGGGCGGGCCTCCCGCACCGACACGGCCGACGGGCCGTGGGGAGGTCTCACCGCCGCCGCCGTCGCTTTCTCGGGCTCTGAGGGGAAGTCCGAGGAACGCACCGCACGACCGCCCCCGCCCTCTCGTCTCCGTGACCTCGGGTGGGTGGGGGCGGTCAGCGGCTCCGGGCCCGGCCCGCCCCTGGGGGGAGGCGGCCGGGCCCGCGGCATGTCCCCGGCCCGGTCCCGCGGCCCTTCCCCGGCGGCGGCTCCGGCGCGCTGGTTGACTGGACGGGTGACCCGTACGGACCCCGACCCGGCGCCCGACCCGGCCCCGGTGCCCGATCCGCGGCGCCGGGTCCTGCGGTCGGAGGTGCTGCTGGTGCTGGCCGTCTCGGTCGGCGCCTCGGCGGTCTACGCCGCGCTGTCGCTGCTGCGCAAGCTGCTGGCGCCCATCCCGCTGTCGCAGAGCCAGGCCAACCTCAACGGGTCGTACGTGCCGGACCAGCCGTGGCTGGACCTGGCGTACCAGCTGGTCAACGTCGGGCTGGGCGTGGTGCCGGCGCTGCTCGCGCTGCACCTGCTGGCCCGGGACCGGATCCCACCGGCCGCGCTCGGCCTGGACCGGAGCCGGCCGGGACCCGACCTGGCCCGCGGCGTGCTGCTGGCCGCGGTCATCGGGATCCCCGGGCTGCTGCTCTACCTGGCCGCGCACGCCGTGGGGGCGTCCGCGACCGTGGTGCCCTCGTCGCTGCCGGACGTGTGGTGGCGGGTGCCGGTGCTGGTCCTGTCCGCACTGATGAACTCGGTGCTGGAGGAGGTCGTGGTCGTCGGCTACCTGATCACACGGCTGCGCCAACTCGGCCGCGGCCCCGCCTGGGCGATCGGGCTGGCCGCCCTGCTGCGCGGGGCGTACCACCTCTACCAGGGCTTCGGCGCCTTCGTCGGCAACGCGGTGATGGGCGTGGTCTTCGGCTGGTTCTTCGTCCGGACCGGCCGGCTGCTGCCGCTGGTCATCGCGCACACGATCCTCGACGTGGTCGCCTTCGTCGGCTACACGGCCCTGGCCGGCCAGGTCTCCTGGCTCCCGTGACCCGCCCGGCTCCGCGCTCCGCCTCCGGCCCGGCCGGGTCCCGGCCCGGCGCCGGTCGCCGGACCCGGCCGCAGGCGGCGGTCCGCGCCGTCCGCCGGGGGTCCCGCCGTCCACCGGGGGCCTCCCGTCCTC
>CADCTP010000075.1 GCA_902805565.1 uncultured Mycobacteriales bacterium
GGCCGGCGGCGGCCGGGACGGGACCGGCGGCCGGGGCGGGGACGGGGCCGGCGGGGACGGGGCCGATCCTCAAGCCGCTGCCGCCCGAGGTGTTCACGGTGTTCGACACCAACGCCGAGACCCGCTGGGAGGCGCTGCGGGACACCGGCCGGCACACCCCCACCGACCGGTTCTTCGTCCGCAACCACACCAGCACGCCGGTGCTGGACCGGCTGGCCTGGCGGCTGCGGCTGCACGGCGACGGCCTGGCCGGCGGGCCGGTCGAGCTGAGCCTGGCCGACCTGCGCCGGCTGCCCGCCGAGTCGTGCACCGAGGCGATCGAGTGCGCCGGGAACGGCCGCCGGTTCTTCGCCACCCAGCAGGGCGAGCCGGTGGCCGGCACCGGGTGGCGGCTCGGCGCCGTCGGCGTCGCCCGCTGGCGGGGCGTACGGCTGGGGACGGTGCTGCGCCGGGCCGGGATCAGCCGGCACGCCGTCGACGTGCTGCCGTCCGGGCTGGACCCGCACTACGTCACCGACGGCGTCGACCTCGGCCCGGTGCGCCGCCCGCTGCCGGTGGCCAAGGCGCTGGACGACGTGCTGCTGGCGTACGAGATGAACGGCGAGCCGCTGCTGCCCGACCACGGGGCGCCGGTCCGGCTCGTCGTGCCGGGCTGGGTCGGGATCGCCTCGATCAAGTGGGTCGGCGACATCGAGGTGTCCACCCGGCCGCTGTTCTCGCCCTGGAACACCCGCTTCTACCGATGTTTCGGCCCCGGCCACCCGGCGGAGGGCGGCGCGCCGCTGGCGGAGCTGGGGGTGAAGAGCGCGTTCGAGCTGCCGCTGCCGGCGGTGCTGCCGGCCGGGCGCGGCACGCTGCTGACCGGCCGGTCCTGGTCCGGGCACGGCCCGGTCGTCGACGTCCGGGTGAGCACCGACGGCGGCGCCCGGTGGCGGCGGCCCCGGCTGCGCGGCGGTCCGGGCTGGGCCCGCTGGGAGCTGCCGTGGACGCCGCCCGGCCCCGGCGCGTACGAGCTGCTGGCGCGGGCCACCGACGCCACCGGCCGCACCCAGCCGGACCGGGCCCGCTACAACACCCTGGGCTACCTCTTCGACGCCGTCGTCCGGCACCCGGTCCGGGTCGAGTGACCGGGCCCGGACGGTGTGCCCGCCGCCGGGGGAGACGGTCCCGGGCGGCCGGGCATCAGCGCTCCAGCGCGTAGCGGGCGACGTCCCGGTCGGCGCCGTGGATCGTCTCGCCGCCGGGCTCGACCCCCTCCAGCCGGAAGCCGGCGGCCTCGGCGACCCGGCGCGAGCCGGTGTTGTCGGCCCGGGTCCACAGCGTCAGCCGGCGCAGCCCCAGCTCCGCGGCGTACGCGACGAGCAGTCGGACCGCCCGGGTCGCGACGCCGCGGCCCCGGGCGGCCGGGGCCACCCAGTACGACACCGCGCCGGTCCCCGGCTCCGCGCCCGGAGCCAGCCCGGCGTTGCCCAGCAGCGCGCCGGTCGCGGCGTCGGTGACGACCAGCCCGGCGTGCGCCCGGGTGGCCAGCATCTCCTCGATCGCCGCCCGCACCGCGGCCGCGGTCAGCCCGGCCGGCTCGCTGGTGAACCGCAGGATCTCCGGGTCGGCCGCCTGCTCGGCGTACCAGCCGGCCTCGTCGGGGTGCCACGGGCGGAGGGTGACCGTGCCGTCGGTGAGCGGTTCGTCGGGGAGCATCGGCCGATCATGCCGTGCGGTGCGCACCGCGCCGGCCGAGGTGGCCGGACCGGCGGCCCCGGTCAGCCGGCGAGGCGGCGGAGCAGCTCGATCAGCTCCCGCTTGGTCAGCAGGAAGTGCTCGACGAGGTGCTCCAGCGCCTCGGCGTCGGCGGACTCGCCGGACTCCGGGATGATCGCGTGCAGCGCCGCCAGCGCCGACTCCTCCAGCCGGATCAGGCCGGCGAGGTCCGGCTCCGGCCGGATCGGCCCCGGGACCTCGTACGGGCGGGCCACCCCCGCCTCGGCCACCTTGGCCACCAGGCGCTGCAGGTGCGCGAAGCCGGCCAGGTTCAGCTCGGTCACCGGCCCCTCCGCCGCGGCGAGCGGCCCCCGCAGCGACGCCGCCACCGCCGCGGTCTGCTGCACGCAGGCCGCGCACAGGGCGAGCGCCTCGGTCATCACCCGGGCGAGTTCCTCGCGCTGGTCGTCGGACACGCGGTCGTTCCTTCCGCTCGGTCGGGCCGTCGTGCGGCAGGCTGCCCTCCCCCGCCGTTCTGATGCCGAGGGGCCGCGACGGACACACCACCGGGTGACCTCCCCCGCAGCCGGCGCTGGTGGCGATCGGCTCCTGGGCCGACACCTCCGGGACGACGATGCCCAGGACACCGCGGCCCGGCACCGCGACGATCGCTTCATCGCGGCTCTGATACCGCCGGTGCGGGCCGGCGCTGCCGGCCGCTGCCGGGAACGGTCCGCGGGCTGCCGTAGGGTCCGCGGGGTGCAGCACGGCCGCGTCGTCAGCATCGCCCGCTATCCGGTGAAGTCGATGGGCGGCGAGTCGCCGGAGCGGGTCCGGGTCACCGCCCGGGGCCTGGAGGGCGACCGGTTCTGGGCGGTGCGCACCCCCGACGGCGG
>CADCTP010000076.1 GCA_902805565.1 uncultured Mycobacteriales bacterium
GACGTGTGCTCTTCCGATCTCTGCGGGAGGCGTACGCGCCCCGGGCCGCGGCGGCGGACGCGGTCGGGCCGGAGCGGCACGCCGTCGCCCGCCGGCTGGTCCTCGGGGCCGACCCGGACCCGGCCGAGTCCTACGCCTGGGCCTGGGACGAGCTGCACCGCATCGAGGACGAGCTGGCCGCCGAGGCGGCGCGGGTGCTGCCCGGGGCCGGGCCGGCCGAGGCCGCCGCCCACCTGGACGGCACGGACGTCGTCGTCGGCCAGGAGGCGTACCGGGCCTGGCTGCAGGAGCAGCACGACGCCGCCGTCGCCCGGCTGGACGGCGTGCACTTCGACATCGAGCCGCGGCTGCGGGCGGTCGACGCGACGCTGGCGATCGGCTCCAGCTCCGGCTCGGCGTACTACACCCCGCCGGACGAGGGCTTCACCCGGCCCGGCCGCACCTGGTGGCCGCTCGGCGACCGGGACCGGTTCGCGGTGTGGGCCGAGCAGACCACGGTCTTCCACGAGGGCGTGCCCGGCCACCACCTGCAGCTGGGCCAGGCCCGGGTGCTGGGCGACGCGCTGTCCCGGCACCAGCGGGTCGGCGGGGTGTCCGGCCACGCCGAGGGCTGGGCCCTGTACGCCGAGCGGCTGGCCGACGAGCTGGGCTGGTTCGACACCCCGGGCCGGCGGCTCGGGATGCTCAAGGCGTCCGCGCTGCGGGCCGCCCGGGTGGTCATCGACCTCGGGCTGCACCTGGACCTGCCGCTGCCGCCGGCCGAGGCGCGGCGGCACGGGCCGCGGTGGACGTTCGCGGTGGCGACCGAGGTGCTGCGGGACCGGGGCCGGATCGCCGCGCACCGGCTGCACCCCGAGGTCGTGCGGTACTGCGGCTGGCCGGCCCAGGCCACGGCGTACAAGCTGGGCGAGCGGGCCTGGCTGGCCGCCCGGGCCGAGGCCCGGGACCGGCTCGGCGCCGGGTTCGACCTCAAGCGCTGGCACACGGCCGCGCTCGCGCTGGGCCCGGTCGAGCTCGACCGGTTCCGCGCCGCGATGGAAACCGCCTAATCCGGTACGCCGAGTTGTCCGGTTAGGGCAGTATCTCCGCCCGGAACACCCGTGGCACTCTGAGGAGACACATGACCCGAACCCGGGCCCGCGTCGCGGCCGTCGCCGCGCTCGCGACCGCGGTCGTCGCGACCACCGCCGGCACGGCCCTCGCCGCGCCGGACCGCCCCGGCGTGGTGAGCGGCAGCACCTGGCAGTTGCGCAACGCGCTGAGCAGCGGCGGACCGACGACCAGCTTCGGCTACGGCAGGACCACCGACGTCCACGTGACCGGCGACTGGGACGGCAACGGCACCAAGACCGCCGGCATCGTCCGCGCGGTCGGCGGCAACTGGGTGTGGTACCTGCGCAACTCCAACAGCACCGGTGGCGCCGACGTCCCGGCGTTCGCGTACGGGAAGCCGTTCGCGACCCCGGACTCCGACGACGGCGACCTCCCGATCGCCGGCGACTGGAACGGCGACGGCAAGGACGGCCCGGGCGTCGTCCGGCTCCGGTACGGCTCCGTCGCGCCGCGCTGGCTGCTGCGCGACGTCACCACCTCGGGCATCGCGCAGAACAACTTCGCCTACGGCAGCGCGTACGACACCGACTTCGTCACCGGTGACTGGGACGGCAGCGGCACCGACACCCCGGGGCTGTTCCGCGCGTACCAGAACGACCGGCCGTACTGGCTGCTGCGCAACGCCAACTCCAGCGGCCCGGCGCAGAGCCAGTTCCAGTTCGGCAGCACGACCCAGGCCGAGGCGCCGGTCGCCGGCGACTGGAACGGCGACGGGACGGCCGGCATCGGCCTGCTCCGGTACGAGAACGGCCGCTACCGCTGGCTGCTGCGGGAGACCGCGACCGCCGGCTCGGCGCAGCACTCGTTCGTGTACGGCAACTGGGGCCAGCCGGTCGTGGTCTGGAGCTGACCGGCTCCCCCGAGCACGGCGATGCCCCGGGTGCGGTCGACCGACCGCGCCCGGGGCATCGCCCGGTCGCGGACCGCCCGACCAGGCACAACTTTCCACCGGTGCACGGGATCTACCGGGTCGACACAGCACGAACCCGAGGAGCTGACCCCGTGACCCGAACCCCCGCCCGGCTGGCCGCACTGCTCGCCGCCACCGCCGTGAGCACCGCCGTCGCCGCCGTCGCCATCCCCACCACCGCCGCCACCGCCGCCCCGGCCGCCGCCGCACCGGACCGCCCCGGGACGGTGCGCGGGGGCAACACCTGGCAGCTGCGCGACTCCCTCACCGGCGGCGCGGCGACCCGCACCTTCAGCTACGGCTCGACCGGCGACTGGCGGCACGTCACCGGCGACTGGGACGGCAACGGCACCCGCACCCCCGGCATCGTCCGCGTGGTCGGCGGCAACTACGTCTGGTACCTGCGCAACGCCAACAGCGCGGGGGCCACCGACGTCACGCCGTTCGCGTACGGCAGGCCGAGCCCGATCGCCGGGGTCGAGGCGTCCGACTTCCCGATCGTCGGCGACTGGGACGGCGACGGCAAGGACGGCCCGGGCGTCGTGCGGGTCCGGTACGGCGCGGCCGCGCCGCGCTGGCTGCTGCGCGACAGCACCACCACGGGCGCCGCGCAGCACGATTTCGCCTACGGCGGCGCGTACGACTCCGGCTTCGTCACCGGCGACTGGGACGGCAACGGCACCGACACCCCGGGCCTGGTCCGGTTCGCCCAGCAGCAGCGGCCGACCTGGCTGCTGCGCGACGTCAACGCCTCCGGCGGCGCCCAGCGGCAGTTCCAGTACGGCAGCTCGTTCGAGGCCGAGGCGCCGGTCGTGGGCGACTGGAACGGCGACGGCACCGACGGGATCGGCATGCTGCGGTACGAGAACCGCCGCAACCGCTGGCTGCTGCGGGAGACCCCGACCGCCGGCTCGGCCCAGCACTCGTTCCTGTACGGCGCCTGGGCCGACCGCCCGGTCCTCTGGAGCTGACCCGCACCCGCGAGGGCACGGCCACCCGGCCGTGCCCCGCGGACCGGACGGTCAGAAGAGTCGCGCGGTGGGGTCGTCCAGGCCGCGCAGGGCCTCGTAGTCGAGGGTGACGCAGGCGATCCCGCGGTCGGCGGCCAGCACCCGGGCCTGCGGGGTGATCGCCTGGGCGGCGAAGACGCCGCGCACCGGGGCCAGCACCGGGTCCCGGTTCATCAGCTCCAGGTAGCGGGTGAGCTGCTCGACCCCGTCGATCTCCCCGCGCCGCTTGATCTCCACCGCGACACTCGCGCCGTCGGCGTCCCGGCACAGGATGTCGACCGGGCCGATCGCGGTCGGGTGCTCCCGGCGGACCAGCCGGTAGCCCGCGCCCAGGGTCTGGATCTGCGCCGCCAGCAGCCGCTGCAGGTCCGCCTCCACCCCGTCCTTGACCAGGCCGGGGTCGGTGCCCAGCTCGTGCGAGGAGTCGTGCAGCACCTCCTCCAGCGTGATCAGCAGCCGCTCGCCGGCCTTGTTGGTCACCGTCCACAGCCCCGGCTCCTCGCGGAGCGTGCAGGGCGGGGACATCCAGTTCAGCGGCTTGTACGCGCGGTCGTCGGCGTGGATCGACACCGACCCGTCCGCCTTGACCAGCAGCAACCGCGGCGCCATCGGCAGGTGCGCGGTCAGCCGTCCCACGTAGTCCACGCTGCAGCGCGCCACGACCAGCCTCACGCCGGACGAGGCTAGACCCGCCCACGCCGGGCGTGCGGGGCGGGGCAGGTCCAGGATGGCGGGATGGAGCCGATCACGCCGACCGCACCGCGCCCGGTCCGCCGGACGGTGTTCACCCAGTCCTGGCTGGACCTCGCGTTCGTGCACTGGGCGGTGGACCCGGGCCTGGTCGCGCCGATGCTGCCGGCCGGCGTGCACCCCGACGTGCTCGACGGCGCGACCCAGGTCGGACTGATCGCGTTCCGGATGCGCGGTGTCGGGATCGGCCCGGGGCCCGCCGTGCCGTACTTCGGGTCGTTCGCCGAGACGAACGTGCGGGCCTACACCGTCGACGACGCGGGGCGGCGCGGCGTGTTCTTCCTGTCCCTGGACGCGACCCGGCTGGTGCCGGTGCTGGTCGCCCGGGCGCTCGGGGTGCCGTACTCGTGGTCGCGGATGTCGGTCACCGACACCGGCGCCGAGCACACGTACGCCTGCCGCCGGCGCTGGCCCGGCCCGCGCGGGACCACCAGCCTGCTGACCGTACGGTCCGGGGCGCCGATCGCGGAGCCGACGCCGGCCGAGCGGTTCGTCACCGCGCGGTGGGGCCTGCACCTGTCCGGCCGCGGCGGCGCGACCGCGTACTGGCCGAACGAGCACGACGAGTGGCCGCTGCACCGGGCCGAGCTGGTCCGGCTGGACGACGGCCTGGTCGCCGCCACCGGCCTGCCCGCGCCGGACGGGCCGCCGGCGAGCGTGCTGTGGTCGCCGGGGGTGCGGGTGCGGTTCGGCCCGAAGCGCCCGGTCCCGCCCGCCTGACCCCTGCGCCGCACCGACCCGGCGGCCGGCGGCCCGCCAAGCCCCGGCGGCCGGGTCCAGCCCCCGGCGGCCGGGTCGGGCCCCAGCGGCCGGGTCGGGCCTCGGTCTAAGGCCGGGACGCTGCGGCGCTCGACCGGGATCACCCGGTCCAGCCGGATCCGGGACAGCAGCCGGGCCACCCGCGGCGGCGCGTCCCGCAGCACCAGCTCGGTGTCCTGCAGCTGCGCCCGGCGGTGCGCGCCGACCAGGACCCCGAGGCCGGTGACGTCCAGCAGCTCCACCCCGGCGAGGTCGACCACGACCCGGCGCCGGCCGGCCGCCAGCTCCGCGTGCAGTGCCTCGCGCACGGCCCCCGCGGCGCGGGCGTCCAGGCGCCCGACCAGCCGGATGGTGCCGTCACCCGCCATCGTCACCTGCATGGCGTCTCCTCCCCCGAAGTACGCGTCACCCAGCAGACATCGCGGGAGCGCGCTGTGGTACCTCCGCCGCCCAACCGTCACCGAATCGTCACCCACAGCGTCGGGGCGCTCACCGCGCAGCCATCCCGGCACCGGTGTCAGACTGGACGCGTGCCCCTCGACGCCGGCAACGGCAGCCACTACGTGCTCGGTCCGATCGTGGCCGTCGTGGTCGTCTGCGTACTGGCCGGGCTGAGCAAGTGGATCTTCGGCAGCGGTCGCAACCGGACCGCGGCCGCCCGGGCGGGCGGCGCCGACCACGGCCTGCTGCGTCCGGTGGCCGAGCTGCCGGACCGGGCCGCGGGGGCCGAACTGCGGGCGGTGCTGTCGGACGCCGGCATCCGCTCCACCCTGGGCGTGCGGCGGGACGGCCGGGTGCAGGTGCTGGTCTTCCCGTCCGACGAGGACCGGGCGCGCCGGCTGGTGCCGCCGGGCTAGGGTCGTGGCATGGCCGTCCACCTCACCCGCATCTACACGAAGACCGGCGACACCGGCACGACCGCGCTGGGCGACATGAGCCGGGTCAGCAAGACCCACCCCCGGCTGGTGGCGTACGCGGACGTGGACGAGGCCAACTCCGCCATCGGCGTCGCGCTCGCGCTGGGCGGGCTGGCCGAGCCGGTGGTCGCGGTGCTGCGGGCGGTGCAGAACGACCTCTTCGACGTCGGCGCCGACCTCTGCGTCCCGGTCGTCGACGACCCGCCGTACCCGCCGCTGCGGGTCACCGACGCCCAGGTGGAGCGGCTGGAGGCGGCCTGCGACGAGTTCAACGAGGGGCTGGCCAAGCTGGACAGCTTCCTGCTGCCGGGCGGGACGCCGGGCGCCGCCCTGCTGCACCAGGCCCGTACGGTCGTCCGCCGGGCCGAGCGCAGCACCTGGGCGCTGCTGGAGGTCGACGCGGACCGGACCGGGGAGGCGCCGGCGCGCTACCTCAACCGGCTCTCGGACCTGCTGTTCATCCTGGCCCGGGCGGCGAACCCGGACGGCGACGTGCTGTGGACGCCGGGCGCCAACCGGTAGGGCGCGACGCCGGGAGGCGGCGCGGGAGCTGCTAGGAGGCGGCGTAGCCCGGGACGGAGAACCCGGGCGGCGCCGACTCCAGCCAGGACAGGAAGCCGGTCACCGCGCCGGCGCTCATCGCCACCTGGACCGCGCCGCCGTCGTCCTGGCACTCCACGATCACCGCGCCGGCCTGCACGGCCCACGACTCGGCCCCGGACGGCTCGCGGCGCCCGATCACCTGCAGCTCACGCCGGGACAGCGTCCGGGCCGGCTTCACGGTGAGGGCGAACAACCGGTACCACTGCAGGTCGTCGCCGGTGTAGCGGCCGACGCCGAGGGCCCAGCCGCCGCCGATCCGGCTGAACCGGGTGCGCATGCTCATCTCGATGGAGCCGGCCGGGCGCAGCAGCACCCGGCGGCGCAGGGTCAGCAGGACCAGGACGAGCCCGACCAGGACCACGGCAAAGGCGACGGCCAGGGCGACCTCCACCGCCATGGCAGCTACACGGACTGGCCGGTGGCGCGCAGGCGGGAGAGCGCCCGGCTCGCGGCGGCCGCCGCCTCGTCGTCCTCCGCACCGGCCGACCGCGCGCGGTCCAGCGCCTGCTGGGCGCGGGCCACGTCGATCTCGTCGGACCGCTCGGCGATCTCGGCCAGGATCGAGACCCCGTCCTCGGTCACCGACAGGAAGCCGCCGTGGACGGCGAACCCCAACTCCTCGCCGCCCTCCTGCCGGATGCGGACCACCCCGCCCGGGGCGAGCTCGCCGAGCAGCGGAGCATGACCGGGCAGCACGCCCAGTTCACCCTCCGTGGTCCGGGCGATCACCATCGTCGCCTCACCGGACCACAGCAGCCGTTCGACCGAGACCAGCTCGACGTGCACCGTTGCCACGCGGGATCTCCTTCGCCCCTCGGAGTCGTCCGCAGTCTAGCCAGGGGGTCTGGAGCGATTCCGGGCGGAGTCCTGTAGCGGACACCCCCCGGCGCCGAATTCCCCCGTCCGGGGGGCGACCGGGATGGTCCGGACCCGACCGTCGCGTAGAGTGACCATCGTGCCACGGCCGTACGTGCTCCTGAGCGCCGCGGTGTCGCTGGACGGAGCGCTGGACGACGCCTCCCCCGACCGGCTGATCCTCTCCGGGCCGGCGGACCTGGACGAGGTCGACGCGCTCCGGGCCGGCTGCGACGCGATCCTGGTCGGCGCCGGCACGGTCCGGGCCGACGACCCCCGGCTGCGGGTGGCCTCGGCCGCGCGCCGGGCGGACCGGGAGCGCCGGGGCCTGCCGGCGACCCCGCTGCGGGTGATCCTGTCCCGCAGCGGAGTCCTGGACCCCGCGGCGCGGGTGTTCGCCGCCGGCCCGCCGCCGGTGGTCTACACCGACGCCCCGGCCCCCGCCCTGCCGGCGACGGTGGTGCCGCTGACGGCGCCGGAGGACGTGCTGGCCGACCTGCACGCCCGGGGCGTACGGCGGCTGCTGGTCGAGGGCGGCGCGACCGTCCTGCGGGACCTGCTGGCCCGCGGGCTGGCCGACGAGCTGCGGCTGGCCGTCGCCCCGGTGTTCGTGCCGGACCCCGCGGCGGTGCGCTTCCGCGGCGCCGGCCCGGCCGCCCGGCTGACCGGGGTACGGCAGGTCGACCGGATGGCCGTCCTCCGGTACTCGTTCTGAGACCTCGATGTGCCAGCCTGTCGGGATGGATCTCCTCGCCATGGATCTCCTCGCCGAGGCCGTCGAGCTGTCCCGGCGCTGCCCGCCCAGCACCAGCGCGTACGCGGTGGGGGCGGTGGTGCGGGCCGGCTCGCTGCACTCCACCGGCTACTCCCGGCAGACCGACCCGCACGACCACGCCGAGGAGGTGGCGCTGCTCGGCGGCGACGTCACCGGCGGGACGATCTACACCTCGATGGAGCCGTGCTCGACCCGGCGGTCCCGGCCGCGCGCCTGCACCGAGCTGATCATCGCCGCCGGCATCGTCCGGGTCGTGTACGCGCTGCGCGAGCCGCCGCTGTTCGCCGACTGCCGCGGCGTGGAGCTGCTGGAGGAGGCCGGGGTCGAGGTGGTCGAGGTCCCGGAGCTGGCCCCGCTGGTCCGCGAGATCAACGCCCACCTGCTCGGCTGACAACCCGCGGCCGCCCGCCGGTGTCCAGACAGGCACCGGACGAGGAGGTTGACAGGTGCGTGACGAGGCTGGCTTCACCGACTTCGTGCACGATCGGTCCACGGCGCTGTTGCGGACCGCGGTGCTGCTGGTCGGTGGCGACCGCGGCCATGCCGAGGATCTGCTGCAGGGCGTGCTGGAACGGATGTACGTCCGGTGGGCCCGGATCGAGGGTCCACCGGAGGCGTACGCCCGGCGGGCCCTGGCCCACGCCGCGGTCAACCGCTGGCGGTCCCGGCGGCGCCGCCCGCCCGAGCAGCCGCTGCGGGACCCGGACCCCGGCGGGGCCGCCCCCGGCGACGGCGCGGCGACCGTGGACCTGCGGGACGCCCTGGTCCGGGCCCTGCTCACGCTGCCGCCCCGGCAGCGGGCCGTGCTGGTGCTGCGCTACCTCGACGACCTGCCCGAGGACGAGGTCGCCCGTGCCCTCGGCTGCTCGGTCGGCACCGTCAAGAGCCAGGCCTCCCGGGGGCTGAGCCGGCTGCGGGACCGCTCGGCGCACCTGGAGATCTCGACGGGAGGAACCCGATGAGCCCCGACCTGACCGACGACCTGCGCGACGCCCTGCGCCGGGCCACCGCGCCGGTGACCGCGACGCCCGACCTGGCCGCCCGGGCGCGGGCCGGTGCCGACCGGCGCCGCCGCCGGCGGACCCTCGCGACGATGGCGCTGGCGCCG
>CADCTP010000077.1 GCA_902805565.1 uncultured Mycobacteriales bacterium
CGGCGGTCGCCCGCGGCGGCGGCCTGCTGGTCGCCGTGACCGGGGAGACCGCCGACCCCGGCCGGACCCGGGCCGTCCGGGACGCCGTCGCGCTGCTGCTGGAGACCGGCGAGCTGCCGCTGCGCGCGCACCGCCCGGGCCCGGGGCGGGTCGCCCTGGTCGGCGGCGGGCCGGGCGACCCGGGGCTGATCACCGTGCGGGGCCGCCGGCTGCTGGCCGAGGCGGACGTGGTCGTGGTCGACCGGCTCGCCCCGCGGGCGCTGCTGGACCGGCTGGACCCGGCGGTCGAGGTCGTCGACGTCGGGAAGACCCCGCACGGCGCCGGGCCGACCCAGCCGGACATCTCGGCGCTGCTGGTGCAGCGGGCCCGGGCCGGGCGGCGGGTGGTCCGGCTCAAGGGCGGCGACCCGTTCGTGTTCGGCCGCGGCGGCGAGGAGGTGCTGGCCTGCGTCCGGGCCGGCGTGCCGGTCGAGGTGGTGCCCGGGGTGACCTCGGCGGTCGCCGGGCCGGCCGCCGCCGGCATCCCGGTCACCCACCGCGGCGTGGCCGCCGACTTCGCGGTCGTGTCCGGGCACGTCGAGCCCGGTGCCGGCCCCGGGTCGGTGATCGACTGGCAGGCGCTCGCGGACGGTCCGGCCACGCTGGTGCTGCTGATGGCCCTGGACCGGCTGGGCCCGGCCGCCGCCGCGCTGGTCGCCCGCGGCCGGCCCGGCGACACCCCGGTCGCGGTCGTCCGCCGGGCCACCCTGCCCGACCAGCAGGTGCTGGTGGCGACGCTGGACACGGTGGCGGCCGAGGTCGCCCGGGCCGGGCTGCGGCCGCCGGCCGTCGTGGTGGTCGGCCGGGTCGTGGCCCTGCGCGAGCAGCTCTGGGGCGGCGCCCCGCCGGCCCCGCCGGCCTCCTGACCATCGTCCCGCCGGCCCCGCCGGCCTCCTGACCATCGCCCTGTCGGGCCCGCCGACCCGCGTCGCCCGGTTTTGTCAGAGGCAGTCTTTACGCTGCTGAGCAGGTCGTTCGAATCTGTTCGAACACACCGTCGCGACACGCCGGGAGGTCGTTGCGTGCGGATCGGGACGTGGATAGTCTCGTCGTGTTCGAACGCATGTTCGAACGGAACCACCCGCCGGGCGGTGCGGCCCTCGACCCCCGCATCGCCCGGCGGGCAGGCCACGACCTTCCCCGACGACCGGTCAGCAGCGTGGAGGAGACAGCGAGATGCGTTCGGTCCACTCGGTCCTCGAGGAGCAGGTCGAGGTGGCGCGCCGGGAGGCGGCGCCCGAGCAGTTCATCCTGCGCGACCGGCTCTTCGCGGTGCGCGCGGTGCTCGCCCACTGGACCGAGCCGGGCGGCTGGCGCTGGTCGGCCCCGTCCCGGCTGCCGGCCCGGCCATCGTCCGGCGGTGCGTCCGGTGGTGCGTCCGGTGGTGCGTCCGGCGGTGTTGCCTCGGCCGTGCTGGCGCCGGGGGTGCCGTTCATCGACTCGGTGCCGGTCGACCGCGGCGACCGGGAGCTGTGGCGGGTCGAGGCGGCGGCCGGGATGTCCGCGCGGCTGCAGGTGTTCGACCTGTGCCGGGACGTCTCGACGGACCCGTCGAGGTGGACCGCGACGCTGGTGGAGGAGTGAGGACATGACCACGACCCTGCGGAGCCTGGGCCCGTCCCGGGTCCCGTCCCAGCTGTTGCCGTCCGCGCTGGGCCTGCTCGAGCAGGCGCGGCGCGGCCTGCAGGAGGCCGGGACGCTGACCATCGCGGCCGAGCGGTACGCGACCGCCCACCTGGCCGCGCTGCGCGGGGCGGCGGCGGTGCTGGCGGCCAAGACCCGTCCCACCGACGCCCGGCTGCGCCGCCGCCGCCCGACCAGCGCCTGGGTGCTGCTGACCGAGGTGTGCCCGGAGCTGGGCGAGTGGGCCGCGTTCTTCGCCGCCGGCGCGGCGAAGCGGGCGGCCGCGGAGGCCGGCGTCACCCGGGCGGTCACCCCGCGCGAGGCCGACGACCTGGTGCGCGACGCCGGGACGTTCCTCGCGCTGGTGGAGACCACGCTCGGCCTGGTGCCGACGATCCCGGTCGGCATCCCGCGGGCCGGTTGAGCCGGTGCCTCCGCTGTGGCCGGCGCTCTCGCCTACGCTCGCCTGGCTGAGCGTCGGGAGGTGGGTCCGGAGATGGGCGGCACGGAGACAGGCACGCAGGGCGTCGGCACGGGCCGAGCCACGCCCCGCGTACTGGGAGCGGGACGGGCCGGCGTCGTGTGGTCGGTGCTCGGCGCCGAGCTCGACCGGCGGTCGGCGGCCGGTGCCCGCGGCCTCGGCGTACTCGACCTGGGCGGCGGCAGTGGCGTGTCCGCGGTGCCGCTGGCCGAGCTGGGACACCGGGTGACGGTGGTCGACGCCAGCGCGGACGCGCTGGCGACCCTGCAGCGCCGGGCCTCCGACGCGGGCGTGGCCGACCGGGTCACCGCCGTGCAGGGCGACGTGGAGCGGCTGCCGGCGGCGATCGGCCCGGGGTCCTACGACCTCGTCCTGTGCCACGGGCTGCTGGAGGTGGTGGACTCGCCGGCCGAGACGCT
>CADCTP010000078.1 GCA_902805565.1 uncultured Mycobacteriales bacterium
CCGCTGGAGCGCCTCCGCGAGGAGCCGCCGGGGCCGGAGGGCCGGGACGCCGCCGCCGTGTTCGGCCGCACGCCGCCGGTGCGGCCCGGCGGGCCGGACGGATTCCGGCGAAACGGGAGCGGCGGTACGCGCGCTGGTGCAGGCTCCGGTCAGGACACCGCAACCGGCGCCGGGACGGCGGCCGGGGACGGTTTTCCCGCCGCGCATCCGGACGCGGGGACGCGCGTTCCGGGACGTACGGGTGGGCAGGGGGCGGGACGGCCTCCGGTCGACCCCGGCGGGGGACCGCCGGACCCCGTGCGGGGCAACCTGGTGCGCCGGGTCCCGGGGGCTCAGCTCCCGGCCGGTGCCCGGGCGGCCCGGCCGGGTACGCCGGAACCGCCGGTGGCGGAGACGGCGGCGGAGCAGGACGCGGCCGCGGCGCGGGCGCTGGTGGAGGAGTTCGAAGCAGGAGTGGAGCGGGCGTTGCGCGGCGACGACCGGAGGCCGACCGGGACGGACGAGGAGGGTGCCAGGTGAGCCACACCGCGTACGGACTGAGTGCGGAGGCGCAGAACTTCAACTGGTTGCTCGGCAAGTTCGCCGCCGAGACCGCCGGTGTCCTGGAGGCCATCGCGGTCTCCTCCGACGGGCTGCTGATGGCGATGTCCGCGGGCCAGGAACGCGGCGGCGCCGACCGGCTGGCGGCGATCACCTCGGGCATCACCAGCCTGGCCGGCGGCGCGGCCCGGGCGTACCAGCTCGGCAACCTGAACAAGGTCATCGTCGACATGGCGCACGGGTATCTTCTGGTCTCCGCGATCAGCAGTGGCTCGGTGCTCGGCGTGATAGCGGCGAAGACGGCCAACCTCGGGAACATCGCCTACGAGATGACCCTCTTCGCCACCCGCGCCGGTGCCGCGCTGACCCCGCAGCTGATCAACGAACTGAAGAACTCACTCGGCGACTAGACCCCCCATGGACCCGTGACTCCCGACGAGAATGACCCGCCGTCCCCCTCCTCCGGCGCGCTCATCCGACCGTTCCTCGCCTCCGGCACCGGCGCCGACGACGGGGCGGACGAGGCCGCCGAGGGCGGCCCGGACGCCACCCTGCGGCCGTTCCTGCTGACCTCCGGACGGGTGGAGGGGCAGGACTCGACGATCGCGATCGAGACCCAGGTCGTGACCACCGACCGGGGCCGTACCGCCGCCGACCAGCTGGGCTTCGAGCGGCGCGACATCGTCGCGCTGTGCGGCGACCCGCTGTCGGTGGCGGAGATCGCCGCCCAGCTGTCGCTGCACCTCGCCGTCGTCCGCGTCCTGGTCGGCGACCTGTCCGCGGCCGGGCACCTGTCGGTGCACCTGCCGAACACCGACGCCTCCACCGACGTCGACACGCTGCTGAGGGTGATCCGTGGACTTCGCGCCATCGGTTGAGCCGCGGCGGCGGCCGCCCCTCCCGGTCAAGCTGGTGATCGCGGGGGGCTTCGGGGTGGGCAAGACCACCACGGTCGGCAGCATCTCCGAGATCAGCCCGCTGACCACCGAGGCGGACATGACCGCCGCCGCCGCCGGCATCGACGACATCAGCAAGGTCCCCGGCAAGCGGACCACCACCGTCGCCATGGACTTCGGTTGTCTGACCATCGATGAGAGCTTGAAACTCTACCTGTTCGGAACTCCGGGACAGGACCGCTTCGGCTTCATGTGGGACGACCTGGCGGTCGGCGCCATCGGCGCGCTGGTCATCGTGGACAGCCGGCGGCTGGACGACTGCTACCCCGCGGTGGACTACTTCGAGCGCCTCGGGCTGCCGTTCGTCGTCGCGGTGAACCGCTTCGACGGAATGGTGGCACACGACCTTCCCTCGATCAGGTGGGCCTTGGCGGTGGATGAGGCCGTTCCGCTCGTGACCTTCGACGCTCGTGACAAGCTGTCCGTACGGGATGCGCTGCTCGTCGTCCTGGACCAGGCTCTGACCCGGGCCCGGCGGGCGGCACAGACCGGGACGGGAGCCTGAGGGCTCCGGCGGCCCAGCCGATCCGACGCGACGGGGGATGGTGTGGCGGACATCAACGACCGGCTCGACCGGCTCCATCGGCGCCTGGAGTTCGACCGGCTCTCCGCGGACCCCGAGTGGACCCCGAGCCCGACCCAGCCCGAGCGGGAGCCGGGCGCGATGGCGATCACCCGGCCGGCGGGCGTGGACGACCGGCTCGGCGAGGTGCTGGACGCGGTGGCCTCGGTCGTCGCCCGGCACCCCGGCCTGTCGGTGATGGTCGCGGTCGCGGACGGCCGGACCGGCCGCCCGGTGGTCCGGGTGACCGAGCGGGACGGCTCGGTGGAGACCGGGGTGGTGGTGACCGGCCCGGGTGCCGGCCCGGCCCCGGCCCCGGCCGCTCAGGCCGCCGCGGTGCCCACGATGGCGCCGGCCCGCGGCCCGGTCATCCCGGGGGAGGCCGTGCTGCCCGAGCCGGCCGACACCTTCGGCCACCCGCCGGCCGCCGAGGACGCCCACCCGGACCCCGGGCCCGACGCCCCGGCCGCGGGCGGCGAC
Source organism: uncultured Mycobacteriales bacterium (assembly GCA_902805565.1). Lineage (GTDB taxonomy): Bacteria > Actinomycetota > Actinomycetes > Mycobacteriales > CADCTP01 > CADCTP01. The sequence continues at coordinate 2,539 of CADCTP010000078.1, forward strand.
GATGGCCGGCCCGAGGACGC
>CADCTP010000079.1 GCA_902805565.1 uncultured Mycobacteriales bacterium
GCGACGTCCTACGCCTGGCCGCCTACGGCGACCCCAACCGCCAGATCGCCGCCAAACTCTTCATCGCCGACGGCACCGTCCGCAACTACCTCTCCCGCGCCATCACCAAAACCGGCGGCCGCACCAAAGTCGAAGCCATCCGCATCGCCCAAGCCGCCGGCTGGCTCCAACCCCGCACCCAGGCCCGGCCGTACGGTCCCCGCCAGCTTGATCACCGGGCCACGCGGAAGCCGACGGCCACGGCCGCCGACGCGGCACCGACTCCTCGGCGAGCCGGGGTGGCCGTGCTCGGACCGGACCTGGACCGGCTCGCCATCGTGCGACCCTGATCCGATGGGCGAGCGGGGCACACTGCGGATCCACCTCGGGGCCGCGCCGGGCGTGGGCAAGACGTACGCGATGCTCAACGAGGCCCACCGCCGGCTCGAGCGCGGCACCGACGTGGTGGTGGCGCTGGTGGAGACGCACGGCCGGCCGCGGACCGCGGCGCTGCTGGAGGGCCTGGAGGTGCTGCCGCGGCGGGAGGTCACCTACCGCGGCGCCGCGGTCACCGAGCTGGACGTGGCCGCGGTGCTGGCCCGCCGCCCCGAGGTCGCGCTGGTCGATGAGCTCGCCCACACCAACGTCCCGGGCTCCCGCAACCCCAAGCGCTGGCAGGACGTGAAGGAGCTGCTGGACGCCGGCATCGACGTGCTGAGCACGGTCAACGTGCAGCACCTGGAGTCGCTCAACGACGTGGTCGAGAAAATTACCGGGGTGCCGCAGCGGGAGACAGTGCCGGACGAGGTGGTCCGCGGCGCCGGCCAGGTGGAGCTGGTCGACCTCACCCCCGAGGCGCTGCGGCGGCGGATGGCGCACGGCAACATCTACGGCGCCGACAAGGTCGACGCCGCCCTGGGCAACTACTTCCGGGTCGGCAACCTCACCGCGCTGCGGGAGCTGGCCCTGCTGTGGCTGGCCGGCACGGTGGACGAGCAGCTCGACCGCTACCGCGCCGAGCACGGCATCGACTCGACCTGGGAGACCCGGGAGCGGGTCGTCGTCGCCCTGACCGGCGGCCCCGAGGGGGACACGCTGATCCGGCGGGCGGCCCGGATCGCCGCCCGCAACACCGGCGCCGACCTGCTCGCCGTGCACGTCACCCGGTCCGACGGCCTGACCGGCGCCGACCCGGGCAGCCTCGGCCGGCAGCGGGCGCTGGTGGAGAGCCTCGGCGGCACGTACCACCAGATCGTCGGGGACGACGTGCCCAAGGCGATGCTGGAATTCGCCCGGGCGGAGAACGCGACACAGCTCGTGCTCGGGGTGTCCCGGCGGGGCCGGCTGGCCCAGATGCTGTCGCCGGGCATCGGGGTGACCGTGACCGCCCGTTCGGGGTCGATCGACGTGCACATGGTCACCCACTCGGAGGTCGGCGGCCGGATGCGGCTGCCCCGGATCGCCGCCGGCCTCACCCCGCGCCGCCGGCTGCTGGGGCTGGCCTTGGCCGCGGTGCTGCTACCGCTGCTCACCGTGGTCCTCGCGCTGCTGCGCGACGAGCTCAACCTCGCCAGCGACGTCCTGGTGCTCCTGCTGGCCGTGGTCGCCGTCGCGCTGGTCGGAGGGCTGTGGCCGGCGACGGTGGCGGCGGTGGCCGCGGCGGTGCTGGTGAACTGGTTCTTCGTACCGCCGACCGGGACCTTCGACGTCGGCGAGCGCAACAACGCGCTGGCCCTCGTCGCGTTCGTCGCGGTCGGGGCGATGGTCAGCACGGTGGTCGACCTGGCCGCCCGGCGCACCAGCCAGGCCGCCCGGGCCTCGGCGGAGGCGGAGACCCTGTCCACGCTGGCCGGGGACGTGCTGCGGGGCGAGTCGGCGTTGCCGGCGCTGCTGGAGCGGGTCCGGGAGAGCTTCGGCATGACCTCGGCGGCGCTGCTGGAGCGGGCCCAGGACGGCGCCTGGCAGGTCGCCGCCGCCACCGGGTCCGATCCGTGCGCCCGCCCGGAGGAGGGCGACGCCGAGGTCCCGGTCGGGGAGGGCCTGGCCCTGGTGCTGCGCGGCCGGCCCCTGGCCGCGGAGGACCGGCGGGTGCTGGCCGCCTTCGGCACCCAGGCCGCGGTGGCGCTGCGACAACGGCGGCTGGCCCGGGCGGTCGCGGCGGCCGAGCCGCTGGCCGAGATGGACCGGACCCGGACCGCGCTGCTGGCCGCGGTCAGCCACGACCTGCGCTCCCCGCTGGCCTCGGCGAAGGCGTCGGTCTCCGCGCTGCGGGGCGTCGGGGTGGCCTGGAGCGAGCCGGAGCGGGCGGAGCTGCTGGCCACCGCGGACGAGTCGCTGGACCGGCTGACCCGGCTGGTGGAGAACCTGCTGGACATGTCCCGGCTGCAGGCCGGCGCGCTGGCGGTCTTCCCGCAGCCGGTCGGCCTCGAGGATGTGCTCCCGGCGGTCCTGGCCGAGCTGGGACCCGACGGGGCCCGGGTCGGGCTGCGGCTACCGGCCGAGCTGCCCGAGGTCTCCGCCGACCCGGGCCTGCTCGAGCGGATCCTGGCCAACCTGGTCGCCAACGCGCTGCGGCACTCACCGGCCGACCGGCCGCCGCTGGTCTCGGCCAGCGCGCTCGGTGACCGGGTGGAGGTGCGGGTGGTCGACCAGGGCCCCGGGGTGCCGGAGTCGCAGTGGCAACGGATCTTCGTGCCGTTCCAGCGGCTCGGCGACCGCGACAACACCGTCGGCGTCGGCCTGGGGTTGGCCCTGTCCCGCGGTCTGGCCGAGGCCATGGGCGGCGGGCTGGTGCCCGAGCACACCCCCGGCACCGGGCTGACCATGGTGCTGTCGCTGCCGGCCGTGCCGGACCGGAATGCGCCGGACCCGGCCGCGCCGGACCGGGCCGCGGCGAACCGGGCCGCGGCGGCGACCCCGTGAGCCGGGTGCTCCTCGTCGAGGACGACCCGCACCTGCTGCGGAACATGCGGATCACCCTGCACGCCAGCGGACACGAGGTGATCACCGCGGCCACCGGACGCAAGGCGCTGTCGGAGGCGGCGGCAGGCCGCCCCGACCTCGTCGTGCTGGACCTGGGGCTGCCCGACCTGGACGGGCTCGAGGTCATCCGGAGCCTGCGCGGCTGGACCGGCGTGCCGATCATCGTGCTGTCCGGGCGCGCCTCGGGCGGCGACAAGGTGACCGCGCTGGACGCCGGCGCGGACGACTACGTCACCAAGCCCTTCGGGGTCGACGAGCTGCTGGCCCGGATCCGGGCGGTGACCCGGCGGGCGATCGCTCCGGAGGACGGCGTGCCCGCGGTCCGGATCGGCGGCTGGAGCGTGCACCTGGCCGACCGGCGGGTCAGCAGCGACCGCGGCGAGGTGAAGCTGACCCCCACCGAGTGGAAGCTGCTGGAGGCGTTCGTCCGGCACCCGGGCAAACTGATCGGCCAACGACAGCTGCTCACCGAGGTCTGGGGGCCGGTCGGTACCGGGGACACGTCCTCGCTGCGGCTCTACCTCAACCGGCTGCGCCGGAAGCTGGAGCCTGACCCGAGCCGGCCCCGGCACCTGCTCACCGAACCCGGCATCGGCTACCGCTTCCTGCCCTGACCCTCGGCCACGGCACGCGGGACCGGGCGACCACGCACCCGGGTTCGATCCTGATCCGCCGGAGAGGCGAACTGCTCATTCTCACACGACACTAACGACGCTGCGGGACGTACACGCCGTACGTGCCGGACAGCGCCGCATACCGTCGCCGAGTGCTCCACCTGCAGCTGATCAGCCCACCCGACCGCACGCCCGGGACCCGTGCGCTGCTGGCCGAGCACCCCGGCGTCACCAACGTCGTCGTCCTGCTGGGGCTGATCCTGGCCGGCACCCTCACCTTCACCCTCCAGCAGCACGGCCGCCGACGCAGGGCCCGCGGCGACGGTCCCCGTCGTGCCCGTCCGCCGCACCGGGGCCGGCGGTGACCGGCCCGCGTCCGGCCGAGCGCCGCCCGTCGTCCCGGCTGGCGGACAGCACACCGAGGAGCGGCATGCAGAACGAACGCGCCGGCATCGGCGTCGGCGTCGGCGTCGGCGTCCGACCGGGTCCGGTCACGGTCGCGGTCCCGGTCGTCAGGAGTGGCGGTGGCGCGACCATCGCGTCGGCGGCCGGCGGGAGGGCGCGCCGCAAGCGCGCCGTGCGCTGGCTGCTGCGAAACCAGGTCGACCAGCCCGAAGGTCCGGCCGCGGTCGAGCGGCCCGGCGACCAGCACGCGTGGTGGAAGGTCACGGCGCTCACCGGCGTCGACTACTTCTCCACGCTGAGCTACCTGCCGGGCATCGCGATCCTCGCCGCCGGCGCCCTGTCGCCGCTGGCCACCTTGCTGATCGTGGCGCTCACCCTGTTCGGGATGCTGCCGATGTACCGGCGGGTGGCCCAGGAGAGCCCGCGCGGGCAGGGGTCGGTGGCGATGCTGGAGCGGCTGCTGCCGTTCTGGCGGGGCAAGTTCTTCGTCCTGGCCCTGCTCGGGTTCGTGGCCACCTCCTGGATCGTCACCATCACGCTGTCCTCGGCGGACGCCACGGCCCATATCGTGGAGAACCCGTACTGGCCCGACCCGCTGCGGGACCAGCGGGTGCTCATCACCCTCGTGCTGGTCGCGGTCCTGGGCGCGGTCTTCCTGAGGGGGTTCAGCGAGGCGGTCACCGTCGCGATCCCCCTGGTCATCATCTATCTGGCGCTGAACGCCGTGGTGGTGACCGTCGCCCTCGCCGAGATCGCGACCGGGGCGGGGGTGCTCGAGGGCTGGTGGCAGCGGGTGCTCGAGGACAGCGGCGGCGGACTGGGGTCGGTGCTGGCCACGGCCGTCCTGGCGTTCCCGCTGCTGGCGCTCGGGCTCTCGGGGTTCGAGACCGGCGTGAGCATGATGCCGCTGGTGGCGGCCGACGGGACCACCCCGGCCGACCGGCTGCGCAGCCGCGTCGCCAACACCCGCAAGCTGCTCACCGCCGCCGCGGTGGTGATGAGCTTCTACCTGCTGGCCACGACCTTCGTCACCGCCGTGCTGGTCCCCGCCGACGCCGCCGCCGACGGTGGCGAGGCCAGCGGGCGGGCGCTGGCCTACCTCGCGCACGAGCGGTTCGGCGACGCGTTCGGCACCGTCTACGACGTCAGCACCATCCTGATCCTCTGGTTCGCCGGCGCGTCGGCGCTGGCCGGGCTGATCAACATCGTGCCGCGCTACCTGCCCGGCTACGGCATGGCGCCGGAATGGGGTCGGGCGATCCGGCCAATGGTGCTCGTCTACACCGGGGTCTGCGCCGTCATCACGATCCTCTTCCGCGCCGACGTCAACGCCCAGGCCGGCGCGTACGCGACCGGGATCCTGGCGATGATGGTCTCGGCGGCGACGGCGGTCACCCTCTCCGCCCGCCGCCGGCGCCAACGCGGCGCGACCCTCGGTTTCGCCGTCGTCACCGTGGTCTTCGGCTACGCCCTGGTGGAGAACATCATCGAGAAGCCCGACGGCATCGCCATCTCCGCCGCGTTCATCCTCGCCATCGTCGTCGTCTCGCTCGTCTCCCGCATCCTCCGCTCGACCGAGCTGCGGTCCCGCGACATCGACCTGGACGACACCGCCACCGCGTTCGTCGCCGCCGCCAGCCACCGCGGTGAGCTGCACATCATCGCCAACCGGAGGGAAGCCGGCGACACGGCCGAGTACACCGACAAGGAGGCCGAGCAGCGGATCTTCAACCCCATCCCGCCGGGTGCACCCGTGCTGTTCCTCGAGGTCACCGTCACCGACCCGTCCGCCTTCGCCGACGAGCTCCACGTCCGCGGCGCCCAGGTCGAGGGCCACCACATCCTGCGCGTCTCCAGCCCCGCCGTCCCCAACGCCGTCGCCGCGATCCTGCTCCACCTCCGCGACAGCACCGGCCTGGGGCCCCACTGCTACTTCCAGTGGTCCGAGGGCAATCCCGTCCTGCACCTCCTGCGCTACCTGCTCTTCGGCCGCGGCGACACCGCCCCCGTCACGCGCGAGATCATCCGCCGCGCCGAGCCCGACCCCGCACTCCGACCCCGCATCCACGTCGGCGGGTGACCGCCCAGCCGATCCTGAGCACAGACCGCGGTGACAAGGCGACAGCGCACGGGAAGTTGGTACCGGAACCCCGTTGCCGCATCGAGTGGGGTCGGCATCAGCGGTCCCTGATGGCCAGGGAATCCTCTGCGTCGGCGTGGACAGCAGTGCGACCCTGATCCGGCCGCACCCGAACATCAGGGATGCCGTGATCGCCACCGGGTTGGGAGCGGGGCGGACGCGGTCCGCGGTCGACCTGGCGCAGGACGCCGCGCGAGCGATCCACGACCTGATCGATGCGGCGATTCCCAACGGCGACCCCGCCCTGCGCGACCCTGCACCGAACCCTCGACGACCTGACCCTCCTCAGCCACCGGCTGCCGCAGGCCCTGTGCCCCCTTGAGCTGCGTGCCGGTGGAACGCTGCTGCGATAGCGTTCTCGGCGTCTGAAGGGAACCAATGGCCGCCTCGCTGCGCCTGGAGTTGTTCGTCGTCGACCTCCCCCGATCGGTCGACTTCTACCGGTCGGTCCTCGGCTTCGAGGTCGAACGGCACCAGGAGAAGTACGCCAGCGTCCGCGCCGGCAGCGCCGTGCTGGGCCTCGTGCCGGTGACCAACCTTCCGAAGTCCGATGGCCCCGGCTTCACGCAGGATCGGCTGGCCGGCGGCCGTGGCGCCGGTGTGGAGATCGTGCTGGAGGTGGACGACCTGTCCGCCGCCGCTGCCCGGGTGACGGCGGCGGGATACCCGCTGAGCGAGCCTCCGCAGCGCCGGGCCTGGGGATTAGCAGACTTCCGCCTGTTCGACCCCGACGGCTACTACCTCCGCATCACCCACCACCCGCAGGACGACTGACCCCGGCAACCCGCCGGGCGGCGCGCGTCCTGGCCCGAGCGCCGACGAAGAGCCCTCCCGCAGCCTCGGCCCTGCGAGACGTGGGTGCTTTCCGGCACCATCGTCGCTACTCCGAATCTTACGGAGGCGCCGTCGCGGCCCACGGATCCGCCGGCCCTCGGTGCACTCCGGCAGTCACCGAGTTCTCTTCGGGGCCGGGGGTCGGGCTCGCCGGAGGATACGCAAGGTCGGCCGAAAGACCGTGCGAGTGGTCACCCGGGCGACTGTGCGCTGAGCTGAGTACCGGATGTGCGGCCGGCGATGGCACCGCGCACGATTGATCACCGACCAGGGCAGCCTGCTGCTGCCGAGCCGGGAAGCGCTCGAGGAGTTGCCCTACACCTTCCGCTACGCCTACCGGTGCACCGACGGCGGCTGCAGCGGGCACAAGCAGTCGGTGCTCGACTGGGAGATCGGCCAGGCCTACCGCGGCTGGAAGGCCAAGTACTCCGAGCAGCGGGCGGCGTGACCGGGCGAGCACGGCGTGAGGCCGTATCGCACGCCGGCGCCGCGGCCGTCCTGGCCGAGCACCTGCGGGCGTCCCGCGAGCAACGCGGCCTCACCCGCGACCAGTTGGCCGACACGGCCGGGGTCGCCGCGGTGACGATCGCCAAGCTGGAGCAGCGCCAGACCGTCGACCCCGGCTTCTTCACCATCGCCGCGCTCGCCCGCGCCCTCGGCATCGACCTGCAGCACCTCGCCGACCACATCGGCACCGCCGCCGGCGACCGATCCACCGGAGACCCTCACGTGACCGCCGTGTCGATCGGCTACGAGGGCCAAGAGCAGGCCGCCCTCGTCGAGGACCTCCACCAGCGCGGCGTCCAGGTCGTCGCCGATGTCCGGCTCAACGCCATCAGCCGCCGCCCCGGGTTCAGCAAGACCAGCCTGCGCACCGCCCTGACCGGCGCCGGGATCGAGTACCGGCACTTCCGCGCCCTCGGCAACCCCCAGGACAACCGGGCGCCCTTCCACCGCGGCGACCTCGAACACGGCCGCGCCGTGTTCGCCCGCCTGCTGGATGACCCCGCCCCGGCCGCCGAGCTGGCCGAGCTCGCCGAACTGGCCCGCACTCGTAAGACCGCGGTGCTGTGCGTGGAGCGCGACGAAAGCCACTGCCACCGTCAGGTCATCCTCGACCGCCTGCTCACCTTCACCGCCTGACCTGCTTTCGTCCTCGCCGCGCGATGGTGATCATGGCCTGGGCGCCCCAGGGAGATGATCCGTCCCGGACTTTCCTCGGACCCCGAGATGCACAGGGCTTCTGCGTCTAGCTGCGCTGGACCTCGGCCTGGTCGATCCAGCGGGCTAGAACGCTGAACGCGGCCAGCTGCTCTAAAGCCTTCGTCCTCCGATAGCTCCCCTTCGACGGTTTCCCGGAACTGCGGGACGCCTGCGGACCCGGCGACACGCCGGGACACCCGTCGGTCCGGGCCCGGGGCTGAGGTCCCGCAGCCAGCGGGACCGGCCGGTACGCCGAACCTCCGCGCTGCGGTCGGCAGGACGATAGGTAGTCGGTTCGGCAGTTGTGCCGATGCCCGGGGGCCGGGCGGCGGGTCATCGTTCGGGCATGGCCGATCCCGTTCTCGCCGACCCGCTGCCGACCGCCGGCCCGGGGCGCGGTGCGACCGGCCATCCCGACGCGGGCGCCGTCGGCCCGGTGATCCCTCCGGCGGCGCCCGTCGCCACCTCCGACCACGCGGTCGTCCGCGTCGCCGCGCTGGTGCCGGCGGGGCCGGAGCCGGCGGCGGGTCGGCTGCGGGCGCTGGTCGCCCGGCAGGTCGCGGTCCGGCTGGCCGCCGACCGGCTG
>CADCTP010000080.1 GCA_902805565.1 uncultured Mycobacteriales bacterium
CCGCCGCCCGCCGCCACCGGGCTGCCCGCCCCCACCCGGCCGCCCGCCGCCGTGCCGGAGCCCGCCGTCGAGGACGGCATGGAGACCGTCCCGGTGCGGGACGCGCTGCGGGTCGCCCAGCTCGCCGACGAGGTCCTCGTGGCCGACGGGCAGCCCCGCTACCACCTGGCCGGCTGCGCGCTGCTCCAGGACGTCCAGGGACTGCCGCTGGCCGTCTCGGCCGCCCGCCGGGCCGGCTTCACCCCGTGCGCCGTCTGCACCCCGGACCGGGTGCTGCTGGCCCGCGCCCGCGCCCGCGCCGCCGAACGGACCAACGACGTGCGGTGACCGGGTCGCCCCCGGTCACCCCGGCACCCCGCCCGACGCGGCACCCGGCCCAATTTCCCGGCCCGTGCCGGGGCACGGCGGGCCGGGCGGTGCGCCCGGCCCGCCGGCGGTCAGGCCCGCGCCAGTGAGAACGCCAGCCCGAGCCCGGGCTCGGTCCGGGCGGTGTCGCCGTCCGGGGTCCCCTCGGTGAAGGACACCGCGAGCACCTCGCCGGCCACCGCGGCCCCGTGCTCCCGCACCGCCGCCGCCACCTCCGGGTCGGTCGCCGACCACACCAGCGCGATCCGGTCGGTCACCTCCAGCCCGCTGGCCTTGCGGGCGTCCTGCACCAGCCGGACCACTTCCCGGGCCACCCCGGCCCGGCGCAGCTCCGGCGTGACCGTCAGGTCCAGCGCGACGGTCTCGCCGGCGTCGCCGGCCACCGCCCAGCCGGTCCGCGGCGTCTCGGTGATCACCACGTCGTCCGGGCCGAGGGTCACCTCGTCGCCGGCCACGGTGACCGTCGCGGTCCCGGCGCGCACCGCGGCCGCCAGCGCCGCCGGGTCGGCCGCCGACACCGCCGCCGCCACCGCCTTGGTCCCGGACCCGAACCGCTTGCCCAGGGCCCGGAAGTTCGGCTTCACGACCACGTCGACCAGCTCGCCGCCCTCGGTCTCCAGCGCCGCCACCGACAGCACGTTGAGTTCCTCGGCGACCTGCGCCCGCAGCTCCTCCGGCAGCGCGGCCCAGCCGCCGGCCCCGACCAGCGCGCGGCCCAGCGGCTGCCGGGTCCGCACTTTCGACGCGGTCCGGGCCGAGCGGCCCAGCTCGACCAGCCGGCGCACCAGCGCGACCTGGTCGGCCAGCTCCGGGTTTACCGGCCCGCCGGTCGGCCACTCCCGCAGGTGCACCGAGTCCGGCAGCTCCGGGCGGACCGAGGACACCAGCGACTCGTGCACGACGTCGGTGACGAACGGCGTGAACGGCGCCATCAGCCGGGTCAGCACCTCCAGGCACTCGTGCAGGGTGGCGAGCGCCGCCGGGTCGCCGTCCCAGAACCGGCGGCGGGAGCGCCGCACGTACCAGTTGGACAGGTCGTCGACGAACTCGGCCAGCCGCTTGCCGGCCCGCGCGGTGTCGAACGCCTCCATCGCCGCGTCCACCTCGGCCACGGTCCGGTTCAGCTCCGAGAGCGCCCACCGGTCCAGCAGCGGCCGGTCGGCCGGCGCCGGGGCCGGAGTGTCCGGGGTCCAGTCGCCGGCGTACAGGGTGAGGAAGGAGGCGGTGTTCCAGTACGTCAGCAGGACCTTGCGGACGATCTCCTCCAGCGCGGCGTGCCCGACCCGGCGGGCCGCCCACGGCGAGCCGCTGCACAGCATGAACCAGCGCAGCGCGTCCGCGCCGTGCCGGTCCATCAGCGGCACCGGCTGCAGGATGTTGCCCAGGTGCTTGCTCATCTTCCGGCCGTCGTCGGCCAGGATGTGCCCCAGGCACAGCACCGTCTCGTACGACGACCGTCCGAACACGACGGTGCCGACCGCCATCAGCGAGTAGAACCAGCCGCGGGTCTGGTCGATCGCCTCGCAGATGTACTGCGCCGGGTAGGACCGCTCGAACTGCTCCTGGTTGCGGTGCGGCGCGCCGAACTGGGCGAACGGCATCGAGCCGGAGTCGTACCAGGCGTCGATCACCTGGGGGACCCGGCGGGCCTCGGCGCCGCAGGTCGGGCAGGGCAGCGTCACGTCGTCCACGTACGGCCGGTGCGGGTCGAGCGCGGACAGGTCCCGCCCGGCCAGCGCGCCCAGCTCGGCCAGCGAGCCGACGCAGGTGTCGTGCCCGTCCGGGCAGCGCCACACCGGCAGCGGGGTGCCCCAGTAGCGGTCCCGGGACAGCGCCCAGTCCACGTTGTTGTTCAGCCAGTCGCCGAACCGGCCGTGCTTGACGTTCTCCGGGTGCCAGTCGGTGCGCTCGTTCTCCGCCAGCAGCTGGTCCTTGATCGCGGTCGTGCGCACGTACCAGGACGGCAGGGCGTAGTAGAGCAGCGCGGTGTGGCAGCGCCAGCAGTGCGGGTACGCGTGCTCGTACGGCTGCTCGCGGAACATCAGCCCGCGCGCGTGCAGGTCGGCGACCAGCGGCGCGTCGGCGTCCTTGAAGAACAGCCCGCCGACCAGCGGCACGTCCGCCGCGAAGTGGCCGTCCTTCTCGATCGGGTTGACCACCGGCAGCCCGTACGCGCGGGTGGCGGCCAGGTCCTCGGCGCCGAACGCGGGGGACTGGTGCACCAGCCCGGTGCCGTCCTCGGTGGTCACGTAGTCGGCCAGGATCACGTAGTGCGCGCCCGGGATGTCGACCAGCTCGAACGGCCGCCGGTACGCCGAGTGCTCCAGCGCCGTGCCCGGGAAGCGGTCCAGCACCTCCACCCGGTCCTCGCCGAGCACCGCGGCCAGCAGCGGCTCGGCCAGCACGAACGTGCCCCGCGGGCTGCGCGCCACCACGTAGTCGACGGCCGGGTTCACCGCGACAGCGGTGTTGGACACCAGCGTCCACGGCGTGGTCGTCCAGACCAGGAAGTCCGCGTCGTGCGCCGCGGCCGGGCCGGAGGTGGCCGGGAAGCGCACGTACACCGAGGGGTCGACGACGGTCTCGTAGCCCTGGGCGACCTCGTGGTCGGACAGCCCGGTGCCGCACCGCGGGCAGTACGGCGTGACGCGGTGGTCCTCGACCAGCAGTCCCTTGTCGAAGACCTGCTTCAGCGACCACCAGACCGACTCGACGTAGGAGGCGTCCATGGTCCAGTACGCCTCGTCGAAGTCGACCCAGTAGCCCATCCGCCGGGTCATCACGGAGAACTCGTCGACGTGCCGCAGCACCGACTCGCGGCAGCGGGCGTTGAACTCGGCGATGCCGTACCGCTCGATGTCGGGCTTGCCGCTGAACCCGAGCTCCTTCTCCACCGCGATCTCGACCGGCAGGCCGTGGCAGTCCCAGCCGGCGATCCGGGGGACGTGGTAGCCCTTCATGGTGCGGTAGCGGGGGAACACGTCCTTGAAGACGCGGGCCTCCACGTGGTGCACGCCCGGCTTGCCGTTCGCGGTGGGCGGGCCCTCGTAGAACACCCACGGCTGCCCGGAGCGGGTCTGCTCGACACTGCGCTCGAAGACCTTGCGGTCGCGCCAGCGGTCGAGCACCTCGTGCTCCAGCGCCGGCAGGTCGACGTGCGCCGGCAGCGGCCTGAGCGTCACGGTTGCGTCCCTTCCTCCATCGTGTCCGATGGAGGGACGAGCCCACGGGCCCGCGGTACCACCCTCCTTGACCGTCCACACGGGACGGCCCGCTCTTGCCGTGCTCGCCGGGTCTACTCCGCGCCGGGGCGCGTTTCTTCCGGGGCTCCGGGGTGATCTTCGTGCCGGCCAGGCCCCCGGGCTCGCACCGCCCCCGGGTCGCTGCTGGCTGCGTCCGGCCCTACTCGTCCCCGTCGTCGCCTGTCGGGAGCGATGGTACCGGCCTCCGGTGTCGGGGACCCATCGGATTACCTGGGATCATGGTCGGGTGACGGGCGGGCTGGCGGCGGAGGGTGCCGAGATCGGCGGCGTCCCCCTCGAGCTCGTCGGGCTGGTCGCCGCGGCGGTGGTCCTGGTCGGCGTGGTCGCCGTCCGGCTGTCCACCCGGCTCGGCCTGCCCAGCCTGCTGCTCTACCTCGGCATCGGCATCGCGATGGGGGAGTCCGGCCTCGGGATCCGCTTCGACGACGCCGCCCTGTCCCAGACCCTCGGCCTGGCGGCGCTGGTCGTCATCCTCACCGAGGGCGGCCTGACCACCCGGTGGAGCGCGGTGCGCCCGGCGGTCCCGCTGGCCGTCGTGCTGTCCACGGTGGGCGTGGCGGTCAGCGTCGGGGTGACCGCGGTGGCCTCGGTGCTGCTGCTGGACATCAGCTGGAAGACCGGTCTGCTGCTCGGCGCGATCGTGTCCTCCACCGACGCGGCCGCGGTGTTCTCCACCCTGCGGGCGCTCGGGCTGCCGGCCCGGCTCACCGCCACCCTGGAGATGGAGTCGGGGTTCAACGACGCCCCCGTGGTGATCATGGTCACCCTGCTGTCCAGCCAGGCCGTCGGATCGCCGCTGGAGATCGCCGCCCTGATCGGCTACGAGCTGGCCGCCGGGACCGCGATCGGGATCGGCGTCGCGTTCGGCGGGGCCTGGATGCTGCGCCGCGGCGCGCTGCCGGCCGCCGGGCTCTACCCGCTGTCCGTGCTGGCGATCGCGGTCGGGTCGTACGCGCTGGCGACCGTGGCCCACGCGTCCGGCTTCCTGGCCGCGTACCTGACCGGGCTGGTGCTGGGCAACGTGCAGCTGCCGCACCGGCACGCCACCCTCGGCTTCGTCGAGGGGCTGGCCTGGCTGGCCCAGATCGGCCTGTTCGTGCTGCTGGGCCTGCTGGTCAGCCCCGGGCGGCTGGCCGGGGCGCTGCTGCCGGCCCTGGGCATCGGCGTGGCCCTGCTGCTGGTCGCCCGGCCGCTGTCGGTGCTGGCCTCCTCGGTGTGGTTCCGGGTGTCCGCCCGGGAGCAGGTCTTCATCTCCTGGGCCGGGCTCCGCGGGGCGGTGCCGATCGTGCTGGCCACCATCCCGCTGACCGCCGGCGTGCCCGAGGCGCGCACGTTCTTCGACATCGTCTTCGTGCTGGTGGTGGTGTTCACGCTGGTGCAGGGCACCACGCTGGCCCGGCTGGCCAAGCTGCTCAAGCTGACCTCCGACGCCGCGCCGCGCGACCTGGAGGTCGACGCCGCCCCGCTGGAGGACCTCAACGCCGACCTGCTCCAGATCCGCATCCCGGACCGGTCCAGGATGCACGGCGTGCTGGTCCGGGAGCTGCGGCTGCCCGCCGGCGCCGCGGTGTCCCTGCTGGTGCGGGGCGAGCAGGGCTTCGTGCCCGGCCCGGACACCCAGCTGCGCCGGGGCGACCAGCTGCTGGTGGTGACGACCACGCCGGCCCGGGAGGCGGCCGAGCGCCGGCTGCGGGCGGTGGGCCGCTCCGGGCGGCTGGCGGGCTGGTTCGGCGACGAGGAGCCGCCGCGCGACCGGCGGCGGTGACGCTGCGTCGACAGTGCGTACGCATGGCGTTGTGTGCAGTTCTTCCTGGTCAAAGCGGGCGCAAACGCCGTCCCGGACATCGAAACAGCTACTCTCCGTCGATAGCTGTTGTCGAAGAGTCTCGCCGAACGTATCCTTTGCCGCGCCTCGCGATCTTCTTGATCGCGAGGCTCGTACGAGGAGGGGGAGCTCCATGACCGAGGCCCGCGGCCGCTAGGCCGCCGGCTGGCTGGCACGAACCGAAGGCGGTGCGGACGACCGTGGCGAAGAACGCAATGACCGCGAACGTGGCCGAGGCCACCGACGCGACGACCGAGACAGGCTCCTCCCGGACGTCGGGCACGCAGCCTGCGGCCGCACCGGCACGGCGTGCCGCCCGCGGGACCGGGGCCGGCGCGAAGGCGGCCACCGGCCGCACGACCCGGACGAGCACGGCCAAGACCCCGAGCGGCACCCGCAACCGGGCGCCGGCGCACACCGCGGTCGCCGACCGCGGCCCGGCCCCGACCGGTTCCGACTGGACCGTCGAGGAGCTCGCCGAGGTCCGGGTGGACCTCGTCCGCGAGATCGCCGAGCGACGGGCCGACTACGACCGGGCGATCGCGGAGATCACCCGCCTGCAGCAGAGCAGCGGCGAGGGCGCCGGCGACGACCAGGCCGACGCCGGCTCGAAGACCTTCGAGCGCGAGCAGGAGATGTCCATCGCCAACAACCGCCGGGACCTGCTGGTCCAGATGGAGCGGGCGATGGAGCGGCTGGACAAGGGCACCTACGGGCACTGCGAGAGCTGCTCGCAGCCGATCATGAAGGCCCGGTTGCAGGCCTTCCCCAGCGCGACCCTCTGCGTGAAGTGCAAGCAGCGGGAGGAGCGCCGCTGACGGCCGGGTCCGGGCCTGGGACGATGGGGGCGTGAGCGCCTCCTCCCGTCCCCGGCCCGGCCGCTCCGGCGCCGACCCGGCCCGGCCGAAACGCGGGTGGGTGCTGGGGGTCACGGCCGCCACCGTGCTCGCCCTCGACCTCGTGTCGAAGATCGTCGTGGTGGCCACCTTGCGCGGCGAGCCCCCCGTGAAGCTGCCCAGCGGCTACCTGTGGCTGACCCACGCGCGCAACCCCGGTGCGGCGTTCTCCTTCGCCGAGGGCGCGACCGTGCTGTTCACCGCGGTGGCCGCGGTGGTGGTCGTGGTGATCATCCGGACCGCGGCCAAGCTCCGCTCGACCGCCTGGGCGCTGGCCCTCGGCGGCGTGCTCGGCGGGGCGGCCGGCAACCTCGTCGACCGGCTCTTCCGCTCGCCCGGCCCGTTGCGCGGCCACGTGGTGGACTGGATCAGCCTGCGGACGCCGGACGGCCGGATGCTGTTCCCGATCTTCAACCTGGCCGACTCGGGCATCGTCTGCGGCGGCATCCTCGCCGTGCTGCTGGCCGTCCTCGGCCGGGAGATGGACGGCACCCGGGCCGGCGAGGCCCCGGACCCCGACCCGGCCGGGCCCGACCCCGCCGGACCCGACCCCGCGCCGGACCCCGCCGGTCCGCCGGACCCGCCGGAGGACGGCCTCGCGCCGTCCACCGGCCCGGCGGCGCCGCCGCGCGGTGGGGAGCCCCGGCCGTGACCGAACGCAGGACCCTCCCCGTCCCCGACGGCCTGGACGGGCTGCGGCTGGACGCCGCCCTGGCCCGGCTGTTCGGCTTCTCCCGGACCACCGCGGCGGCGCTGGTCGACGGCGGCGGCGTCGCCGTCGACGGCACCGCCCGCGGCCGCTCCGACCGGGTGCTCGCCGGCTCCTGGCTGGAGGTCGAGATGCCGGCCCCGGTGGCCGCGCCGACCGCCGCCCCCGAGCCGGTCCCCGGGCTCACCGTGGTGCACGCCGACGACGACATCGTGGTGATCGACAAGCCGGTCGGCGTGGCCGCCCACCCCAGCCCCGGCTGGGAGGGCCCGACCGTGGTGCAGGGCGTCGCCGCGATGGGCCACCGGCTGTCCACCTCCGGCCCGGCCGAGCGGCAGGGCGTGGTGCACCGGCTCGACGTCGGCACCACCGGGCTGATGGTGCTGGCCAAGTCCGAGCGGGCGTACACGGTGCTCAAGGACGCGTTCAAGCAGCGCACCGTGGACAAGCGGTACGCGGCGCTGGTGCAGGGCCACCCCGACCCCACCCGCGGCACGATCGACGCGCCGATCGACCGGCACCCCGGCAGCGACTGGAAGTTCGCCGTCGTCGCCGGCGGCCGGCCGAGCGTCACCCACTACGACACCGTCGAGGCGTTCCGCTCCGCCACCCTGCTCGACATCAAGCTGGAGACCGGGCGGACCCACCAGATCCGGGTGCACCTGGCCGCCGTCCGGCACCCGCTGGTCGGCGACATCACCTACGGCGCCGACCCGACGCTGTCGGCCCGGCTGCGGCTGGGCCGGCAGTGGCTGCACGCCGCCCGGCTCGGGTTCACCCACCCGGGCACCGGCGAGTGGGTCGAGTTCGCCAGCCCGTACCCGGACGACCTGGCGCGCGCGCTGGCGCTCGTCGCCGACTGAGCCCGGGCGACGTGAGGGCGGTCGCGGAGGGGGCGACCCTGGACGGCGCCGTCCGGGTGCTCGCGGTGCTGCTCGTCGGCTACCTGGTCCTCGGCCAGCCCGCGGTCGGCGCCTGGAGCGCCCGCCGGCAGCACGCCGACCGGGCGCCGGGGGCGCGGCTGCGCCGGTACCGGCGGACCACGGTGCTGGAGTGGTCGCTGGCCACCGCCGCGCTGCTGCTCGTCGCGGCCGCGCCGGGGCTGGGGTACGGCGACCTCGGGCTGCGGGCGCCGCGGGCCTCCGCGTACACGGTGGTCGGCGCGCTCGGGCTGGCCGTCGGCCTGGGCACGCTGGTCGGGCTGCGGCGCAAGGTCGACCGGGGCGTGGACGTGGTGGCGCCGGTCGAGGTCGCCGCGCTGCTGCCGCGCACCGTGCTGGAGCGGCGCTGGTTCGCCGGCCTGGCCGTCACCGCCGGGTTCTGCGAGGAGCTGCTCTACCGCGGGCTGCTGCTCGCGGTCGCGGTGGCGGTCGCCCCGGAGCTGGGCCCGTGGCGCCTGGTGCTGGTCAGCGCGCTGGCGTTCGCGGTGGCGCACACGTACCAGGGCGTGGTGGGGATGCTGACCGCAGGCGTGCTCGGCGCCGGCTTCGCGGTGCTGTTCCTGGGCTCCGGCAGCCTGCTGCTGCCGGTGCTGCTGCACGCACTGATCGACCTGCGGCTGCTGCTGCTGGCGGTGCGCACGCCGCGGCACCGCGGCCGGGGCACGGCCGCCGGGCCGCCGGGGGCGCCGGTGCACGCCCGCGGGCCGGCGCTGCCGCGG
>CADCTP010000081.1 GCA_902805565.1 uncultured Mycobacteriales bacterium
GGCCCGCCCGGACCCGGGCCCGCCGCCCCGGACCGGCCGGCGCCGGCCGGTCCCGGGGCGCGCTGCTGCCCGGGGCGCTGGCCGTGCTGGTGGCCACGGTGCTGCTCGCGGTCTTCTTCCTGAACGCGTTCCTGCTGCTGGCGTCGCTGTTCATGGTCGTCGTCGCCACCACCACGCTGACCTTCCAGCTCTACAAGTGGTGGCGGCCCGAGCACAACGACCCCGACCGGTACGGCACCCCGGACCAGCCCCGGCTGCCCGGCGCGATCCTGGTGCCCATGCGGCACGAGGAGGCCGTGGCCGAGCGCACCCTGGACCGGCTGCGCCGGCTGGACCACCCGCGCTACTGGGTGGTGCCGATCGTCGACCACGAGGACGACATGGGCACCGCGCGGATCGCGCACTCGGTCGCCCGCAAGGACCCCGGCCGGGTGCTGGTCTGCCCGTACCCGGAGGACACCCCGGTGCACAACAAGCCGATCGGGCTGAACCGGGCGATCCGGATGCTGCAGGACCTGGACGTGCCGTTCGAGTGGGTCGGCATCGCCGACGCCGAGGACCTGTTCCACCCGGACCTGCTCCGGATGGTCGACCACCGCTTCCGCAGGACGGGCGCCGGGATCGTGCAGTGCGGCGTGCAGCTGATGAACTTCAGCTCCGACCCGCGTTCGCTGCCCCTGCCGCCGGGGCGGTTCGGCCGGCTGCGCCGGTGGTCCTCCGCGCACGCCAGCGCCTGGTGGCGGGCGGCGAACGTGCTGGAGTACTACAAGTGGTTCCAGTCCCGGCTGAAGCTGCAGGCCGCGGTCAAGGTGATGCCGCTGGGCGGCAACACGGTCTTCTTCCGGCGCGAGTTCCTGGAGGCGCTGCGGGACCGGTACGGGACGTACTGGGACGAGGACTGCCTGACCGAGGACTGCAAGATCGGCATCGTCGCCTCGGTGCTCGGCTACGAGGTCGACGTGGTGTACGTCGACGAGCTGGTCACCCGGGAGGAGACGCCGGAGAGCCTGCGGGCCCTGGTGCGGCAGCGGGTGCGCTGGATGCAGGGCTTCATCCAGGTGTTCTTCGAGCGGGAGTGGCTGGAGCTGCCGACCCGGGGCAAGCGCGTGCTGGCCGTCTACGTGCTCGGCTTCCAGTTCTTCCAGGCGGTGTCCGGGCTGCTGGCGCCGGTGGCACTCGGCCTGGCGATCACCCACAAGGCGCCGGTGGCGCTGACCCTGGTGGCGACGGTGCCGCTGGCGATCAGCCTGCTCACCGTGGTGCTGGACGTGCAGCTGCTGCACCAGTTCGGGCGGACGTTCGGGGCGAGGGTGCGGCTGCGCGACCACGCCGGGCTGGTGCTGGGCGCGTACCCGTTCCAGGTGGTGCTGTCGGCGGCCGCGGTGTGGGCGATGGTCCGCTACGCGATGGGCCGCAACAACTGGGTGAAGACCGTCCACCACGGCGCGCACCTGGACCCGGTGGAGGACCTGGTGCCCCGGCCGCGGCGGGCGGAGGCGGCGTGACCGCGGTCGTCCACGACGTCCTGGAGGTCCGGGCGGTCCTGCCGCTGCGCCGGCAGGTCCGGATCGCGGTCGAGGAGTGGTTCCGCCGGCACCGGGTCAGCCTGCCGCTGGTCGCGGTGCTGCTGGCCGTGGTCGGCACCGTGCACGGCGTCGGGATGTCCACCTTCCCGCGCTGGGTGGACGACCCGGGCACGTACCTGTCCCAGGCCTGGTCGCTGCGCTACGAGGGGGCGCTGTCGCCGTACTCGTACTTCTACGACCACGCGCCGGGCGGCTGGATGCAGCTCGCGGCCTGGGCGGCGCTGACCGGCGGCTTCGACCGGTACGACACCGCGATCGCCTTCGGCAACGAGTGCATGCTGCTGGCCAAGCTGGCGAGCGCCGGCCTGCTCTACCTCCTGGGCCGCCGGCTCGGGCTGAGCCGGCCCGGCGCCTCGGCGGCGGTGCTGCTCTACGGCCTGTGCCCGCTGGAGCTGGTCTACAGCCGGTGGACCTTCCTGGACAACCTGGCCACCCCGTGGTTGCTGCTGGCCTTCGTGCTGGCCGCCTCGCCGCGCCGGAGCATCGCCGCGGCCAGCGGCGCGGCGGCGGCGTTCGGGATGGCCGCGCTGACCAAGGAGACCGTCCTGCTGCTGCTGCCGGCCTTCGTGTGGGCGCTGGCGCACAACCTGGACCGCCGCAACCGGGCCCAGGTGATCGCGGTGGCCGGCTTCGTCGGCCTGCTGGTCATGTCGCTCTACCCGCTGTACGCGCTCTACAAGGGAGAGCTGTTCGACACCCCGGACCGCAACTCCCTGCTCGGGACCGCCCGCTGGCAGTTGCTCGAACGGCAGTCCACCGGCACGGTGCTGGACCCGGACAGCGCCACCGCGGCGACCTTCACGCAGTGGCTGGCGCAGGACCCGATCCTGCTGCTGGCCGGCCTGGCCGCGATCCCGTTCGGCCTGGCCGTACGCCGGCTGCGGCCGATCGCGGTCGTGCTCGTCGTCGGCTGGCTGGTGCTCGTGCGCGGCGGCTACCTGCCGTTCATGCACGTGCTCACGCTGCTGCCGTGGAGCGCGCTGCTGGTCGTGGGCGCCGTGGAGTGGCTGGCCGGCAACCGGGCGGTCGCCGGCCGGACCGGGCCGCGGGGCCGCTGGTGGACCGGCCGGGGCGGCCGGGCCGTTACCGCGGCGGTCGCCCTGGCCGGCGCGGCCGCGCTGGCCGGGACGCTCGTCACCTGGGCGCCGGAGCTGCGCCGGATGATGACGGTGAGCGAGGAGCCGCCGCTGCGCTCGGCCACCCGGTGGGTCGCCGACAACGTGCCGCGGGACGACGTGCTGGTCGTGCACGACGCGATCTGGACCGACCTGGTCCACCAGTACGGCTTCGACCCGGAGCCGATCATCGTCTACAAGCTGGACACCGACCCGGCGGTCCGGGCGACCCTGGACCGGATCGACTACGTGGTCCTGCCGGACTGGTACTTCCGGACCCCGGACGCCGCGTCGAAATACCCGACCGTGGTGGAGGCCCGCAAGCACGCGGTGACCGCGGCCCGGTTCGGCTCCGGCGACGACGCGGTCACCGTCTACCGGGTCAGCTCGCGGTGGCGGCCCGGTGCGTGAGGCGGGGGCCGGCCGGCTCCGCGGGCGGTGGGCGGCGGCGGGGCTCGCGGTCGCGCTGGCCGCCGCGCTCGCGGCCTGCGGGACGGAGCCGGACACCACGCTGCGCCCGGACCCGCCCGCGGTGACGTACGCGCCGCTGCGGCAGCCGTTCGAGGGGGCCACGCTGTTCCTGGACCGGGACACCCCGGCCGCCCGCTGGCAGCGCGCCACCCCGGGCTCGGACTGGCTGGACCCGATCACCACCACCCCGCAGGCGCGCTGGGTGAACGGGCCGCCCGACCTGGCGCCGGTGCCCGCGCTGGCCCGCCGGGCCGCGCGGCGCGGCGAGCTGCTGGTCGTGGTGGCGTACTGGATCCCGGACCGGGGCTGCGCCGGCTACCAGGAGGGCGCCCCGAGCGCGGCGGCGTACGAGCGGTGGGTGCGGCAGCTGGCCGGCGCACTGGGCCGGACCCCGGCGGTGGTGGTGCTGGAGCCGGACGCGGTGCCGGCGGACTGCTTCGGCCCGGCCCGGGCCGCCCAGCTCGCCGGTGCCGTCCGGATCCTGTCCGGCGCCGGGCACGCGGTCTACCTGGACGCCGGGCACTCCGCCTGGAAGCCCAGCGGCGAGACCGCCGACCGGCTGCTGGCATCCGGCGTGGCCGGCGCCGAGGGCTTCGCGGTCAACGTGTCCAACCGGCAGCCGACCCGGGCCGCGCAGGCCTGGGGGCGGGAGCTGTCGGACCTGGTGGGCGGGCGGCCGTTCGTGGTCGACGTCTCCCGCAACGGGCTCGGCAGACCTCCGGACGAGCCCGGCCGCGACGACGAGTGGTGCAACCCGGCCCGGCAGGGGCTCGGGGTCCCGCCGACCACCCGGACCGGCCGGCCCGAGGTCGACGCGCTGCTGTGGATCAAGCGGCCGGGCGAGTCCGACGGCATCTGCGGCGGCGAGGACACGTACCTGTTCTCGCCCCGGCAGGCCCGCACGCTGATCGCCAACGGCGCCGGGCTGCCGGCGGCGGCCCGCCGGGCGGCCGCGGCGGCCGACATCCCGGCCCGGGACGGCTGACCCACCCCGTCCCCGCGCTCTTGACACCCTCCTGGCGGTTGTGCCATCTTCCCTCCACTGGTCTGGACCAGTACGGACCAGTCCACGGGCGGCGTACCAGGAGGATCGCGGGATGCATCGGAGATTGCGCACGGTGGCCGTGGCGGGCGTCGCGGTGGCGCTGTTCGCCGCGGGCTGCGGCGGGGACGACCCGGCGGACGCCGCGGCCGGCGGCGGCGACACGCAGGCCAAGGACATCACGGTCTGGCTGATGAACGGCTCCGCGCCGGAGTCGGTCATCGAGGCGGTCAACAAGGACTTCGCCGCCAAGTATCCCGACACCAAGGTCAACGTCGAGATCCAGCAGTGGGACGGCATCCAGGAGAAGACGACCACGGCCCTGGCCGGCAACAACCCGCCGGACGTGCTGGAGATCGGCAGCACGCTGGTGTCGAAGTTCGCCGAGTCCGGCGGGCTGAAGGACCTCACCGGCAAGAAGGGCGAGCTCGGCGGCGACACCTGGCTGCAGGGCCTCACCGACGCCGGCACCCTGGACGGCGCCCTGTACGGCGTGCCGTACTACGCCGGCGACCGCGCGGTGCTCTACCGCAAGGACCTCTTCGCCAAGGCCGGCGTGACAACGCTGCCGACCGACCGGGCGAGCTTCGTCGCCGCGGCGGAGAAGCTGCAGGCCACGCACGGCAAGGACAAGCAGTTCTCCGCGCTCTACTTCCCCGGCCAGTACTGGTACGCCGCGCTGCCGTTCGTCTGGGACGAGGGCGGCGACGTCGCGGTCAAGGACGGCGACAGCTGGAAGGGCGCGCTGGACAGCCCGCAGTCCCAGGCCGGCCTGGGCTGGCTCAAGGACGTCGTCACCCGGTTCTCCAAGGCCCCGGTGAACGGCAACGAGAACGACAACGACCCGGCGGTGCCGCTGGGCGAGGGCAAGGCCGCGATGATCATCGACGCCGGCTGGAAGGTCGGCACGGTGCTCAAGGCCAAGCCGGCCCTGAAGGACCAGATCGGCGTCTTCCCGATCCCGGGCAAGACCGCCGGCTCGACGGCCCCGGTCTTCCTCGGCGGCTCCAACCTGGCCATCGCCGAGGGCAGCGACGCCGGTGACCTGGCGTACGAGTGGGTGAAGCTGCTGTCCGGCAGCAAGGCCCAGACCGACCTGGCCACCACGGGCGGCGTGATCCCGAACTCGACCGGCCTGCTCGACATCCACAAGGACGACCCGATCCTGTCGGTGTTCGACGCCGCGGCGAAGAACAGCCGGTCCACCCCGGCCACGCCGAAGTGGGCGAACGTGGAGTCCAGCACGATCCTGCAGGACATGCTGGTGGCCATCTTCTCCGGCTCGAAGTCGATCCCGGACGCGACCAGGAGCGCCAGCGAGGCGATCACCAAGACGCTCAACGCGTGATCCGCGGCTGACCGCGGCCCCGGACCGGACGACCCGGTCCGGGGCCGGCACCGTGCGGCCCCCCGACGAGGAGGACGAGTGGAGAACGACGCCACCAACCGGCCGCCCGAGGAGGCCGCCCCGGCGCCCACCGACCCGGGCCCGGACGCCGGGGCGGGGGCGGTCGCCGTCGCGGTCGACGTGGCCGGGACGGTGCCGCCGGCGGCCGGAGCCGGCAGCGGGCCGGTCCCGCCGGTGTCCGGCTCGGCCGCAGTGCCCGGGCAGGCGCCGGTCGCGCCGCGGCAACGCCGCCGGGAGGTCGGGCCGCTGCCGTACGCGCTGGTCGTCCCCAGCGTGCTGCTGCTGGTCGGGCTGCTCGGCTACCCGCTGTACGTGCTGGTCCGGACCTCTTTCCAGCTGCTGGACCTGCGCCAGCTGGTCCGCCGGCAGACGGTGTGGACCGGGCTGGACAACTACGCGACGGTCCTGTCGGACTCGGAGTTCTGGGCGGTCGCGGTCCGGACCCTGGTCTTCGCGGCGATCTGCGTGGGCCTGACCATCGGGATCGGCACCCTGGTCGCGCTGCTGATGCGCCGGGTCGGCAAGGGCATGCGGCTGCTGGTCGCGGCCGGCCTGCTGCTGGCCTGGGCCACTCCCCCGGTCAGCGCGGCCACCGTCTTCCGCTGGGTCTTCGACGAGCAGTACGGCGTGGTGAACTGGGCGGTCACCCGGCTCACCCCGCTGGACTGGTCGCAGCACTCCTGGTTCGCCGACCGCTACTCCGCCTTCGCGGTGATCATCCTGTGCGTGGTGTGGCAGGCGGTCCCGTTCGTCGCGCTCACCCTGTACGCCGCCCTGACCACGGTGCCGGACGAGGTGCTGGAGGCGGCCCGGATCGACGGCTGCGGCCCCTGGCGGGCGTTCCGCCACGTCACCGCGCCGATGCTCAAGCCGGTCTTCCTGATCCTGACCTCGCTGTCGGTGATCTGGGACCTCAAGGTCTTCACCCAGGTGTACGTGATCACCCGCGGCGGGCCGGACCGGCAGACCGTGCTGATCAACCTCTACACGTACACGCAGGGCTTCGGGGTCAGCCGGTTCGGGGTGGCCTCGGCCGCCGCCGTGATCATGGTGGCGCTGACCCTGCTGGTCACCGTCTGGTACGTCCGCGTCATGGTGCGCGTCGGCGAGGAGGACCTGTGAGCGCGCAGCGCGAACCGAGCGAGGCGGGCCGCCCGGCGGCCGAGCGGGAGGCACAGTGAGCGCGCAGCGCGAACCGAGCGAGGCGGGCCGCCCGGCGGCCGAGCGGGAGGCACAGTGAGCGCGCTGCGGTCCCGGCGGGGCACGGCCGCGGCGAACCTGACCGCCGTCGTCGTCTTCCTGCTCTTCGTCTTCCCCGTCTACTGGATGGTCTCCACGGCGTTCAAGCCGGCCGGGGACATCCGGACCTTCGACGTGTCGCTGTTCCCGACCACGGTCACGCTGGAGAACTTCCGGACCGCGATCGGCGCCGACGGGTTCTGGCGGTTCATGCGCAACAGCCTGATCGTCTCGGCGGCGGTGACGTTCCTGGCCGTGCTGGTGGCGCTGCTCGCGGCGACCGCGGTGGCCCGGTTCCGGTTCCGCGGGCGGCGGACGTACCTGCTGATGATCCTGGTCGTGCAGATGGTGCCGCTGGAGGCGCTGGTCATCCCGATGTACCTGACGCTGCGCGACGCCGACCTGCTCAACGTGCTGCCGGTGCTGGTCGCGACGTACATGGCCTTCGTGCTGCCGTTCACGGTGTGGACGCTGCGCGGGTTCGTCGCCGCGCTGCCGGTGGAGCTGGAGGAGGCGGCGATGATCGACGGGGCGTCCCGCTGGGGGGCGTTCTGGCGGATCACCTTCCCGCTGATGGGGCCGGGGCTGGTGGCGACGTCGGTGTTCGCGTTCATCCAGGCCTGGAACGAGTTCATCCTCGCGCTGACCCTGATGGAGCGGCAGAACCAGACACTGCCGGTGTGGCTGGGCACCTTCAAGACCGCGCAGGGCACCGACTGGGGCGGCCTGATGGCCGGCTCCACCCTGTACGCGATACCGGTCGTCATCTTCGCGGTGCTGCTGCAGGGCCGGATCGCGGGCGGGGCGGCGGCCGGGGCCGTGAAGGGATGACCGTCGCCGCGCTGGCCGACTCGGTGCTGTTCCCCGGGTTCGCCGGGACGTCGCCGCCGGACTGGGTGCGCCGGCGGGTGGCGGCCGGGCTCGGCGGGGTCGTCCTGTTCGCCCGCAACTGCCGGTCCTTCGACCAGGTCGCCGGGCTGACCGCGGCGCTGCGGGCCGAGCGGCCGGACGTGCTGGTGGCGACGGACGAGGAGGGCGGCGACGTCACCCGGCTGTACGCGGCGGTCGGGTCGCCGTCCCCGGGGGCGTACGCGCTGGGGGTGCTGGACTCGGTGCCGACGACCCGGGCGGTGTCGGCGGCGCTGGCCGAGCGGGTGGCGTCGGTCGGGATCACCTGGACGCTGGGGCCGGTGGCCGACGTGAACTCGGCGCCGGACAACCCGGTGATCGGGGTCCGCTCGTTCGGCGCCACGCCGTCGCTGGTCGCCCGGCACGTGGTGGCGGCGGTCGAGGGGACCCAGGCCGCCGGGGTCGCCGCCTGCGTCAAGCACTTCCCCGGGCACGGCGACACCACCGTGGACTCGCACGTCGGGCTGCCGACGGTCGGGGCCGACCTGCCGGGGGCGCTGGCGCCGTTCCGGGCCGCGGTGGACGCCGGCGCGGCGACGGTGATGACCGGCCACCTGCTGGTCCCCGGGTACGGCACCCTGCCGGCGACGCTCAACCCGGCGCTGGTCACCGGGCTGCTGCGGGACGCGTGGGGGTTCGACGGCGTGGTGATCAGCGACGCGCTGGAGATGGGGGCGATCGCCGGGTCGGTCGGGATCGGCGAGGGCGCGGTGCTGGCCGTGCTGGCCGGGGTGGACGCGCTCTGCCTGGGCGGTGACGCCGACGGCGAGCCGATCGCGGACGCCGCCCGGGACGCGCTGGTGGCGGCGGTCCGGTCCGGGCGGCTGCCGGAGTCCCGGCTGGCCGAGGCGTCGGCCCGGGTCCGCGCGCTGGCCGCCCGCTTCCCGGCCCGGCCGGGGTCCGCGGCGGCCGGCGGGGACGGTG
>CADCTP010000082.1 GCA_902805565.1 uncultured Mycobacteriales bacterium
CGCGGTCCGGAGCTGACCGGCGGGGGCGGCGGCGGGGCCGGCGACGCGGCCGGCCGGGCCGCCGCGCTGTCGCCGCCGCCGCGCAGCACGTCCAGCAGCATCCGCCGGGCGTCCACCGGCCGGGCGCGGGTCGTCGGGTCCTTGTCCAGCATCGAGTCCAGCGCCGGCACCAGGGAGCCCGCCCGCACGTACGGCGTCGGCGCGTCCTGCACGACCTTGGACAGCGTCTCCATCGCGTCGCCGCCGGAGAACGGCGCCCGGCCCTCGACCGACGCGTACAGCGTGGCACCGAGGCCCCACAGGTCGGCCGGTGCGCCGGCCTCCTGGCCCTTGATGATCTCCGGGGCGATGTACGACGGGGAGCCGACCAGCAGGCCGGTGCCGGTGATCGTGTCGTCGCCGACGGCCCGGGCGATGCCGAAGTCGGTGAGCTTCACCCGGCCGTCGTGGCCGAGCAGGATGTTGCCGGGCTTCACGTCCCGGTGGGTGATGCCGGCGGCGTGCGCCGCCTCCAGCGCGCCCAGGATGGCCAGGCCCACGGTGGCGACCCGCAGCGGGTGCAGCGGGCCGTCCTCCTTGATGACCTCGGCCAGCGAGCGGGACGGGACCATCTCCATGACCACCCAGGGCCGGGCGTCCTCGTCCAGCACGTCGAACAGGGTCACCACGTTGGGGTGGCCCAGCCGGGCGATCGCCCGGGCCTCGCGCATGGTGCGCTCGACGCTGACCGCGCGTTCCTCCGGGGACAGGCTGCCGGGGATGACGACTTCCTTGACCGCGACCGTGCGGCGCAGGAACGTGTCCTCGGCCTCCCAGACGGCCCCCATCGCGCCTCGGCCCAGCACCCGCTGAAGGTGGTAGCGCCGGGCGAGCACGCGGCCGCCGCCGCCACGCTGGCCGCCTGGTGTGACCACTGTCTTCCTTCCTGCCTCCCGCCGCGGACGCCGTGTCCCGCCCTGGCGCCGACCACCGGGGTGCCGGCCGGGCGCCGGCGCGCGGGAGCAGAAGGTGCGTCCCGCACGCGGGCCCGACGGAGCGGGACCATGCGACCCTACGCCGGGGCGCCTAACCCTGGCAGCCCAGTAGCCGGTTACCGGCGGGTCGGCACCGCTGGGGCATACCCCGCCGGCCCGCCCGTATCCCCCGCGGTCGCCGCCCGGGGCGGGCGTGGCGGATCCGCATAGGCTCCGTCCATGCGGATCGACTTCAGCGCGTCCGAGCGGTCCAGCCTCGGGATCGAGTGGGAGCTGGAGCTGGTCGACCTCGCCACCGGCGAGCTCACCGCGGGATCGGAGGCGATCCTGGCCGAGCTGGCCCCGGCGCCGGGGGTGGAGCACGCCAAGGCCAAGCCGGAACTGATGCAGTCCTGCGTCGAGGTCATCACGGGTGTCTGCGGGTCGGTCGCCGAGGCCCGGGCGGACCTCGCCGGCACGGTGGCCGAGGTGCAGGCGGCCGCGGCCCGGCGGAACCTGGGCCTGATGTGCTCCGGCACCCACCCCACGACCCACTGGGCCAGCCAGAAGATCTCCGACAACGACCGCTACCGGCAGCTGGTCGAGCGCAACCAGCGGGTCGCCGAGCAGCTGCAGATCTTCGGGGTGCACGTGCACGTGGGGGTGCGCGCCGAGGACAAGGTCATGCCGATCGTCAACGCGCTGCTGGACTACGTGCCGCACCTGCTGGCCCTGTCCGCGTCCAGCCCGTTCTGGCTGGGCGCCGACACCGGGCTGGCGTCGTACCGGTCGAAGGTGTTCGAGGGGATGCCGACCGCCGGCCTGCCCTACCAGCTCTCCACCTGGGACGAGTTCGAGCACTACATGGAGCTGCAGATCCGGACCGGGGCGATCGAGACCGTCCGCGAGGTCTGGTGGGACGTCCGGCCGCACCCCAACTTCGGCACGGTGGAGCTGCGGATCTGCGACGGGCTGCCGACCCTGGACGAGATCACCGCGGTGGCCGCCCTGGCCCAGTGCCTGGTGGAGCAGATGGACACCCAGCTCGACCGCGGCTTCCGGCTGCCGGAGCCGCGGGCGTGGGTCGTCCGGGAGAACAAGTGGCGGGCCGCGCGGTATGGTCTTGATGCGGAGATCGTGGTCGACGCGCGCGGGACCGTCCGACCGGTCCGGGCGGCGATCCGCGAGCTCGTCGCCGACCTCACCCCGACCGCCACGCGGCTCGGCTGCGAGGACGAGCTGGCGACCGTCTCGAGGATCCTCGAGCACGGCGCGAGCTACCAGCGACAGCGCCGGGTGGCCGCCGGATCCGACGGCGACCTCCGGCCCGTCGTGGAGTCACTGCTGGAGGAGATGCGGGTGGGGCTGCCGCTGTGACCGGACCGTCGACGGGCAAGCGGGAGCTGCCCTGGCTGGACCGCTGGTTGGCCGAGCGCGGGGCCGACCTGGTCACGTTCCGTCGCGACGTGCACAGCCATCCCGAGCTCGGGTACGCCGAGCACCGCACCACCGC
This sequence comes from uncultured Mycobacteriales bacterium, assembly GCA_902805565.1. Lineage (GTDB taxonomy): Bacteria > Actinomycetota > Actinomycetes > Mycobacteriales > CADCTP01 > CADCTP01. The sequence goes on from CADCTP010000082.1 coordinate 2,467, forward strand.
CAAGCTGGTCCAGGCGCTGGAGGCGGTCGGCCTGCGGCCCCGGGTGCTGCCCGTCGGCACCGGCCTGTCCTGCGAGATCGGCTCGGGCGGGCGGGTGGTCGCGCTGCGCGCGGACATCGACGCGCTCCCGCTGCAGGACGTCAAGGACGTGTCGTACGCGTCCACGGTGCCGGGCGTGTGCCACGCCTGCGGTCACGATGTGCACACGGCCGCGGTGCTCGGCGCGGCGCTCGCGCTGGCCTCCGCGCCGGAGCTGCCCGGCCGGGTCCGGGTGATCTTCCAGCCGGCCGAGGAGGGCGTCCCGGGCGGCGCCCTGGACGCCCTGGACGCCGGCGTGCTCAAGGACGTCGAACGGATCTTCGCGCTGCACTGCGACCCGAAGCTGGAGACCGGCCTGGTCGGCATCCGCACCGGACCGATCACCGCGGCCTGCGACCGGGTGGACGTCCGGCTCAGCGGCCCCGGCGGGCACACCGCGCGCCCGCACAACACCGTCGACCTGGTGTACGCGCTGGGCCGGGTGATCACGGAGGTGCCCGGCCTGATGTCCCGCCGGGTCGACCCCCGGCACGGCATGTCGCTGGTCTGGGGGGCGGTGAACGCCGGCCTGGCGCCGAACGCGATCCCGCAGGCCGGCACGGTCGGCGGCACCGTGCGGATGCTCGACCGGAACGCCTGGGAGGGCGCCGAGGGCCTGGTCCGCGAGCTGATCGAGCAGGTGGTGGCGCCGACCGGGGCGACGGTCGAGGTGGACTACCGGCAGGGGGTGCCGCCGGTGGTCAACGAGGTGTTCTCCACCGGGCTGCTGCGCACCGGCATCCAGGCCGCGCTCGGCCCGGACGCGGTGACCGACACCGAGCAGAGCCTCGGCGGCGAGGACTTCGCGTGGTATCTCGGGCACGTGCCCGGCGCGCTGGCCCGGCTCGGGGTGCGGGCGCCCGGCGACGAGGGCCCGTTCCTGGACCTGCACCGGCCGACCTTCGACGTGGACGAGGCGGCCCTGGAGGTCGGCGTCCGGGTGCTGGTCAACACGGCCCTGGCCACCCTGGGCTGAGCTCCGGTCGGGCGAGTGGATCACCGCCCGATGGGCCGATCGGCCCCGATATGTGCCGAGTGCTGGACGCGCGAACGGGCGTACCGGGTTGCACCCCATTCGGGTGACAGCGCTTGTGCGGCAGATTCGCAACGGCGTTTACTGCCCGCGGTTGGTTCGGCGTAAACCTTCACCTCGTTTCGAGCCTTTCGCCCCGGCGTACGGCCGACGTCCGGTTGACCCGTCCAGCCGACCCTCGGCACGCCAACAGGCGTGTCGCCCGCCCATCAGGGAGGCACCATGACCAGAGGGTCACTCATTCGCCGGACCGCGCTCACCGGCGCGCTGGGTCTGGCTATGGCCGGGGCGGTCGCCGTCCCCGCCGCGCAGGCGGCCCCGGCCGCCCCGGCCGCGCCGGCGGCCACCGCCGCCGACGCCGAGCTCGCCCGCACGCTCGGCATCTCGGCGACCGAGGCGCAGGCCCGGGTCAAGGCCGAGGCCGACCGCGCCGCCCGTGGCGTCGCCCTCGAGCGCTCGCTCGGCGCCCGCACCGCCGGCTCCTACCTGGCCGCGGACGGCTCCCTCGTCGTCACCGTCCTGGACAAGGCGACCGCCGCCCAGGTCCGGGCCGCGGGTGCCACCGCCAAGATCGTCACCCGCAGCGCGGCCCAGCTCTCCGGGGTCAAGACCGCGCTGGACCGGTACGCCGGCGCCGGTGCCGTGGGCACCTCGTGGGGCGTCGACGTGGCCACCAACCAGGTCGTGGTCAGCGTCGGTGCGAACGCGAAGGGCCCGAAGGTCTCGGCCCTGCTGGCGGACCTCAAGCGGCACGGCACCGCGGTCCGGGTCGAGCGCACCGCCCCGATCACCACGCTGATCTCCGGCGGTGACGCCATCTACACCGGCGGCGCGCGCTGCTCGCTCGGCTTCAACGTCCGCAACAGCGCCGGCACCCGCTACTTCCTGACCGCCGGCCACTGCACCAACATCGGCTCGACCTGGTCGGCCAGCCCCGGCGGCGCGGCGATCGGCAGCCGGACCGGGACCAGCTTCCCGACCAACGACTACGGGATCGTCCGCTACACCTCGACGATCGCCAACCCGGGCAACGTCAACCGCTACAACGGCACCACGACCGACATCACCGGCTCCGGCAACGTCTTCTCGGGCCAGTCGCTGTGCCGCAGCGGCAGCACCACCGGCCTGCGGTGCGGGTCCGTCACCTCCACCAGCGCGACGGTCAACTACGCCGAGGGCGCGGTGTACGACACCATCCGCACGAACATCTGCGCCGAGGGCGGCGACAGCGGCGGCTCCCTCTTCGGCGGCAGCACCGCGTACGGCCTGACCTCCGGCGGCAGCGGCAACTGCTCCTCCGGCGGCACCACCTTCTTCCAGAAGGTGCCGGAGGCGCTGAGCGTCTACGGCGTGAGCGTCTACTAGACCGACGCACCCGGGGCCCGGCCGCCAGCACGGCGGCCGGGCCCTTCGGTGTCCGGGCCCTTCGGTGTCCGGGCGCTGCGGCTGTCCGGGCGCTGCGGCTGTCCGGGGCGGTGCGGTGTCCGGGCGGTGCGGTGTCCGGGCGGTGCGGTGTCCGGGCGGTGCGGTGTCCGGGGCGCGCCGCTACGGGCGCAGCAGCAGGCAGGTCGACGTGGCGTGGGCCAGCAGCTTGCCGGCGGCGTCGGTGAGCCGGGCCTCGGCCAGCGCGGTCCGCCGGCCGGCGTTGAGCACCTCGCCGGTGCAGCGCAGGGGCCCGGAGCCCACCGAGACCGGCTTCAGGAACCGCACCGACAGGTCCAGTGAGGTGTAGCCGGTGCCGGCGGGCAGCGTCGAGTGCACCGCGCAGCCGGTCGCCGAGTCGAGCAGGGTGGCCAGCACCCCGCCGTGCACGGTGCCGATCGGGTTGTAGTGCCACTCCGCCGGCTCCAGCCCGAAGGCGACCCGGCCGTGCTCGACCTCCATGCCGGAGATCCCGAGGGTGGCCATGATCGGCGGTGCCGGCAGCGCGCCGGACCCCATCGCGGCCAGGAACTCCAGGCCGGCCTGCTGGGCGGCCGCGGTGGCCAGCGACACCGGGTCGGACCAGGAGTACGTGCGGCTGCGCTCGGGGGTGGCGGTCACGGGCTCTCCTCGGTTCGGGAACCGAACCAACCTACGGCCCGCCGCCCCGGCCCCGCCAGGGCCCGTCCCCCGAGCGGCGGTGGATGCCCGCGCCGCCGGGAGACCGGGGAACCCGCCCTAGGGCCAGGACTTGCGGCAGGGCCGCATCCGCAGCTGGGTGACGTAGTCGTCCGGCGCCCCGGCCCGCTCGGCCGCGTCGGCCAGCACCCCGAGGTAGCGCGCCGACGGCAGCCCGCCCTCGAAGGCGTCCAGCACGTACACCCAGGCCAGGACGTCGCGGTCCAGGGTGTGCACCCGCAGCCGGATCTTGCGGTAGAGCCCGGTGTCGGCGCCCTCCCAGGAGTCCAGGTGCGCCTCGTCGTACGGGGTGACGTCGTAGAGCGCGACGAACACGTGCTCGCCCGGCGACTCCACCAGCGTGGCCAGCGCCCCCTCCCAGCCGAGGTCCTCCCCGCCGAAGGTGAGCCACCAGTCGGTGATCCACCCCGTGCCGGCGACCGGCGAGTGCGGGGCGCGCTGGATCATCTGCGCCGGATCCATGTTGGACCCGTAGGCCGCGTACAGAGCCACGAGGCGTGATCGTACGGCCCCCCCGGGGAGGGAGGACAATGGTCGGGTGACCAGGATCGCGATCATTGGTGGGGGACCGGCCGGGTACGAGGCGGCGCTGGTGGCCGCGCAGCTCGGCGGCGAGGTGACCCTGATCGAGCCGGACGGCCTCGGCGGGGCCTGCGTGCTCTACGACTGCGTGCCGTCGAAGACGCTGATCGCGACCAGCGAGACCATGACCAGCTTCCGCGGCGCGCCGGCGCTCGGCGTCCGCACCACCGGCGGGCCGGACGGCGAGTCCGGGGACGTGGTGGTGGACGCGCCGCTGGTCAACCGGCGGGTGAAGGACCTGGCCGCCTGGCAGTCCGAGGACGTCTGGCAGCGGCTGTCCGGCGAGGGCGTGCGGCTGCTGGCCGGCCGCGGCCGGTTCGCCGCCGAGCAGTCCGGCACCGCCCGGCGGATCGAGGTGCTCGACCCGGCGGGCAGGGTGCTGGAGACCGTCGAGGCCGACGTCGTGCTGCTGGCCACCGGGGCCACCCCGCGGGTGCTGCCCGGCGCCGAGCCGGACGGCGAGCGGATCCTCACCTGGCGGCAGGTGTACGACCTGACCGAGCTGCCCGAGCACCTCGTCGTGATCGGCTCCGGGGTCACCGGCGCCGAGTTCGCCAGCGCGTACCTGGAGATGGGCGTGCGGGTCACCCTGGTCTCCAGCCGGGTCCGGGTGCTGCCCGGGGAGGACACCGACGCGGCCGAGGTGATCGAGGAGGTCTTCGCCGAGCACGGCGGCGAGATCGTCAAGCGGGCCCGCGCCGCCTCGGTCGCCCGGACCGAGAAGGGCGTGCTGGTCACCATGGAGGACGGCCGCACGGTCGAGGGCAGCCACGCCCTGATGACCGTCGGCTCGGTCCCCAACACCGAGGGCCTCGCCCTGGACGCGGTCGGGGTGACGCTCGGCCGCGGCGGGTTCGTCGAGGTCGACCGGGTGTCCCGGACCGGCGCCCCGGGCGTGTACGCGGCCGGCGACTGCACCGGCGTGCTGATGCTGGCCTCCGTCGCGGCGATGCAGGGCCGGATCGCGATGTGGCACGCGCTCGGCGAGGCGGTCACCCCGCTGCGGCTGAAGACCGTCTCGGCCACGGTGTTCACCCACCCGGAGATCGCCACCGTGGGCATCCAGCAGAAGGCCATCGAGGCCGGCGAGGTGCCGGCCCGCACCGTGCTGATGCCGCTGGCCAGCAACCCGCGGGCGAAGATGCAGGGCGTCTCGGACGGGTTCGTGAAGCTGTTCTGCCGGCCGGCGACCGGGGCCGTCATCGGCGGCGTGGTGGTCGCGCCGTCCGCGTCCGAGCTGATCCTGCCGATCACGATGGCCGTGCAGCTCGGGCTCACCGTCTCCCAGATCGCCTCGACCTTCTCGGTCTACCCGTCGCTGTCCGGCTCGCTGACCGAGGCCGCCCGCCGGCTGATGGTCCACGACGACCTTGACTAGGGGGCTGCTGCCCGCGTCGTACCGCCCGCTGCTGCGGACCCCGACCGTCGGTCGGGCGCTGGGCACGTCCCTGCTGGCCCGGGTCGGCTGGCCGGCCGGCGGGCTCGCCGTGGTGCTGCTGACGGTCGAGCGCACCGGGTCGTACGCGTCCGGCGGGCTGGTGAGCGCGGTGTGGGTGCTCGGCGCCGGGCTGGGTTCGCTGTTCTGGAGCCGGCTGGTCGACCGCGGCCGGCCGCCGCGCCGGGTGCTGCTGGGCACCGCGACGGTGTCCGCGGCCGGGCTGGTGGTGCTGGCCCTGGTGCCCACCTCCTCGACGCCGGTGCTGGCCGGCATCACCGGGTCGGCCGCGCTGTTCGGGTCCCCGGTGCCGGCGGTGGCCCGGGCGCTGTGGCCGGTGCTGCTGCCCGAGGGGGACGCCCGCACCGCGATGTACTCACTGGAGGCCACGGTCCAGGAGCTGGTGTTCATCACCGGCCCGTCGCTGGCCGGGGCGGCCGCCGCGGTCGCCTCGCCGGCCGCCGCGGTGCTGCTGGCGGCGGGGCTGACCATCGCCGGGGTGACCGCGTTCGCGGTGACGCCCGGGCTGCACCGGGTCGCCGGCGGGGACCGGCCGCCGGTCGAGCTGCGCCAGCTGCGGCCGCTGGTGCCGCTGTACGCGGCCGGCTTCCTGCTGCTGTGCGGGCTGTCCTGGGCCGAGGTCGGGGTGATCGGGGCGGCCGGCGCGGCCGGGGCCACCGCCGCGGCCGGCGCGCTGTTCGCGGTGTGGAGTGCCGGGTCCCTGGTCGGCGGCCTGATCGGCGGGGCGTGGCCGCCGCGCCGGGGGCCGGCCCGGCGGCTGCTGGTGCTGCTGGTCGGGGTCGCGGTCTCGCACCTGGCGCTGGCCGCGTACGGCGGGCTGCTGTCCCTGGGCGCGATGCTGCTGGTGGCCGGGGCCCTGGTCGCGCCGG
>CADCTP010000083.1 GCA_902805565.1 uncultured Mycobacteriales bacterium
CACCGCGAGCGGCCGCCCCGGGCGCGGCGGGACCGGTGGTCCCGCCCCGCCCTCACCGCGGGTCCCGGGGTCCGGGCTCCGGGGCCCGCTGGCGGGCCCGGACGGCGGTCCCGGCGCAGAGGATGACGACGAGTCCGCCCACGACGGTCGCCGCGCCGAGGTGCTCGCCGAGCAGGAGCCCGGCCCAGCCGATCGTCAGGACGGGCTGGACCAGCTGGACCTGGCTGACCTGCACCATGGGCCCGATCGCCAGTCCGCGGTACCAGGCGAAGAAGCCCAGGAACATGCTCACCACGCCGAGGTAGCCGAAGGCCGCCCACTGCGTCGGCGTGCCGTCCGGGGTGTGCCGGACGGCGGCCAGGACGGTCAGGCCCACCATCAGCGGCGCGCAGCCGACCAGCGCCCAGGACACGGTCTGCCAGGCGCCGAGCTCGCGGGCGACCAGCCCGCCCTCGGCGTAGCCGACGGCGGCGGCGAGCACGGCCCCGAACAGCAGCAGGTCGGCCCGGTGCAGCTGGCCCAGGCCGCCCCCCTGCGCCGACGCGAACGCCAGCGCCGACACCGCGCCGGCACCGGCGGCGATCCAGAAGACCCGGGGCGGCCGCTCGTGCCCGCGCAGGACGACCAGCACCGCCGTGGCGGCCGGCAGGACGGCGATGACCACGGCGCCGTGGCTGGCCGGGGCGCTGGTGAGCGCGTACGAGGTGAGCAGCGGGAACCCGACCACGACCCCGCCGCCGACCACCGCGAGCCGCGCCCACTGCGTCCCGCTCGGCAGCCGCTGCCGGGTCGCGGCCAGCGCCAGCCCGGCCAGGACCGCCGCCACGACGGCCCGGCCGGAGCCGATGAACAGCGGCGGGAGGCCGGCGACCGCGATCCTGGTCAGCGGGACGGAGAAGGAGAAGGCGACGACCCCGAGCAGGCCCCACCAGAGACCGTGCCGCGCGACCGGCGGTATCACCGGCGCCGAAATGCCGATAGCGCTACTCTTCTCCGTCATGAGTGACGATAGCAGTTCGCGGATCGTCGCCGACCTCCGCGACTGGATCCGGACCGCGCCGGCGGAGGCCAGGCTGCCCTCCACCCGCGAGCTGGTCGCCCGCCACCAGGCCGGCCCGCTGACGGTGCAGCGGGCGCTGCGCACCCTGGCCGCGCAGGGGCTGATCGAGAGCCGGCCCGGCGTCGGCACCTTCGTCCGCGCGGTACGGACGGCGCGGCCGGCCGACTACGGCTGGCAGACCGCCGCGCTGCGCTCGCCGCCCGCGCCGATCCGGCCGGTGCCCACCGCCCTGCGCAGCACCCCCAACGACGTCATCGCCCTGCACTCCGGCTACCCGGACCGCGAACTGCTGCCCGAGCGGCTGGTGCGGGCGGCGCTGGCCCGCGCGGCGCGTACGGACGCGGCGATGGCCCGGTCGCCGGCCGCCGGCCTGCCGGAGCTGCAGGCGTGGTTCGTCGGCGAGCTGGCCGCCGCCACCCCGGCCGGGGTCAGCCCGCCCACCCCGAGCGACGCCATCGTCCTGCCGGGCAGCCAGAGCGGGCTCAGCGCGGTGTTCCGCGCCCTGGTCGCCCCCGGCCGGCCGCTGCTGCTGGAGTCCCCGACGTACTGGGGGGCGATCCTGGCCGCGCAGCAGGCCGGCGTGCGTATCGTGCCGGTGCCGAGCGGGCCGGCCGGGCCGGACGCCGCCGAGCTGGCGCGGGCGTTCGACGAGACCGGGGCCCGGGTCTTCTACGCCCAGCCGGACCACGCCAACCCGACCGGGGCGCAGTGGCCGGCCGCGCTGCGGGAGACGGTCCTGGACCTGGTGCGGCGGCACGGCGCGTTCCTGGTCGAGGACGACTGGGCGCACGACCTGGGGATCACCGCGACCCCGGTCCCGGTGGCCACGCAGGACGACTCCGGCCACGTCGTCTACCTGCGGTCGCTGACCAAGGGCGTGTCCCCGGCCCTGCGGGTGGCCGCGGTGGTCGCGCGCGGGCCGGCCCGGGACCGCATCCTGGCCGACCGGGCCGCCGAGTCGGTGTACGTCAGCGGGCTGCTCCAAGCCGCGGCGCTGGACGTGGTCACCCAGCCCGGCTGGGGCCGGCACCTGGCCGCCCTGCGGGAGCGGCTGCGGGACCGGCGCGACCTGCTCCTCGCCGCCCTGGCCGAGCACGCCCCGACCGCCACCGTCGAGCTCGTCCCGGCCGGTGGGCTCAACCTCTGGCTGCGCCTGCCGGACGGCACCGACGTGCACCGGCTCGCCCGCGACTGCGAGGACTCCGGACTGGTCCTGGCCCCGGGCACCGAGTGGTTCCCGGCCGAGCCGGCGGGCCCCTACATCCGGCTCAACTACGCCGGCCCCAACCCGGCCGCCCACCCGGCCGGCGCCCGCATCCTCGGCGCCGCGCTCGCCCGGCACTGAGGCGGTCGCCCACGGGCCGGAGGCACCGACCACAGGGGTCCACACCGGACGGGAGACGAAAGGGCGGAGGAGCACTCCTCGCCACTGTCAACGTATAGCGCACCGGGGGGCTTGCCACAAGGCCCCAGTCGTGCCCCAGAATCGCCGGTCCGAAGCCAGGACCTGCGGAAATGGGAGTCGCGTAGTGCGTGTGCTGTTGTCGACGTACGGGTCGCGCGGGGACGTCGAACCGGTGGCCGGGCTGGCGGTGCGGCTGCGGGAGCTGGGCGCCCAGGTGCGGGTGTGCGCGCCCCCGGACGAGGAGTTCGCGGCGCTGCTGGCCCGGGCGCCGCGGACCCGGGACCGGGCGGCCGCGGTCGCCGGCCTGGTCCGCACCGACGGCACGACGGTGGCCGCGACGCTGCTGCTCGACGCGGCCGGCCGGGACCGGGGCTGACGGCGTGGCCTTGGACACCAGCGTGTTCGACCTTCCCGACCACCTCTCCGCCAAGGCGGACCCCGCGCTGATCGCCGCCGACGAGCGGCACTTCGCCGCCCTCGCGGACAGCCTCCGGCAGTCGGTCGCCGACCTGTCCGACCGGCTCGACGCCGAGCGCCGGGCGCCCGGCGGCCGCGGCCAGGCCGCGCTGGACCGGGACCTGGAGGTGCACCGGCTGACCGCCCGCCTGCGTACCCTGCGGCGGTTCGGTGTGGACCTGTGCCTGGGGCGCGTCGTCGGCAGCGGGGACCCCGAGCCGGTGTACATCGGGCGGCTCGGCCTCACCGACGGCACCGGCCGCCGGCTGCTGGTCGACTGGCGCTCCCCCGCGGCCGAGCCGTTCTTCGGGGCGACCCACGCCAACCCGATGGGCCTGGCGAGCCGCCGCCGCTACCGCTGGACCCGCGGCCGGATCACCGACTACTGGGACGAGGTGTTCAGCGCCGACGGGTTCGCGGGGCACGCCGCGCTCGACGACCGGTCCGCGTTCCTCGCCGGCCTCGGCGAGGACCGCTCGGACCGGATGCGGGACGTGCTCGGCACCATCCAGGCCGACCAGGACGCGATCATCCGGGCCGGGTCCCGCGGCGCCCTCGTCGTCGACGGCGGTCCGGGCACGGGCAAGACCGTCGTCGCCCTGCACCGCTCGGCCTACCTCCTGTACTCCGACCCGCGGCTCGGGTCGCACCGGGGCGGCGTGCTGTTCGTCGGCCCGAGCCGGCCCTACCTGTCGTACGTGGCCGACGTCCTGCCCAGCCTCGGGGAGGACGGCGTGCAGACCTGCACGCTGCGGGACCTCGTCCCGGAGGGACCGGCGGCGGCGGTCGAGACCGACCCGGAGGTGGCCCGCCTGAAGGGGTCCGCGGACCTGGTGCGGGCGATCGAGGCGGCCGTCCGGTTCTACGAGGAGCCGCCGGCCACGGGAACGGCGGTCGACACCCCGTGGTGCGAGCTGTGGCTGAGCGCCGAGGACTGGGCCGAGGCGTTCCGGGCGGCCGAACCCGGCACCCCGCACAACGAGGCCCGCGACCAGGTCCGGGCGGAGCTGCTGTCGATCCTGGTCGACAAGTACGACGGCGACGCCTCGGCCGACCTGCTCCGCAGGTCGCTGCAGCGGAACGGGGAGCTGCGGGCGGCGCTCGACCGGGCGTGGCCGCTGCTCGACGCGGCCGACCTCGTCGCGGACCTGTGGTCGGTGCCCGCCTACCTGCGCAGGTGCGCGCCCGGGCTGGGTCCGGACGAGCTGCGGGCGCTGCGGCGCGCGGACGCCCGGGCCTGGACGGTGTCCGACCTGCCGCTGCTGGACGCGGCCCGGCACCGGCTCGGCGACCCGGCGGCGGCCCGGCGCCGGCGCCACCGGGCCGCCGCCGTGGCCGTGGAGCGCGAGCGGATGGCCGAGGTCATCGACAACCTCATCGAGGCCGACGACTCCGAGCTGCTGCTGATGACCAGCCTGCGCCAGCAGGACCTGCGGGATGCCCTGGTCGACGAGGACGTGCTGCCCGGGGTGGCCCCGGACCTGCTCGCCGGCCCGTTCGCGCACGTGGTGGTGGACGAGGCCCAGGAGCTGACCGACGCGGAGTGGCAGATGCTGCTGCGGCGCTGCCCGTCCCGCAGCGTCACCATCGCCGGGGACCGGGCCCAGGCCCGGCGCGGGTTCCCGGAGTCGTGGGAGGACCGGCTCCGGCGGATCGGGCTCGACCGGGTCACCGTGGCCTCCCTGAGCATCAACTACCGGACACCGGAGGAGGTCATGGCCGAGGCCGAGCCGGTCATCCGGGCCGTGCTCCCGGACGCCAACGTGCCGACCTCGATCCGGGGCACCGGCATCCCGGTCCGCCACGGGTCGGCCGCGGAGCTCGGCGCGGTCCTGGACAGCTGGCTGGCCGCGCACGCCGACGGCATCGCCTGCGTCATCGGCGCTCCCGCGTTCCGGCCGGCGACCCCCCGGGTCCGGTCGCTGACCCCGGAGCTGTCGAAGGGGCTGGAGTTCGACCTGGTCGTCCTGGTCGACCCGGAGGCGTTCGGCGGGGGCGTCGGCGGGGCGGTGGACCGCTACGTCGCGATGACCCGGGCGACCCAGCGGCTCGTCGTCCTCACCAGCCCCTGACGGCGGGGCCGGCCGCGGGCCGCGGGGCCGCGGCCGGCCCCGGCCCGGGCGGGCCTCAGCCCGCGGGGACCGGCGCGTCGAGGAAGCCGAGCACCGCGTCCAGGACCATCCCGGTGCGGGCGATACCGGTGAAGTGCGTGGTCCCCGGGAACACCGCGAGCTGCGAGGCGGGGACGCCGGCGAAGTCGCCGTTGACGTCGCCGCCCCGCAACCGGAGGAACCGCACGGCGTGCTCGAGCGTCACCGCGTCACAGTCCCCCACCGTGATCAGGGTCGGGGCGGCGATCCCGACGATGTCGTCGTCCGACCAGCCGCCGACGCCCTCGTCGAACGACCCCAGCTTGTCCAGCAGGTCCTGCAGCCGGTCCGGGTGCGGGGACTTCGCCCGGTACGCCTCCTCCATCGGGGTGCCGGCGATCATCTCCACCGTCAGCTCGCCGACCGCGTCGCTGTTCTCCCCGCGGTCGCCGTCCGGGTGGTACGACACCGAGGACACGATGAGCCTGCCGACCAGCTCCGGACGCGTGATCGCGAGCCGGAGGGCGACCGCGCCGCCCACGCTGAAGCCGAAGACGTCGACCCGCGGCACCTCCAGGTGTTGGAGCAGGCCGACGACGTCGGAGGCGAGGTCCGCGCTGGTGAGCGGCCGGTCCAGGTCGTTGGTCCGCCCGTGCCCCTGGAAGTCGGCCGCGATGACCCGGCGGGTCGCGGCCAGCCCGGAGATGAGCCGGCCGAACTGCTGGTCGATGTCGAACAGGCCACCGTGCAGGAGGAGCAGCGGCGTCCCGCCGGAGCCGTGGATCTCGTAGTACATCTGCAGGCCGTTGACCGGGGCGTAGCCGGTGCGGGGCCGGTCGTCGGTGTCGGGCACGGCGCCGGTCTTCCCGCGCCGGTACCGGCCAATCCCGCGCGGGTACGGGTGCCGGCCCGCGCCGGATCCGGACGGGCGGGCCTTTACGGGGTCGGCGGACCGGGTTAACGTCCCGGTGACGACGCGGCAACCGTCCGTCGGTGCGGTCGCACCGGTGGACGTGGGTCGTCCGAGCGGATCCGCGGGATCCGGCTCCGACCCGTCGCCGCCGTCCCGAGGAGATCCGCCGTGGCCCCCACCGGCGTACCCCTGCCCGCCGCTCCCCCGCCCCGGTCCCGGCTGCGCCACCTGCGCCGGCTGCGCCACCTGCGCCACCTGCGCCGGCCGGTGGCCGCCGCCGCGGCCGGGCTGCTCGCCGCGTCGGTGGCCGTGGTGGTGGCCCGGCCCGGCGACGCCGCCGCAGCCGGGCCCGCGTACCAGGACCCGGCGCAACCGGTCGCCACCCGGGTGGCGGACCTGCTCGGCCGGATGACCCTGGACGACAAGATCGGGCAGCTGGTGCAGGCCGAGCGGGGCGAGATCTCCCCGGCCGACCTGGCCGCGAACCGGGTCGGGTCGGTCCTGTCCGGCGGCGGGTCGGCGCCGGCGTCGAGCACGGCGGCCGGCTGGGCCGACATGGTCGACGCCTACCAGCGGGCCGCGATGGGCACCCCGCTCGGCATCCCGATGATCTACGGCATCGACGCCGTGCACGGGCACAACAACGTGCGCGGCGCGACGATCTTCCCGCACAACATCGGCCTCGGGGCGACCCGGGACCCGGCGCTGGTGCAGCGGATCGGCCGGGCCACCGCCGAGGAGCTGACCGGTACCGGCATCCCGTGGAACTTCGCGCCGTGCCTGTGCGTGGTGCGCGACGACCGCTGGGGCCGCACGTACGAGTCGTACGGCGAGGTGCCCGACCTGCCCTCGTCGATGACCACGCTGATCACCGGCCTGCAGGGCGAGTCGCTGGGCGGGCCGGCGTCCGTGCTGGCCACGGCGAAGCACTACCTGGGCGACGGCGGCACCACCGGCGGCCGGGACCAGGGCGACACCCAGCTCACCGAGGCGCAGCTGCGGGCGGTCCACCTGCCGCCGTTCGCCGCGGCGGTGCGCCGGGACGTCGGGTCGGTGATGGTCTCCTTCAGCAGCTGGAACGGCAGCAAGGTGCACGGCAACCGCTACCTGCTCACCGACGTGCTCAAGGGCGAGCTCGGGTTCCGCGGCGTCGTCGTCTCCGACTGGGCCGGGATCGACCAGATCGACGGCGCGCCCGGCTTCAGCCCGCTCGACGTGCGGACCGCGTTCACCGCGGGCATCGACATGGCGATGGTGCCGACCGGCTTCCGCAGCTTCCTGGGCGTGCTGCGGACCGAGGTGCAGGCCGGCCGGATCCCGCTGTCCCGGGTGGACGACGCGACCCGGCGGGTGCTCACCGCCAAGTTCCGGCTCGGCCTGTTCGAGCGGCCGTACGCCGACCGCTCCTACGCCGGGACGCTCGGCAGCCCGGCCCACCGCGCGCTGGCCCGGGAGGCCGTGCAGAAGTCGCAGGTCGTGCTCAAGAACGCGAACGGCCTGCTGCCGCTGGCCAAGTCCGGCGGCAAGATCTTCGTCGCCGGCCGGAACGCCGACGACATCGGCCACCAGAGCGGCGGCTGGACCATCACCTGGCAGGGCGGCAGCGGTCCGATCACGCCGGGCACCACGATCCTGCAGGGCATCCGGTCGGCCGCGGCCGGCACCGCGGTGACCTACGACGCCGGTGGCGCCGGGATCGACGGCAGCTACCGGGCCGCGATCGCGGTGATCGGCGAGACTCCGTACGCGGAGGGGACCGGCGACCGGCCCGGCGGCCTGGGGCTGGACCAGACCGACCTGGCCACGCTGTCCCGGCTGCGCGCGTCCGGGGTGCCGGTGGTCGTCGTGCTGGTCTCCGGCCGGCCGCTGGACATCGCCGGGCAGCTGCCCGGCTGGGCCGCCGCCGTGCAGGCGTGGCTGCCCGGCACCGAGGGCGGCGGGGTCGCCGACGTGCTCTTCGGCGACGCGCCCGCCACCGGCACGCTGCCGGTGACCTGGATGAGCGGCTCGGCCCAGCAGCCGATCAACGACGGCGACGGCGGGACGCCGCTGTTCCCGCTCGGGTACGGGTTGCGCTACGGGGCCGGCCCGGGCCCGACGCCGTCCCCCACCCCGACCCCGACGCCGACCCCGACGCCGACCGCGACCCCGACCTTGACGCCGACCCCGACGCCGACCGGGTCGCCGGCCCCGGTCAGCTGCCGGGTCACGTACGCGCCGAGCCAGTGGCAGGGCGGCTTCACCGCGTCCCTGTCGGTGCGCAACTCCGGCCCGGTGGCGGTCAGCGGCTGGACGCTGCGCTGGAGCTACCCCGCCGGCCAGCGGGTGACCTCGGCCTGGAACGCCACGGTGACCCAGAGCGGGACGGCGGTCACCGCGACCCCGGCCCCGCACAACGCCACGATCCCGGCCGCCGGGTCGGTCGACTTCGGCCTGCAGGGCACCTGGACGACGGCCAACCCGAACCCGACCGCGTTCACGCTCGACGGCACCGCCTGCAGCACGGCCTGACCCCGCCGGTCCGGTGCGGCGCCGCCCCGCGTCGCGCCGGACCGGCTCCGGCGGTTGCGGGCCGGGTGCACATGGCCGGCCCGGTGCCGCCGGCCGGGGCCGGCGCGAACGGGCCCGGACCGGACCGGCCGGGTGCGTGCGAGCATGGCGGCGTGGCGGAGTCGATGATCCGGGTGTTCCTGCTGGACGACCACGAGATCGTCCGGCGCGGGGTCGGCGACCTGCTCGACGCCGAGCCGGACCTGGAGGTCGTGGGCGAGGCGGGCGCGGCCGCGGCGGCGCTGGCCCGGGTGCCGGCCGCCCGGCCCGACGTGGCGGTGCTGGACGTGCGGCTGCCCGACGGCGACGGGGTCACCGTCTGCCGGGAGCTGCGCTCGGCCATGCCGGACGTGCGGTGCCTGATGCTGACCTCGTTCGCCGACGACGACGCGCTGTTCGACGCGGTCCTGGCCGGCGCCTCGGGCTACGTGCTCAAGCAGATCCGGGGCACCGACCTGGTCGGCGCCATCCGCACGGTCGCCGCCGGACAGTCGCTGCTGGACCCGCGGACCACCGCCCGGGTGCTGGAGCGGATGCGGACCGCGGCCCGGCGCACCGACCCGCTGGCCACGCTCAGCGAACAGGAGCGGGCCGTGCTCGCGCTGATCGGTGAGGGGCTGACCAACCGGCAGATCGGCGAGCGGATGCACCTGGCCGAGAAGACGGTGAAGAACTACGTCTCCCACCTGCTGGCCAAGCTCGGCATGCAACGCCGCACCCAGGCCGCGGTGCTGGCCACCGAGCTCCGCCGCCCGGGCGGCCCGGGATCCGATCGGGCCGGGACGGCCTGACGCCGCCGGCCGGGGGTCCCGGTCGGCGGCGGGTGGGGCGGATCAGACCAGCCAGGGGTGGTCGCGGACGACCGGCTGGCGCTTCCACCAGCGGCCCAGGCCGACGGTGTCCCCGGCGTGGACCACGGCCACGGCGATCACGGCCAGCGCCCCGACGATGTGGTCGTCCAGGACCGGGTTGTTCTCCGGCGGGAGCACGACCGTCCACATCAGCACGTACAGCAGCGCCCCGGAGATGTCTGCGACGCGCATCCCGATGCCGAGCAGCAGCGCGGTGCCGATCGCGGCGAGGCCGAGCATGAACAGCCAGTCCGCCCAGGCCGCCCCGGCGATGTCCTTGTAGAGCCCCTCGAACGGGCCGCTGGCCGAGTTCGCCAGGAACCCCCGCGTCGGCGACCCGCCGTTCAGCCACGACCGCTCCGACGGGGTCGAGTAACCGAGCCCGAACAGCTTGTCCAGGAACGCCCACAGGAACGTCACCCCCAGCACCACCCGCAACGCCGCGAACACCCCACGGGCCAGCCGGCGCTCCCGTCCGGTCAGCTCCCCGGTCCCCGCGTCCGTCCGCGTTCCCGCATACCTCGTGGTCATCGCCCTGCCTCCTCGGCTCCATCCCGACACCCCAACCCTCCCGCGTGACCCGCACCCGCACCGGAGTCGAAAGTCCCGACCCGACAGGGCCACCGGTCACCGATCGGCGGGGGCGGAGGACCCCGCGGCCGGCACGGCGGCCGGTTCGGCGTCCGGTCCGGGGCCGGTCCGGCGGCCGGGTCCGGGCAGCACGACGGGCCCGGCCCCGTCGTCGGGGCCGGGCCGGGTCAGGTCGGGTCAGGTCGGTGGAGGCGTCCCGGGAGGCGTCCTGGGAGGCTCAGTCCTCGACGACGGTGAGGACCTCGGACAGCGGGCGACGGCCGGTCGCCGGGGCCGGGCCGCCGGCCGGGTGGCCGACCCGGAGCACCATCTGCGGGTGGTCGGCCCAGTTCATCAGGGTCCGGAACCGCTCCCGGACCGCCGGCAGGTCGACCGCCTGGGTCAGCGCCGAGCTGGCCAGGCCGAGCCGCTGCGCCTCCACCGACACCCGCGCGTACGCCTCCCCCGCCGCGACCCGGGCCGCCGCGTCGTCGCCGGTGCTGAACAGGACCAGGTAGAGCGGCTGCTCGTCGACCAGCTCGACCAGCGGCTGCCCGCCGGTGATCCCGGCCTCGAAGTCCCGCACCGGCACCTCGGTGTGCCGCGGCCCGCCGGCCGGCGCGTGCGGCACCGCCTCGGCCGGGATCCCGTCCGGGGCCATCGCGTCGGCGGGGCGGGTCCACCGCGCCAGCTCCGCCCGGTACGCCGGGTCCGCCGTCTCGACCCGGTCTGCCCACGAGGTCACCACGGCGAGGTCCAGCCGCTCCTCCGCCCGCCGGACCGCGTACGCGTACACGCCGGGCCCGACGGCGGCGGCGAGCAGCACGTCGACGAGCCCCTCGGGCACCGGCTCCGGGCGGAACGGCCGCCGGTCGGTCTGCCGCCGCTCGGCGGCCCGGGCCCGCTCGACCGTCTCCGCCGGCACCGGCACCCGGCGGGTCGGCCGGATCCGGCCGACCAGGTCGCCCTCGACCGTACGGTCCACGGCGGACTCCCAGCCGGCGGCGGCGAGCCCGAGCCGGGCCAGCTCCAGCGCCGCCCCGCAGGACAGCAGCATCGACCGGCCGTCCGGGTCCAGCGCCGGCAGCTGCCGGGACCGGTCCGCGTACAGCTCCAGCACCCCGGCGCGGAACACCCACCGCCACGGCTGCGTGTTGTGCACCGACGGGGCCCGCACGCCGAACGCCACCGCCTGCTCGATCTCCGACCGCGTCGGCACCTGGGTCATCGCATCCATGCCCTGACGGTAGGAGCCGGGCCGCCGGCCGCACCGGGGTCGAAGGTCCCGACCCGGCGGGGTCCTCCGCCCGTACGGCAGGGCCCGAGGACCCTGCCCGCACGCGCCGCCCGGGAGCGCCGCACCCGGTCCGGCCGGGACGTGTCAGAGTGGGGGCCTGTCCAGGGCCCGGGGACGGAGGGAACGACGTGGTGGAGGCACCGGCGGGCGGCGAGCGGCTCGGCGGAGCGCTGTCCGGCCTGCGGCTCACCGAGCTGCTGCATGAGGTCACCGAGCGGCTGGCCGAGATCGGCGCCGCGCAGGACCAGCTGCACGGCCTGCTGGACGCGGTGGTCGGCGTGGCCGGCGGCCTGGAGCTGCCGGCCACCCTGCGCCGGATCGTGGCGGCCGCGGTCCGGCTGGTCGACGCCGAGTACGGCGCCCTCGGCGTGATCGGCCCGGACCGGATGCTCACCGAGTTCGTCTACACCGGCCTGGACGAGGCGACCCGCCGGCGGATCGGCCATCTCCCGGAGGGCCACGGCCTGCTCGGCGTGCTCATCGACCGGCCGACGCCCGTCCGGCTGCACCGCATCGCCGACCATCCCGCCTCGCACGGCTTCCCGCCCGAGCACCCGCCGATGGACACCTTCCTCGGCGTGCCGGTCCGGGTTCGCGACGAGGTCTTCGGCAACCTCTACCTGACCGAGAAGCGCGGTGGCGACTTCACCGCCGACGACGAGGCCGTCGTGCAGGCCCTGGCCGCGGCGGCCGGCGTGGCGATCGAGAACGCCCGCCTCTACGAGCAGACCCACCGCCGGCAGCTGTGGCTGGAGGCCTCCAACGAGGTCCGGGCCGCGCTGCTGTCCGGGCCGGACACCGAGGACGCCGTACGGCTGGTGGCGGTGCGGGCCCGGGAGCTGACCGGCGCCGACTGCGCCGTGCTGGCGCTCGCCGACCCGGCCGGGCCCAAGGACCGGCTGCTGGTGACCGTCGCCGACGGCACCGGGACGCGGCCCCGGACCGGCGCGACCACCCCGGTCGACGGCTCCCTCGCCGGGGAGGTGGTCCGGACCGGGACCGCCCGCACGGTCCTCGACGTGGCCGCGGCCGAGCCGCTGTTCGCCGCCGGCGGGTACGGGCCGGCGCTGGTCGTCCCGCTGGGCGGGGCCGACGCGGCCGGGGTGCTGATCGTGGCCAACCGGGCCGGCGGCGCCGCGGTCGGCCCGGACGCGGCGGAGCCGGCCGCGGCCTTCGCCCAGAAGGCGGCGCTGGCGCTGCAGCTGACCGAGGCCCGGCAGGCCCAGCAGCGGCTGGAGCTGTACGCCGACCGCGACCGCATCGCCCGCGACCTGCACGACCACGTCATCCAGCGGCTGTTCGCCACCGGCATGACGCTGGAGTCCCTGGTCCGGCAGGTGCCCGCGGCCCTCGCCCCGAAGCTGCACCGGGCCGTGGACGACCTCGACCAGTCCATCCGCGACATCCGCGGCACCATCTACGCCCTGCAGACCCCCCTCGACGCCCCGCTCGGGCTCCGGCAACGCCTGGCCACGGTCGCCGAGGAGGCGGTCGGCCGGACCGGCCTCGCGCTGGACCTGCGGACCAGCGGCCCGCTGGACACCACCGTGCCGGCCGAGGTGGCCGACCACGCGGCCGCCGTCCTCCGGGAGGCCGTCACCAACGTCGTCAAGCACGCCCGGGCCGGCACGGTGTCGGTGTCCGTCACCGCGACCGACCGGCTGCGGATCGAGGTCGCCGACGACGGCGTCGGCCTGCCCGGCGGCGGCCGGCGCAGCGGGCTGGCCAACATCGCCGACCGGGCGGCCGAGCTGGGCGGCAGCTGCACGGTCGGCCGGCGGCCGGACGGACCCGGCACCCGGCTCGCCTGGGACGTCCCGCTCGGCTGAGCGCGGACCCGTCCGGGTCCTCAGCCGTCCCGGCCGCGCAGGGTGGCGAGGGCGCGGGCGTACATCCCCTCCTTGATGGCGCCGAGCGTGGCCCCGGCCCGGCCGGCCCCCGACCTGGCGATCTCCACGGCGGTCCGGCGCACCGCGTCCTCGCCGACCGCCCGGTCGACGATGCCGGCGGCCAGGGCGTCCGCGCCGCCGTACCGGCGGGCGGTGGTCATCGACTCGTGCGCGACCTGCGGGGCGAGCCGGGCCTGGATCAGCGCGGACATGCCCGGGGTGAACGGGATGCCGATGTCGGCCTCGGGCAGGCACCAGAAGCCGCGGTCGGCGCGCATCACCCGGAAGTCGTGGGTCAGCGAGAGCATCGCGCCGGCGGCGAAGGTGTGGCCCTGCAGGGCGGCCACGGTGACGCACGGCAGGGCCAGCACCCGGGCGAACAGCCCGTGCACGTCGGCCAGGTGCTCCTGGTGCTGGTCGGCGTGGCCGAGCAGCCAGTCCAGGTCCAGGCCGTTGGAGAAGAACTTGCCGGTGGCCGCGGTCACCAGGGCGCGCGGGCCGTCGGCCGCCGCCACCTCGTCGAGGGCGGCGTGCACGGACGCCAGCCAGTCCGGGTGGAAGCGGTTCTCCCCGTCGCCGAGGTCGAGCACGAAGACGTCGTCGGCACGGTCGAGCGTGGGCACGGGGCTTCCTCCGGGGTCGGTGGGTCAGGGCCTCCCGCACCGTACGGATGTCCTGCCCGTCCGGCGGCGCGGGATTGTCGGTGGCCGGTGGAACGATCCCGGTGACAGCACGAGGGCATGGAGGAGGAGCCGATGATCGAGCCGCGGCCGTGACCGCCTCGTGGCCGGAGCCGTGGCTGCCGCCCGACGGCCGGGACGTCCGGATGCACGAGGACGACCCGCGCTGGGACGACCCCGCCCAACCGCACGGGCTGACCCGCCTGCACCGCGACGACCCCGGGGCCGACTGGGCCGACGAGCCGGGCGACCGCTGGACCGTCCGGCGCCCCGGCGAGCCGTGGGCCGGGGCCACCGTGCAGCGCTGGTGCGTCGACTGCCGGGCCTGGACCCACGTCGTGGACGCCGGCGCCCCGATCGACTGGGACGCCGACGACCGCTGCGCCACCTGCGCCCGGGGCTTCCCGTTGGACCCCACCGCCTGACCGGCGGCGGGGTCAGCCGGTGACCAGGAGCTCGGCCCAGACGGTCTTGCCGTCGGTGCTGAGCAGGACGCCGTGCCGGGCGGTCAGCGCGGCCACGATCCGCAGGCCGCGACCGCCCGGGGCGCTGGTTGAGGGCGAGCGGACCTCCGGCGGCAGCACCGAGCCGTCGGTGACCTCGATCCGCACGGTCCTGCCCTCGGGCGGGCTGGCCAGCGCCAACCGCAGCCGCACCGGCGGGGCGGCGTGCAGCACGGCGTTGGTGACGAGCTCGCTGATCACGACCACGGCGTCCTCGATGACCGGCTCGGGGCAGGCCCAGGCCAGCAGGGCGCCGGCGGCCATCGCTCGGGCGTCGCTGACCACCGCCGGGGAGTCCGCCAGGGTGGCGACGATCTCCGGCGCGGCCGGGTGCCGGAGGGCATCGGCGGCCGGGGCCGCCTCGATCGGCGGACCCGGCGGGGGCTGCGGTGCCGCGTCGACCGGCCCGGGCGGAGCGACGGCCGGAAGGGTCGGCGCCGCCTCACTGCCCGCCTCACTCACGTCGGCCCTCCATCGCAGTCCGATCCCGGCCAGAGCGTATGCGATCGGGCCGGTCCCGTGTCGATCCTCCGGTCAGCCCCGGCCGCGCCACTCCAGCAGCAGCGCGGCGGCGTCGTCGTCGAGCGGGCCGCGGCGGTGCTCCAGCAGGGACCGCACGAGCCGGCGCATGACCTCCGACGCGGGCAGCCCGGCGGCCAGGTCGGTCGTGACCAGCCGGGTCAGCCGGCGGGCGCCGAAGGCGTGCCCGTCCGGCGACCGGACCTCGGTGACCCCGTCGGTGTGCAGCAGGATCCGGTCCCCCGGTTCCAGCCGTTCGCCGCCGACCACCGGCCGGGGCGCCGCGCCCCGCGCCGGGCCGGTCAGGCCGAGCGGCGCGGTCGGCGTGACGTGCAGCAGCTTGTCCGGCAGCCGGTGCCGGAGCAGCAGCGGCGCGGGATGGCCGGCGTTCACCCAGCTCAACATGCCGGTGTCGGTGTCCAGCTCGGCCAGCACGGCGGTGAGGCCGGCGTCGGGGAAGGCCGCGCACACCGCGGCGTCGACCGCGTGGACCAGCTCGGTCAGCGACAGGCCGGCCCGCCGGGCG
This sequence comes from uncultured Mycobacteriales bacterium, assembly GCA_902805565.1. Taxonomy (GTDB): domain Bacteria; phylum Actinomycetota; class Actinomycetes; order Mycobacteriales; family CADCTP01; genus CADCTP01. Next base: position 15,310 of record CADCTP010000083.1, read on the forward strand.
CCGCGGTACGCGGCGACGGCCAGCGCGGTCACCTGGGCGCCCCGCAGGCCCTGGCCGACGCCGTTGACGACCGCCAGGTGCACCCGCCCGGCGTCGACCGCGTAGTCCACGCAGTCGCCGGCCACCTCGGCGCCGGGCTCCAGCGCGCCGGCGACCGTCAGCCGCGGGTCGGCGAAGGTCAGCGGGGGCAGCAGCGACCACTGCATGTCCTCGGCCGGCGCGAGCCGGCGCCGGCGGCGGGCCTGGACCAGCGTGTCGCCGTAGTGCGTCTTGCTCAGGACGAGCTCGCCGGCCAGGGCGGCGAACCGGCGCAGCTCGACCTCGAGCCGGGCGCCGTCCCGTCGCAGGTCCTCGGGGTCCTCGACGGTGACGCCGAGGACGCCGAGGCGGTCGCTCCCGTCCAGCAGCGGCAGCCACACCCGCGTCCCGCCGGCGGCCGCCTCCTGGGTGACCTCCAGCCGCCGGAACGACCGGCCGGCCGGTGTCGCGTCCACCGGGAGCGGCGGCAGCCCGTGCTGACCGGGGGCGGGCAGCGGCGTCAGCACCGTCTGCTGCAGGTCCACCAGGTACGCCACCGCGTCCTGGACCTCCAGGGCGGCGGCCTGCTCGGCGAGCAGCCCCGCCACCCCGTGCGGCGGGACCAGCGCACCCGCCCGCAGGAAGGTGTCCACCGGGGTCTCCCCGCCCGGCGCACCGGCGTCCGGCGGCCCGGGCGCCGGCGTCCACTTCGCCGGGCCGTCGGGACCCCGCGCACCCACCGGGACCGCGGCCCGCTCCGCCGGCCGGGCGGCCGGGGCCGCGGGGCTGCGGTCCCCCTCCAGGTCGGCCGGCACCTCCGGCGGGCCGGTCGGGGCGGCCGCGTCCCACCCGTACGGGACCCGGCTGGCGTTGTAGAGCTCGGCGAGCCGCTCGTTGAGCGCGTGCGCCAGCATGTCCAGCTCCAGCCGCTCCAGCGGCATCAGCCCGTGCAGGAAGCCCTCGAGCTCGAGCAGGCCGACGGTGCCGCCCAGCGCGAGGTAGCGGAACCACAGCTCCTCCACGCTCAGCTCGGCGCGGACCCGCGCGTCCGCGTACCGGTGTGCCTCGTCCACGGCTCGCCTCAGCCCACCCCGGTCAGCTGCCGGCGCCGGCGTTGCGGGCGGTCGCCGCCGCGACCACCCGGCGGGCGACCTCGCGGACCGGGACGTTGGACCGCTCGGACGTGCTCAGCAGCAGGGCGTACGCGGCGTCCCCGTCCACCGCTCCCTGGCCGATCAGCACGCCCTTGGCCTGCCCCACCATGTCCCGGTCCCGCAACGCCTCGGTGAAGCCCGCGGTGCCCGCGCCCGCGGCCTCCCGGGACCGCGCCTCGGTCAGCAGCACGGCCGCCTGCCGGGCGAAGAGGTCCAGCAGATCGACCGCGCGGGGCCCGTACGTGCCCGGCCGGGCCGAGTAGGCCTTGATCGCGCCCAGGGACTCCCCGCCGAGCAGCATGGGGGTGCTCATCATCGACCGCAGGCCCAGCCCGGCGGCCTGCCCGGACCAGCGCTCCCAGCGCCGGTCCAGCGCCAGGTCGTCGATGCGGACCGGCCGCCGGTCGCGGGCCGCGGTCAGGCACGGCCCCTCGTCCAGCTCGTACTGCAGGGCGTCCGCCCGGGCCACGATCCGGTCGGAGGCCGCCGTGGTGCGCGTGCCGGCCGCGTCGACCAGGGTGACCCCGGCCCCGGTCGTGCCCGGCAGGGTCTCCCGGACCAGCGTCGTCAGCAGGTCCAGGACCGTACGCACCGTCTGCCGGGACAGCAGCAGCCGGGACATGCGGGAGGCGATGTCGGCGAGCTGGTCTTCGGTCTCGTCCGGGACCACGGGCGAGGTCTCCCTTCCCGCACGGTAGGTCGGTCGATGGGGTGCCATACCCGTCCTGCGCCGTTCAGTCACCGGAGGACCCCATCGGGCGGTGTCCGCCGACTTGGTCAGGCCGCGGTGCCGCGGGAGCACTCCAGGTGGGCCGACGAGGCGCTGCTCAGCGAGAGCTCCGACCAGACGTACTTGCCGTCGTCGGCGGGCTCGGTGCCCCAGGCGGTGGACAGCGCGGCCACGATGGCCAGCCCCCGGCCGCCGCTCTCGTCCTCGCGGGCCCGGCGCGGTGCCGGGAGTCCCGGGCCGTCGTCGTACACCGCGATCTCGATGTGCCGGTGGTGGATCGTGAGGTGGAGCACGATCTCGGACCGGCACGCCCGGGTGGCGTTGGCCAGCAGCTCGGCCGCGACGAGGCCGGCGTCGTCGATGAGGGCCCGGTCGCTCGCCGCCTCCTCCGGCCCGCCGGGGCGCAGGGCCTCGGACAGCCGCGCGACCACCAGGTGCCGCCCTTGCGAGGCCCCGGCCGGACTGCAGGGGACCTGCTGGACGCACTTCCAGCACATGAGCTCTCCCGACGTCGATAGGAGAAGGATTCCCCAGTCGGCCCCGGTCATACGCGATCCGGGGACATCGGGTCCCGCGGCGGGGCCCCGCGCCGTCGACCGGCCGGCCGCGGGCGGCTCGGACACCGTGGTCCCGAGTACAGTGCCCCGAGCCGCCGGGTCGGGAGCAGAGGAACGGGACGCCTTGTCAGAGGACCGCGGGGCGGCCGACCGTCCGGACCGGGCCGCCGCGGTCGACCACCGGCGGCTGTTCGCCGGCCTGCCCACGGCGTACCTGGTGCTGGACCCGGACCTGGTGATCGTCGAGGCCAACCAGGCCTACCTGGAGCTGCTCGGCCGGACCCGGGCCGGCCTGCTCGGCCGGCCGGTCCTCGACGCGTTCCCGCCGGCCCCCGGCGACCAGGGTGGCGCGATGCTGCGGCTGTCGTTCGAGCGGGTCCGGGACACCGCCCGGCCGGACGTGCTGCCGCTGTTCCCGTACCCGGTCGCCGACGCCCGGACCGGCGAGCCGGCGCAGCGGTACTGGTCCCTGGTGCACGCGCCGCTGCTGGACGCCGACGGGCGGACCGTGCTGCTGGTCCAGCGGGTCGAGGACGTCACCGACCTCGTCGGCGGCCGGCAGGACCGCGACGCCGACCGGGCCCGGCAGCGGGTGCGCGAGGTCGAGGCCGACCTGTACGGCCGGATGCTGCAGCTGCGGGCGGCGGAGCGGGCCCGGGCGGTCAGCCGGCAGCGGCTGGCCGCGCTGACCGCCGCGGCGCTGGCCCTGGGCGAGGCCCGGGACCTGGGCGACCTGGGCGAGATCGTGGTGCGGCGCGGCCTGCTCGCGGCCGGCTGCGACGGGGGCGCCGTGGCGCTGTTCGACCCGGCGGACCCCGGTGTCCTGCTGTCCACGGTCAGCGACTCCTACGGGACGCACGCCCAGCGGACGTACGCCCGGCTGCCGGTGGACGGGTCGCTGCCGGTCTCGGTGGCCGCGCGTACCGGCCGGCGGGTGCTCCTCGGGGACCGGGCCGCGTCCCTCGCCTTCTCCCCCGACATGGCCGGGGTGCTCGAGTCGACCGGCTCGCAGGCCTTCGCCAGCCTGCCGCTGCTGGTCGGCGGGCAGGTGGTCGGGGTGCTCACCGCGGGGTGGGAGCAACCGCAGGCGTTCCCGGCCGACGAGGTCGAGATCCTCGACGCGTTCGCGGCGCAGTGCGCCCAGGCGATCGACCGGTTGCGGACCCGCGAGGCCGAGCGGGCCGCCGTCCGGGCGGTCACCGCCCTGGCCGAGGTCAGCGTCGCCCTCGCCGAGGCGCACGACGTGCCGACGCTGACCGACCTGCTGCTGGACGGCGGGCTGGCCGCGCTCGGCGCGCAGGGCGGGGCGGTGGGCCTGCGCGACGGCGACGTCCTGGAGCTGGCCATGACGGCGTCGCTGGGCGAGGAGACCCGGCTGCGGTACTCCACCCTGCCGATCGGCAGCCCGCTGCCGACCGCGGTCGCCGCGGCCACCGGCCGGGCCGTCGTGCTCGCCGACCGCGCCGCCTGCCTGCGCCACGGCGACGGCATGGCCGAGGTCGTCGCGGCCACCGGCTGCCAGGCCTGGGTGGCGGTGCCGATGGTCTTCGAGGAGCAGGTCCTGGGCTCACTGACGCTCGGGTGGGCCGCGGACCAGTCGTTCACCCGCACCCAGTTCGACATCCTGGACGGCTTCGCGGCGCAGTGCGCCCAGGCCGTCGCCCGCATCCGGGACCGCGAGGACGAGCGGGCCAGCGCGGCCCGGGCGGCGGCGATGGCGCACGCCCTGCAGCGCAGCCTGCTCACCGCCCCGGCCGTGCAGGGCGACCTGGACGTCGCCGTGCGGTACCGGCCGGCCGCGGTGGACGCCCAGGTCGGCGGCGACTGGTACGACGCCTTCGACACCCCGGGCGGGACCGCCAACCTCGTCGTCGGGGACGTCAGCGGGCACGACCAGCGGGCCGCCGCCGCGATGGCGCAGGTCCGCAACCTGCTGCGCGGCATCAGCCACGTCATCGCCGAGCCGCCGGCCGCCATCCTGGCCCGGCTGGACCGGACGATCCGCGACCTGCGGATCGGCAGCTACGCCACCGCCGTCCTCGCCACCGTCGAGCGGTCCGACCCGGCGGCCGGTGGGCACACGATGCGCTGGTCCAGCGCCGGACACCTGCCGCCGCTGCTGGTCCGCCCGGACGGGACGACCGAGCTGCTGGAGACCAAGCCCGAACTGCTGCTCGGGGTGAACGTCGACACCCCGCGCACCGACCACGCCGTCGACCTGGCCGCCGGCTCCGTGGTCCTGCTCTACACCGACGGGCTGGTCGAACGCCGCCACCACGACCTGGACGAGGGCCTGGACTGGCTGCGGACGGCGGTGGCCGCCCTGGCCGCGGCCGCCCGCGACCGCCCGCTCGACCCCGAGCAGCTGTGCGACGCGCTGCTGGCGGCGGTCGGCGGCTCCGGCGACGACGACATGGTCCTGCTCGCGGTACGCACCCGATCCTGGTCCTGACGCCCGGCACGGACGCCCGACACGGCCGGCCGTACGTGCGGTCCGGGCAGCCGGGCGGCCGGCCGGGCTGAGAGGGTGGGCCGGTGTCGACGTACCGGGTGTGGGGCTGGGGCGCGTCGGACGCCGAGGCGCCGCGCACCGCCGACGTGCGGGAGTTCTCCCGCGGGCTCCAGGCGCTGCTCGGTTTCCCGGGCCGGCCGCCCGAGGAGCCGGCCCCGCTGCGGGAGCTCCCGCGGCCGCGGGTAGCCCTGCCGGCCGCGCTGGCCGGGTTGGCCGGGCCGGGCGGATCGGGCGGGCCGGGTGGATCGGGCGGCGTGGACCCGGTGGACCGGGCCCGGCACGGGCTCGGCCGGTCGTACCGGGACGTGGTCCGGGGCCTGCGCGGGGCGCCCGAGCACGTCCCCGACCTCGTCGTCCGGCCCGGCACCGAGGGCGACGTGGCGGCCGTGCTCGACTGGGCGTCCGGCGCGGGCGTGGCCGTGGTCCCGTTCGGGGGTGGGTCGAGCGTCGTCGGCGGGGTGGAGCCGGCCGTCGGCGACGGCTACCGCGGGACGGTCAGCCTGGACCTGGGGCGGCTGGCCGGCGTGGCGGAGGTCGACCCGGTGTCCCGGGCGGCCCGGGTCCGGGCCGGCACCCTCGGCCCGGACGTGGAACGCGGCCTGGACGGCACCGGCCTGACCCTGCGCTTCTTCCCGCAGTCCTTCGAGCGGTCGACGGTCGGCGGCTGGATCGCCACCCGGGCCGCCGGCCACTACGCCGCCCGGCTGCAGCACATCGACGACGTCGTGGAGTCCGTACGGGCGGTGACGCCGGCCGGGGTGTGGGAGTCCCGCCGGCTGCCGGCCAGCGGCGCCGGGCCCTCCCCCGACCGGCTGCTGCTCGGCAGCGAGGGCGCGTTCGGGGTCGTCACCGAGGCCTGGCTGCGGTTGCAGGCGCGGCCGGTGCACCGGGCCCGGGTCACGCTGGCCGCCGCCGACCTGGCCACCGGCGCCGCGGCGCTGCGCACCCTGCTGCAGGCCGGTTTGGCCCCGGCGACCTGCCGGCTGCTCGACGGCCTCGAGGCCACGCTGACCGGCACGCTGACGACCGGGGAGGCCGCGCTCGTCCTCGGCGCGGAGTCCGCGACCGAGCCGGTGGAGCCGGCGCTGCGGGCGGCGGTGGCGGCGTGCACGGACCTCGGCCTGCGCGCCCTGGGGCCGGAGCAGTCGGGCGCGGCCGCGCGGACCTGGCGCTCGGCCTTCCTGCGCGGGCCGTACCTGCGGGAGCTGCTGGTGCTCAGCGGGGTGCTGCTGGAGACGTTCGAGACCGCGGTGACCTGGGACCGGCTGCCCGGCCTCGTCGACACCGTGACCGCGGCGACCCGCGCCGCGCTGGCGGAGGTGTGCGGCGGCGGCACGGTCACCTGCCGGATCACCCACGCCTATCCCGACGGCGCCGCGCCGTACTTCACCGTCCTCGCCCCGGCCCGCCGCGGCGGCGAGCTCGGCCAGTGGGCGGAGGTCGCGGCGGCGGCCAAGGACGCGCTGCACGCCGCCGGCGGCACCATCACCCACCACCACGCCGTCGGCCGCGACCACCGCCCCTGGTACGACCGGCAGCGGCCGGACCCGTTCGCGCTCGCCCTCGGCGCGGCGAAGGCGGCCCTGGACCCGGCCGGGATCCTGAACCCGGGGGTCCTCCTGGACCCCCGGCCGGGCCCGGCCCGGTAGCTCAGGCCAGGTCGGAGCGGATGGCGCCGGCGCTCCGCCGGCTGAACGTGTCCCCGGTGTGCGTGGTGTCCTCGCCGCGGGCGGCCCGGATCGTCAGGTACGTCGTGGTGAGCAGGATCAGCGCCGTCACGATGAGCACGCCGCCGGTCGCCCCGCCCCAGAACGGGACGTCGAGCTCGACGATCAGCATCGCGATCCCGAGACCGAGCATCCCGAGGGCGAACACGACGGTGCCCGCGGTGCGCCAGCGGCTCGCCACCGCCGCCGCCTGCACCTTCTCGGCCTGGGTCTTCGCCCGGTCGAGCAGGCTGCGCGCCCACACGTACTCGGTGGCCAGGACGGCGAGGCCGGCCACGATGACCAGGATGCCCGGACCGGGCAGGACCATCATGGCCAGCCCGACCAGCAGCAACGCGGCCCCGAGGATCGTGGCCGCGGACTTCTTGACGGCATGCATTCCTGCTGTGTGCCCACCGGACCGGCACCCCAAGCGCTCCCGGCCGACCGCGCGTGCCGGTCCCCGGCCGGGGTCAGGCGGGCGGGGTCAGGCGGGCGGGGTCAGGCGGGCGGGGTCAGGTCGTCGACCTCCACCGTCAGCACGCCGAAGCCGTCCCGCCGGGTCGTCATCGTGCCGTGCCGGGCGAGCATGGCCAGCGACGCGCGGTTGTCCGCGGCCACCGTCGTCCGCAGCCGGGTGATCCCGGCCGGCCGGCGGGCCAGCAGGGCGGTGAGCAGGGCGCCGGCGACCCCGCGGCCCTGCCAGGCGTCGGCCACGGTCACCGCGACGTCGGCGGCCGAGGGGTCCTCGGCGTACCGCACCAGCCGCCCGACCCCGACCGGCCGGGCCGGCCCGTCCGCGGGCAGCACGGTGAGCAGCAGCGCCAGGTGGTTCACCCCGTCGACACCGTCGACCAGGGACCGCAGCATGCCCTCGGACAGCCTGGGCAGGTGGGTCAGGAAGCGCTGCTGCCGCGACTGCGGGGAGAGCTCGTCGAACCCGTACCGCAGCAGGTCGCGGTCGGTGCCGAGGAGGGGCCAGATCATCGCCGCCGTGCCGTCCCGCAGGGTGACCTCGGTGAGCGGGCCGGGGCTGGTGCGCGCGGGCGCGACGCTTCTCGTGCTGCTCACACCGGTGCAACGCCGGGCCGCCGGCCGCCGATCCGGGGAGTGGGCAACGCCACGTGCGGCCGGCGTCCCGCGGCCCGGCGTGTCGATCCGGCGGGCGGCTCGTTCGACCGGGTGGTGAGAGGGTCCGAGCGGGACCCGGGGAAGTGGAGGACGACCGTGAAGTACATGCTGATCTTGCGGGCCACCGACGAGACGTACGCCGCCCACCAGGACGTCGACTTCGGCGAGATCCTCGAGTCCATGGGCCGGTACGCCGACGACCTGGTCGCGGCCGGGGTGCTGGTCGCCATGGAGGGCCTGGAGACCACCCCGCCGGGCTTGGTCGTCGACCACTCCGCGGACCCGCCGGTCGCCACCGACGGGCCGTACGGGGAGACCAAGGAGCTGTTCGGCGGCTTCTGGATCCTCGATGTCGCCTCGCCGGACGACGCGGTCGAGTGGGCCAGGCGGGTCCCGATCAGCGGCCCCGGGGCGAAGATCGAGGTCCGGCGGATCGTCAGCATCGACGAGTTCCCGCAGGACAACGAGTGGATCCAGAAGGAGCGGGCGTGGCGGGCGGCGACCGGCCAGCTGTGACCCGGCCGGGCGAGGGCCGGCGGGCGGTCGAGGCGGTGTGGCGGATCGAGTCCGCGCGCATCGTCGGCACGCTGGCCCGGTTCACCGGCGACTTCGCCCTTGCCGAGGACCTTGCCCAGGAGGCGCTGGCCGAAGCCCCGGTCGCCTGGCCGCGGGACGGCGTGCCGCGCAGCCCGGCCGGGTGGCTGCTGACCGTGGGCCGGCGCCGGGCGATCGACTCGTTCCGGCGCCGGTCGGCCCTCGACGAGCGGTACGCCACCCTGGCCCGCGACCTCGGCGAGGGCGGCACCGCCACCGGCCGGCCCCCGGCGCCGGAGCCGGACCTGCCGTGGGACCCGGACCGGATCGACGACGACCTGCTGGCCCTGATGTTCATCGCCTGCCATCCGGTGCTGTCCCGGGAGGCCCGGGTCGCGCTCACCCTGCGCGTGCTCGGCGGCCTCACCAGCGAGGAGATCGCCCGGGCGTTCCTGGTGCCGACGGCCACCGTGCAGGCGCGGATCACCCGGGCCAAGAAGACGCTGGCGGCCGCCCGGGTGCCGTTCGAGGTGCCGCCGGCCGAGGAGTGCCGGCGGCGGCTGGGCGCGGTGCTCAGCGTGCTGTACCTGATCTTCACCGAGGGGTCCACGGCCACCTCGGGGACCACGTGGATGCGGCCGGACCTGGCCCGCGAGGCCGTCCGGCTGAGCCGGATCCTGGCCCGGCTGGTGCCGGACGAGCCCGAGGTGCACGGCCTGCTCGCCCTGCTGGAGCTGACCGCGGCCCGGTTCCCGGCCCGGGAGGGGGCCGGCGGCGAGCCGGTGCTGCTGGCGGACCAGGACCGGCGGCGGTGGGACCGGTCGGCGATCCGGCGCGGCCGGGCGGCGCTGGCCCGGGCCGGGCGGGTCGGGCGGGGCCTCGGCCCGTACGGGGTCCAGGCGGCCATCGCCGAGTGCCACGCGGTCGCGCCGTCGCTGGCGGAGACCGACCGGGAGCGGATCGTCCTGCTCTACGAGGTGCTGGGCCGGCTCGCGCCGTCGCCGGTGGTCGAGCTCAACCGGGCGGTCGCGATCTCGGTGGCGTACGGCCCGGCCGCCGCGCTGCCGCTCGTGGACGGGCTGGTCGCCGCGGGCGAGCTGGCCGGCTCCCACCTGCTGCCGAGCGTCCGCGGCGAGCTGCTGCGCCGGCTGGGCCGGGCCGGGGAGGCCCGGCGGGAGCTCGAGCGGGCCGTACGGCTCTGCGGGAACGAGCGCGAGCGCGGCCTGCTCCGCCGCAAGCTGGCCGACCTGGATTGAGGCCCGCCGGCGGGCGCGGCGTGCCAGAGTGTCGGGATGGCAGGGACGCTGTTCCGGGACGCCGCGCTCGCCGACGGCACCGGACCGGAGCTGCGGGTCGGCGTCAGCGTGCTGGTCGCCGACGACCGGGTCGGCTGGATCCGGCCGTCGGACGAGGAGCCGGACCCCGGCCCGGACGTCGAGGTGGTCGACGCCTCCGGGTGCACGATCGTGCCCGGCCTGGTGGACAGCCACAGCCACCTGACCCTCCCGGGCGGGGCGCACTGGATCGACCGGGCCTTCGACACCCCGGACACGCTGCTGGCCGCGGCCGAGCACAACGCCCGGCTGCTGCGGTCGGCCGGGGTGCGCTGGGCCCGGGACGTCGGCTCCCCGATCGGGACCGACCCGGTCGACGGCCGGGTCCGGGCCCTGGCGCTGGGACTGCGGGACCGGTGGGCGGGCCGGCGGGAGTACCCGTACGTCCGGGCGGCCGGGACCTGGGTGGTCCGGACCGGCGGCCTGCCCGGCGGCCTCGGCGTCGAGGTCCGCGACGGCGACGGGCTGCTCGCCGCGGTGACCCGGCAGCTCGACGACGGGGCCGACCTGGTCAAGCTCTACCTGGACGGCCCGGACCGGGAGACCGCGCCGTTCACCGTGGGCGAGGTCCGGGCCGCGGTCGAGCTGGCCCACGGCCGCGGGGCCCGGGTCGCCGCCCACTCCGGGCTGCTGCCCGGCGCCCGGGTCGGGGCCGAGGCCGGGGTCGACTCCCTGGAGCACGGCTTCCAGCTGGACGCGGACGTGGCCCGCACCATGGCCGCGAACGGGGTCGCGCTGGTGTCGACGCTGAGCGTCCTGGAGTCGTGGCGGTCGTTCGGCCGGACCACGAGGGTGCCCCGGTTCGCGGCCGAGCCCGGCCGCTCCCAGCTGGCCGAGCGGCGGGAGCGGGCGCACGCGAGCGTCCGGGACGCCGCCCGGGCCGGGGTGCTGATCGCGGCCGGGACCGACTTCGGCGGCGGCTCCACCCGGGCCAACCAGCTGGCCTGGGAGGTCGAGTGCCTGGTCACCGCGGGTCTGGAGCCCTGGCAGGCGCTGGCCGCGGCCACCCGCAACGGCGGCACGCTGCTCGGCGAGCCGGAGGCCGGCGTGCTGCGCGAGGGCGGCCCGGCCGACCTGGTGCTGGTGCACGGCGACCCGCTCACCGACCCGGCCGCCCTCTGGCGGGTCTGGCTGGTCCCCTAGGCGCGGTCGTCCGGAAAGATTTTCCGGGCCGGTGTCGATCGGCCGGCGGGGCGTTCGTAGCCAGGGTGAGAGACCGGCCGGACGGCCGGCCGCGAGATCCCCGGAGGACGCCATGACCGCCACCCTGACCGCGACCCCGACCGCCCCCACCGCCACCGGCCGCCGTGCCGTCGCCGGGCCCGGGATCGTCGCCGCCCTCGTCGCCGCGGCCGCGACCTGGGCCGTGGCCGCGGCCGCCCGCGCCGCCGGCGTCGAACTCACCGTCGAGGGCGAGCCGATCCCGCTGCTCGGCTTCGCGAACCTCACGGTCGTCGGCGGCCTGCTCGGCGTCGCGCTGGCCGCGGTGCTCGCCCGCCGCGCCGCCCGGCCGCGCCGTACCTTCGTCCGGGTCACCGGCACGCTCACCGCGGTGTCGCTGGTGCCGCCGTTCCTGGTGCCGGCCGCCGCCCCGACCGTCGCCGTGCTCGTGCTGACCCACCTCGTCGCGGCCGCCGTGATCGTCCCCGCGCTGGCCACCCGGCTGCGCTGACCCCCCGACCTGGCACCATCCACGCCCGACCGAAGGAGACCACCATGAAGCAGTACCTGCTGTCCGTGCACGGCACCCACGGCGAGCCCCTCCCGGAGCCGGAGGCCATCCAGCAGATGTTCGCCGACGTCGAGAAGGTCAACGAGGAGATCCGGTCCGCCGGCGCCTGGGTGTTCGCCGGCGGCCTGACCGACCCGTCCGACGCCACCGTCGTCCGCGTCGAGGCCGGCCGGGCGCTGACCACCGACGGGCCGTACGCGGAGACCAAGGAGCAGCTCGGCGGCTTCTGGATCATCAAGGCGGAGAACCTCGACGAGGCGCTGGCCTGGGCGGAGAAGGCGACCGTGGCCTGCGGGGCGCCGGTGGAGGTCCGGCCGTTCCAGGACGAGCCGGAGGCCTGATGACCGACCCGGACGGGGTGGCCCGCGTCTACCGGCAGGAGTACGGCCGGTGCGTGGCCACCCTGGTCCGCGTCCTGCGCGACATCGACCTCGCGGAGGAGGCGGTCCAGGACGCGTTCGCGACCGCGCTGGAGCGGTGGCCGGCCACCGGCCTGCCGCCGAACCCCGGCGCCTGGATCACCACCACCGCCCGCAACCGGGCGATCGACCGGCTGCGCCGGGAGGCCGCCCGCGACGACAAGCAGGCGCAGGCGGCGCTGCTGCACCAGCCCGACGAGCCGCAGGAGGTGGGACCGGTGCGGGACGACCAGCTGCGGCTGATCTTCACCTGCTGCCACCCGGCGCTCGCCCCGGCGGCCCAGGTCGCGCTCACCCTGCGGCTGCTCGGCGGCCTGGAGACGCCGGAGATCGCCCGGGCGTTCCTGGTCCCGGAGGCGACGATGGCGCAGCGGATCGTCCGGGCGAAGCGGAAGATCAAGGACGCCGGCATCCCGTACCGGATCCCGACCGAGGCCGAGCTCCCCCGCCGGCTGCCGCCGGTGCTCGCGGTGCTCTACCTGGTCTTCAACGAGGGGTACGCGGCCAGCTCCGGGCCGGGCCTGGTCCGCGCCGACCTGTGCGCGGCGGCGGTCCGGCTGACCCGCGAGCTGGCCGGGCTGATGCCGGACGAGCCGGAGGTGGCCGGGCTGCTCGGCCTGCTGCTGCTCACCGAGTCCCGGCGGCCGGCCCGTACCGGACCGGACGGCGCGCTGGTGCTGCTGCCGGACCAGGACCGGTCCCGGTGGGACCGGGCGCTGGTCGCCGAGGGGCAGGCGATCGTGCGGGCCTGCCTGCGCCGCGGCCGGCCGGGCCCGTACCAGCTCCAGGCGGCGATCGCGGCCGTGCACTCGGACGCGCCCCGGGCGGCGGACACCGACTGGGCCCAGGTCCTCGCGCTGTACGACCAGCTGCTCGCGGTCACGCCGACCGCGGTGGTGGCGCTGAACCGGGCGGTCGCCGTGGCCGAGCTGCACGGCCCGGCGGCCGGGCTGGCCGAGATGGACCGGCTGGACCTGCCCGGCTACCACCTCTTCCACGCCGCGCGGGCCGACCTGCTGGTCCGGCTCGGCCGCACCGGCGAGGCCCGGGCGGCGTACGGGCGGGCGCTGGAGCTGGCCACCAACCCGGCCGAGCGGGACTTCCTGACCGGCCGGCTCGACCGGCTGGGCCCCGGGACCGGACCGGCCGCGCCGGCGAGGTGACGGACCGGCGTTCGGCGGGCATAGACGGCCCATGAGCGGTATGGCCGGCGGGTCCGCGGACGTCATCAGCGAGCCGGAGCGGGTCCTCGACGATCCCCCGCCGGACCCCGACTACCCGCGCTACCGGGTCGAGCCCGGCGAGCCGGCGCGGCTGGCCGACCGGGACCCGGACGAGAGCGAGCACTACACCAAGAAGAAGGAGACGGCCGACGCGCTCGCGGCCGCCCGCAAGCGCATCGGCGACCTGCAGGCCCGCCTGTACGCCGAGCACCGGCGCAGCGTGCTCATCGTCCTGCAGGCCATGGACACCGGCGGCAAGGACGGCACGATCAAGGGCGTCTTCCAGGGCGTGAACCCGCAGGGCTGCCAGGTGTGGTCGTTCAAGGCCCCCACCCCCGAGGAGCGCGACCACGACTTCCTGTGGCGCTACCACCAGCGGGTGCCCCCGGCCGGGATGATCCACATCTTCAACCGGTCGCACTACGAGGACGTGCTGGTGGTCCGGGTGAAGTCCCTGGTGCCCGAGGACGTGTGGCGGGGCCGGTACGACGTGATCAACAACTTCGAGGAGCAGCTGACCGCGAGCGGGGTCACCCTGGTCAAGTTCTTCCTGCACATCTCCCGCGACGAGCAGCGCCGGCGGCTGCAGTCCCGGCTGGACACGCCGGACAAGCGGTGGAAGTTCTCCGGCAACGACCTCGCCGAGCGGGCGTACTGGGACGACTACCAGCAGGCCTTCGACGAGGCCCTGACCCGGTGCTCCACCCCGCACGCCCCCTGGTACGTCGTCCCGGCCAACCAGAAGTGGTACCGCAACCTCGTCGTCGCCCGCACCATCGCCGACACCCTGGCGGCGATGGACCCGCGGTACCCGGAGCCGGAGCAGGGCCTGGACCAGGTGACGGTCCCGGAGTAGGAATCCCGCGGCGGGATGTCGATCGGGGTGCTGCCGCTCCGACCATCTGGTGGAGGGTCGTCCGTCCCGGACGGCCGAGCACCGAGAGGACCCACCGTCATGCCGAGGATCACGCCGTGCCTGTGGTTCGACGACCAGGGCGAGGAGGCCGCGACCTTCTACACGTCCGTCTTCCCCAACTCCCGGATCACCGAGGTGACCCGGCACGGGAAGGCCGGCCGGGGGGCGGAGGGCGCGGTGCTGACCGTGTCCTTCTCGCTGGACGGCCAGGACTACGTCGCGCTGAACGGCGGCCCGCAGTTCAGCTTCTCCGAGGCCGTCTCGCTGCAGGTCCACTGCCGGTCGCAGGACGAGGTCGACCACTACTGGGCGAAGCTCGGCGAGGGCGGCGAGGAGGGGCCCTGCGGCTGGGTGAAGGACCGGTACGGGCTGTCCTGGCAGGTCGTCCCGACCGTGCTGCTGGAGCTGGTCGCCGACCCGGACCGGGAGCGCGCGGACCGGGCGGTCGCGGCGATGCTCCGGATGGGGAAGATCGACATCGCCGGGCTGCGCCGGGCCGCCGACGGCGCCTGACCGCCGCCGCCCGGCCCCCGTACCGGCGGACGGGCCGCCTCAGCCGCGCAGGACCGGGAGGAGGTGGGCCAGGACGAGGTCGCGGGCCGGGCGCCAGTCGGCGGGCAGCTCGTCGGTCGGCGGCGGGCCGAGCCGGAAGCGCGGGTCGCCGGTCACCACGACGACGGCCCGGGCCGCCGGCACCACCATGACGTGCTGCCCGGCCCAGCCGCCGGCGAAGAAGTGGTCCTCGGCGACCCAGGTGAGGAAGCCGTACCCGGTGTCCTCCGGGGGGCCGCCGGCGGACTGGCGGCGGACCATCGCCGCGGCGAAGCCCGGGTCGAGCAGCGGCCGGCCGTGCCACCGGCCGCCGTCCAGCCAGAGCCGGCCGAGCGCGGCCAGGTGCTCGGCGCTCAGCCGCAGGAAGCCGGCGCCGACCGCGATCCCCTCGGGGTCGCGCAGCCAGCCGGCGCCGGTGATGCCGAGCGGGTCGAAGAGCTCCCGCCCGGCCACGACGTCCACCCCCTCCCCCAGCGCCCCGGTCAGCGCGGCGGACAGCAGGTGCGTCGCCCCGTTGTCGTACCGGAACACCGGCCCGGCCGGCCCGGTCCGCGGGGCCTCGGCGACCCGGCGGACCCAGCCCGCGGGCAGCGCGGTCACCTCGTCCAGCTCGTACGGGCCGTCGACCCGGGCGCCGCGGGTCATCGTCAGCAGCTGCCGCCAGGTCTGCCCGGCCGACGGCGTGCCGGCCAGGTCCACCCCGCAGGCCGCCCGCACGTACGGGTCCACGGCGTCGTCGAGCGGGGGCAGCCGGCCCAGCCGGGCCGCCACCCCGGCCACCGAGGCCAGGACCGTCTTGGTGACCGAGAAGACGTCGGCCACCACCGGCCCGCGGTAGTGGGCGGCGTGCACGAGCTCGCCGTCGACCACGACCCGGAAGGCGCTGGTGTGCGCGTACCGCCGGTCCGCGAGCAGGGCGGCCTCGACCGCCGCGCAGGCGGACCGCACCGCGGGCAGGGGGACCGGCACCGGGCCAGTCTCCCCGGTCGGCCCGGCCCACGTGAGCCGGTACCCGGCCCGACCGCCGGGCGTCCGGGTGCCGGCCCTCGACGGGTGGGCCGACCTGGTGCCGCCGCCCGAGCCGCTCGGCCGGGCGCGGGTCAGGTCAGGCCGGAGACCCGGAGGGTGATGTTGAGCCGGCCGGCCAGGCCCAGGGCCGGGTCGGCGGTGCCGGGCCGGATGCGCGGCACCCCGTGGTACGCCAGCCGCGACTCGCCGCCGAACACCACCAGGTCCCCGGACCGCAGCTCCACGTCGGTCCACGGCCGCCCGCGGCCGGCCGGGTTGCCGAACCGGAACACCCCGGTGTCCCCCAGGCTCACCGACACCACCGGTGCCGGGCTGCGTTCCTCCCGGTCGCGGTGCTGCCCCATCCGGGCGTCGGCGTCGTAGTGGTTGATCAGCGCGACGTCCGGCTCGTGGTCGCCGGCCCCGCCGTACGCGGCCTCCAGCGCGCGCCGGCCCAGCTCCCGCAACCCGGCCGGGAACGGCTTCACCGGCGCGCCGTCCTGGTCGTCCAGGGTGCGGGAGTACCGGTACGGGTACCAGTGCCAGCCCAGGCACACCGTCCGCACCGACATCCGGCCGCCGCCGGGGAGCACCGTGTGCCGCATCCCGGCCGGCGGCGCGGCCCACCGCCGGCAGTCCGCCACCAGCGCGCGCTGCTCGTCGAACGGCAGCCAGTCCGGCACGTGCACCGCCCCCGGACCGAGCACCGACCGCGGGCGCGGGATCAGCTCCACGGCACCGCCACCCTCAGCTCCAGCCGAACCGCGTCCGCAGCTCGTCCGCCACCCGGTCGAAGCGGGCCGCGGACAGCACCGCGCCCTCCCGCCGGATGGCGTCCTCGCGGAACTCCAGCACCCGGTCCAGCCGCGCGAACGACTCCCGTCCCTGCCGGTCCCACGTCCCGGAGCCGACCGAGACCCACTGCCGGTCGGTGGCGTGCTCCGGCCGGCTGGACAGCATCAGGCCGAGCAGCCGGCCGCGGGCCCGGCCGACGACGAGCAGCGGCCGGTCCTTGCCGCGGCCGTCGCCCTCCTCGTACGGCACCCAGGCCCACACGACCTCGCCGGGGTCGGCCGCGCCGTCCGGGCGGGGCGCATACACGACCCGGCGGGCCCGGTCCCGGGTCGGGGCGCCGCGGACCGCCTACCCGCCGCGCGCCACCCGGCCCGGGGTCCGGGTCAGCCGGTCCAGCCCGGACCGGGCCGCCCGCCGCAGGACACTCGCCCAGTTCGCCACGACGACAGCATGGCGGACGGCCCCGGCCGCCGCGGCACCGACCGTGCGCGCCGGGCCCGGCCCCCTCAGCCGGGCGTGCGGCGGGCGGTGAGGAGGTCGTTGACGAGGCCGGACGCGGCGCGGCGCCGTACGGACGAGGGGACGGCGGCGACCGGCAGCCGGACCGGCGGCCCCGCGGCGAACCCGAGCTGGCACCGGCAGCCGTCCCACCGACCGGGGCCGGGCCGGCGGGCGTCGACGGAGTGGTGGGGGCGGCACCCCACCACCCCCACCACTCCTCGCCCGGTGGTCGGAGGAACCGCGGCCGCGGCCCGGTCCCGGACGACAGCCTCCGGCCCCGACCTGGGTCCCCGCTGTGCCCCCGCCGAGCGGCCCCCCGCCGCTACACTCCCGGCCGTGTCGGAGGACGGGGACCGGGCGGCCCGCGTCGAGGACGTGCACGAGCTGGCGCTGGCGATGCCGCACGTGACCGTCGAGCGCGGGGGCAGCGGGAACCCGGTCTACCAGGTCGGCGGCAAGTCGTTCGTCTTCTTCCGCACGCCCCGGCCGGACGCGGTCGACCCGGCGACCGGGGAGCGCTACCCGGACGTCATCGTGTTCTGGGTGGCGTCCGAGGCCGACAAGCAGGCGATGGTGCAGGACGACACGTCGCCGTTCTTCACGACCCCGCACTTCGACGGGCACCCCTCGGTGCTGCTGCGCGGCTCCCGGGTCGGCGAGCTGACCCGGCAGGAGCTGGCCGAGGTCGTCCAGGACGCCTGGCTCTCCCGTGCCTCCGCCCGCCGGGCCGGCGCCTGGCTCCGGGACCACGGCCAGCCGCCCGCCCCGGCCTGACGCGCCACCGGCCCGTCCCGGGGTCAGCGGTGGGCGACGTACTCGCTCAGGGCGGCCAGCCGGGCCAGCCGCCGCCGCTGCCCGTACGCGGACAGCGCCCCCACGCCCGCCTCGACCACCCGGCCGGCCGGGCCGGACACCCGCGCGGTCATCGTGACCACGCACCGGTCCGGGGTCACCGGCTCGATCAGGTCGGCGTAGTCCAGCCGGTGGCCGGCGGCGACGGAGGACCAGCGGATGCCGCGGCCGGGCTCGGACCAGGTGACGTCCATCCGCACCGCCGGGCCGAACCACGGCTTGACCAGCCCGGACCAGCCGGCCGCCACCGGCCCGGCCGGGCCGTCGACCCGGGCCACGTGCGGCGACCACAGCCGCCAGGCGGCGACGTCGGTGAGAACCTCGTGCACCAGCTCGGCGGGTGCGTCCACGACCTGCTCCGACCGGATCATCCCCGCAGGCTAGGCCGGTGCCACCGACCCCGCCCGGCGGACCGGCCCGGTCGGCCCGGCGGGCGGCCGGCGGACCGGGTGCGAACCGGCCCGGGGAGTCGACTCCGCGCCCGGCCGGGACCCGGTGTGCGGGCTCAGCCGGTGGGCGCCGTGCGGGCCAGCCAGGCCCCGGTCGCCGCCCAGGCCTCCCGCGCCGCCTGCGGGTGGTGGAACATCGGGGCCGGGTTGTCGAACGCGTGGCCCGCGCCCGGATAGGTCAGGAAAGTGGCGGCGCCGCCCGCGGTCACCGCGGCCTCGATCCGCCGCACCACGTCCACCGGGATGTACGCGTCGTCCAGGCCGAAGTGGTGCAGGCTCGGGCAGCGCACCGCGGGGGCGAGGTCGAGCAGCTCGGGCAGCGCCGAGCCGTAGTAGCTCACCAGGAAGTCCGGGCCGGCGCCGGCCGCGGCCGCCCGGGCGGTGACGGCGAAGGCCAGTCCGCCGCCGAAGCAGAACCCGAACACGCCCGCCGGCCCGGCGACCTCCGGCCGCTGCCGGAGCACGGCCAGCGCCGCCGCCCCGTCCGCGACCGCGGTCGGCCAGTCGAGCCTGCCCAGCGCGTCCATCGCGCGGGGCAGCGCGTCGTCGCCGCCGTCGATGGCCGGGTCGCCCTGCCGCCAGTACACGTGCGGCACCAGCACGGCGTAGCCGAGGCCGGCCAGGTCCCGGGCCCGGGCGTCGACGTACGCGGTGACGCCGAAGATCTCCTGGAACAGCACGATCCCCGGCCCCCGGCCGGCCGCGGGCAGGTGCAGGTCGGCGGGCATCCGCCCGCCATCGACGGGGACCTCGACCGGGCTGGGTGACGTCACGCCGCAGGAGTATGCCGGCCGGCGGCGGCTCGTACGGCGCCGACCCGCACGAATCTGCCGGCTGGGCGACCGGGGAGGGCGGGGACAGGGCCCTCCCCGGTCCGTCGGCCCAGCCGCACCGGGCGGCCCAGGTGACGATCTCGCGCACGGGGATCCCCCTCCGACGGGCTCCCACCTCCCACTACGTCCGCGACCGCACCGGCGGATGCACCCCGGTGCCACCGGGTCCGGCCGGGTCGGCGACCGGGGACCGGAACCGGACGGATCGGGCTGTCGTGCATTGCCCACCCCTCGGACGGGTACCGGCAGGGGACCGACAACACGAGGAGCTTCATGCGTCACCATCTCGCCGGCCGGGTCCGCTCGGTCATCCTGCTGCCGTTGCTGCTGATGGCCGTGCTGGTCGGCTGCGGCGGCGAGGACACGGGTACGGCCGCCGGCACCCCCGCGGCCGGGGCGTCGTCCCCGGGCGCGGCCGGCGGTTCCGCCTCGCCCGCCGCCTGCCCGACCGAGAACACCCGGTCCTTCGCCAAGACCCGTTTCGTCGCCGACCTCGGCGGCGCCGCCTTCCTGACCAAGCGGTACATCTACGACCCGTACCAGGCGGGGACCTTCCAGAAGGGGGCCGACGGCCGGACCGCGGCCGTGGTCAAGGCCGGCCTGGCCGCCGCGGCCAGCGCGAAGCTGCTGAGCAACGCCCGGGAGAACGCCCTGGCCAACCCGACCCTGTGCAAGACCGTCGCCACCCCGATGGCGTCGGCGATCGCCACGCTGAGCGGGGTGACCGGGGCCTTGGCCAGCGGCAACCTGAACGCCCTGGGCACCCTCGGGCCGGCACTGGACTCCATCCGCGGCGCGGCGACCAAGGCCGGCGTGGACGTGCCGGAGCGCGAGGTCGGGCTGAGCGGCTCGTGACCGCCGCCGGCCGGCCCGCACCCCGCGGGCCGGCCGGCTACCGGTCCAGCGTCGCCCAGTACCGGGTGTACGCCTCGTGCAGCCAGCCGTCGATCCAGGCCAGGTCCGGCTCGACCGGCAGGTCGTTGGCGGCGCCGAGCCGGCGCAGGTCGTCCTCCAGGCCGGCCAGCCGGTCCAGCACGTCCGCCAGCGCCCACCCGCCGGTCCGGACCGCCCGCAGCTCGGACAGGTGCGGCTCCGGGACCGGCAGCGTGATCCGCCCGGTGCTGAGGAGTTCCACGCCCTGCAGGCCGAGCCGCATCGCGTGCATCGCGTACTTGGTGTCGTACCCGTGCTCGCCGACCAGCGACGGCCGCGCGGCCCGGCCCCCCGGCTCCCCGGTCATCGCCCGCTTCTGGTTGGACAGGTAGCCGAGGAAGCGGTCGGCCACGTTCTTGCTCAGGAAGCGGTCGGCGTGCGCCCGCAGGCTCCGGCCGGCGTCGGTGTTGGTGACGACCTCGTCCTCCGGCACCCACAGCGGCAGCAGCACGGTCGGGTTGCCCGCCGCGGCCAGCGCCGCCCACTTGCGGGCGCCGTAGATCACGATGTCGAGGTCGCCGGCGCCGGAGCGCTCGGCCAGGCCACCGGCCCGCTCCCACGCGGTGTGCAGCTCGTACTGCTCGAACGGGATCCGCTGCCCGGTCGGCGTGAGGACCCGCCCGATCCCGGTGACGAACCGCGGCGGCTCCACGCAGATGCCCATCTCGTCGCGGTCGTCCTGGCCGTCGACGCTGGTCCCGTGGACACCGCTGCCCACCTGGACCAGCAGGACCGTGCCGGCCTCGGCGAGCCGCCGGGCCTCGGCCCCGGCGTGCGGGTGTTCGATCATGGCCGACACGCTAACGGCCACCGGCCCACGGACATGCCGCCGGGCGACCCGGGTAGTGCCCGCCGACCAGCGGCGCGGCCCGCCGGGCCGCCGTGGGCGAGAGGACGTCGGGATGCCGGAGAACCAGTACACCCAGCAGGACCCCAGCGAGCAGCACGACCAGCCGGACGGCACCGACGAGCAGCTCGACCACCCGGGCCTGACCGGCGGGATGGGCGAGCAGCCCGACCACGGCGAGCAGACCTACCGCGGCAGCGGCCGGCTGGAGGGCAAGCGGGCGGTCGTGACCGGCGGCGACTCCGGCATCGGCCGGGCCGTCGCGCTGGCGTTCGCCCGGGAGGGGGCCGACGTCCTGATCTCCTACCTGGAGTCGGAGGAGAAGGACGCCCAGGAGACCGTACGGCTGATCGAGGACGCCGGCCGGAAGGCGGTCACCGTGCCCGGGGACCTCACCGACGAGCAGGTCTGCCAGCAGGTGATCGACCGCGCGGTCGGCGAGCTGGGCGGCATCGACATCCTGGTGAACAACGCCGCCTACCAGATGGCGCAGCCCGGCGGCATCGCCGACATCACCACCGAGCAGTTCGACCGGGTGCTCAGGACCAACCTGTACGCGATGTTCTGGCTGTGCAAGAAGGCGCTGCCGCACCTGCCGGCCGGCGCCAGCATCATCAACACCTCCTCCATCCAGTCCTCCCAGCCCTCCCCGGAGCTGCTGGACTACGCCACCACGAAGGCCGGCATCGTCAACTTCACCAAGGGCCTGGCCCAGCAGCTGGCCGAGCGCGGGATCCGGGTGAACTCCGTCGCCCCCGGCCCGGTCTGGACGCCGCTGATCCCGGCGACCATGCCGGCCGGGAACATCGAGGGCTTCGGCTCGGACACCCCGCTGGGCCGCGCCGGGCAGCCGGCCGAGCTCGCCCCGGCGTACGTGTTCTTCGCCTCCCAGGAGTCCAGCTACGTCACCGGGGAGGTGCTCGCCGTCACCGGCGGCCAGCCCCTGTAGCGGCCCGGTTCCGGCACAATCCACCGGACGCCGTACGCCCCGAGGAGGACCCGTGCCGAACGCCGACCCGGTGCGGGTGCTCCCCGTGCGGGCCACCGACCCCGCCGTGGCCCCGCTGCTGGACGCGCTGACCGCGGAGCTGGCCGGCGCCGGCTACACCCCCGAGCAGACCTTCGGCTACACCGCCGACCAGCTGGAACGGGCCGGCGTGCACCTGGTCGGCGCCGAGGTCGGCGGCCGGCTGGTGGGCGTGGCCGGGCTGGAGGCCGACGGGTCCGGCGGCGGGGAGCTCAAGCGGTTCTACGTCGAGCCCGGGCACCGCGGGACCGGGGTGGCCGACGCGCTGCTCGCCGCGCTGGTCGAGCACGCCCGCGGCCACGGCGTCCGGGTGCTCCGGCTGGAGACCGGCGACCGGCAGGAGGCGGCGCTGCGGTTCTACCGCCGGCACGGCTTCACCCCGATCCCCCGCTTCGGCCCGTACGTCGACAGCGCCACCTCGGTCTGCCTGGAACGCACGCTGCCCGCCCCGCCCCGGCTGCGGGTGACGTCGGTGACCGTCGGCACCTCCCGCCCGCGCGAGCTGGCCCGCTTCTACGCCCGGCTGCTCGGCTGGCCGGTGACCACCGAGGAGGGCCCCGGGCCGGGCGAGCCGCCCGCCGCCGGCTGGGCCCAGGTCCGCCCGCCGGCCGGGGTCCCCGGCCCGACGCTCAACTTCGAGTGGGAGCGCCACTTCACCCGGCCGGTCTGGCCGGCCGAAGCGGGCCGGCAGACCGCCTCCCAGCACCTCGACGTCGAGGTGGCGGACCTGGCGGCCGCGACGGAGTGGGCGGTGGCCTGCGGCGCCGTTCCGGCCGGCACCCAGCCCCAGGACGGCGTCCGGGTCCTGTTCGATCCGGACGGGCACCCGTTCTGCCTGTTCCGCTGACCGCGGGAGGCACCGGAGGCAGTACGGTGCAATGGCCTGCGCCGGACGCCCTGAGGGAACCCGAATGCCGTTGACCAGTATCGTGGGCCGGCTCCTGCCGGCCCTCGACGAGGCGTTCCCGACGCGCATGATCGACGTGCTCGGCGGCTTCCTGGCCGAGCACGCCGGGGCCGAGTCGGTGGACCTGCTGCTGGCCGACTACGAGCTGGAGCAGCTGGTCCGGGTGCGGCCGGACCAGCCCGCGGTCTCCGAGGCTGCGGTGCCGGTGTCCGGGACCGACGCCGGCCGGGCGTTCTCCACCCAGTCGGTGGTCACCGTGCGGGAGGCGGCGACGACCGTGATGTACGTGCCGGTCAGCCTGCGGGCGGAGCGGCTGGGCATGCTGCGGGTCCGGCTGCGCAGCCCCGTCCCGCCGGACGTGCTGACCGGCCTGCAGCAGGTCGCCACCGTCGTCGCGTACGTCGTCTTCGGCGCCGGCCACTTCACCGACATGTACGAGCAGGCCCGCCGGCGCAAGCCGCTGGCCCTGGACGCGGAGATGCAGTGGAACCTGCTGCCGGTCCGCGCCTTCTCCGGGCCGCACTTCGAGCTGGCCGGCCAGCTGATGCCCGCGTACGACGTGGGCGGCGACTCCTTCGACTACAGCGTCGAGTCCGGCACGCTGCGGCTGTCGCTCACCGACGCCATGGGGCACGGGCTGCAGGCCAGCCTGCTGGACACGCTGACGGTGTCCGCGCTGCGCAACGCCCGACGGGCCGGCGGCTCGCTGGTCGAGCAGGCGCACCTGGCCCAGGACGCGCTGCTGGCGAACTTCCCGCGGGTGACGTTCGTCGCCGCCTTCCTGGCCTCCATCGACCTGGAGACCGGCACGGCCGAGGTGGTCAACGCCGGCCACCCGACCGGCTGCGTGGTCCGCGGCGGCCGGCTGCACCGCCTGGACCTGCGGGCACAGACGCCGCTCGCCCTGGACCCGAGCTGCCGCTACAAGGTCCAGCAGTTCCAGCTGGAGCCGGGCGACCGGCTGTTCCTGTCCAGCGACGGGGTCACCGACGCCGCCCCGGCCGGTGGGGAGCCGTTCGGCGAGGAGCGGCTGGACGGGATGCTGCTCGGCACGCTCGGGCTGCCGCCGCACGAGGCGGTCCGGCAGGTGCTGCGGACGGTCTCCGCCTACCAGGGCGACAACTTCCGCGACGACGCCACGGCGTTCTGCCTGGACTGGGGTGGCGGCGGGCGCGACCAGGGCCGGTGACCGTCGGCGGGCGCGGCACCGCTCTCGAGCGTGCCGCCGGGCTGCTGGGACACTGCTGGGCATGGCGCTGGGCACGGTCGGTATCGACGACGTCCGGGCGGCCGCGGCCCGGCTGCGCGGGGTGGCGCACCGCACCCCGGTGCTGACCTCGCGCACGGTGGACGGGCTGGCCGGGGCGACGGTGCTGGCCAAGGCCGAGTGCTTCCAGCGGGGCGGGGCGTTCAAGTTCCGCGGGGCGTACAA
Source organism: uncultured Mycobacteriales bacterium (assembly GCA_902805565.1). Lineage (GTDB taxonomy): Bacteria > Actinomycetota > Actinomycetes > Mycobacteriales > CADCTP01 > CADCTP01. The sequence continues at coordinate 39,412 of CADCTP010000083.1, forward strand.
CGCGATCGCGTCGCTGGACCCGGGCGTGCGGGCCCGCGGCGTGCTGACGTACTCCTCCGGCAACCACGCCCAGGCGATCGCGTACGCGGCGGCGCTGCACGGGATCCCGGCCACGATCGTGATGCCCGACGACGCGCCGCCGGCGAAGGCCGCGGCGACCGCGGGGTACGGCGCCGAACTGGTCCGCTACGACCGCTACCGCACCAGCCGCGAGGAGCTCGGCCGGCGGCTGGCCGGCGAGCGCGGGCTGACGCTGATCCCGCCGTACGACCACCCCGACGTCATCGCCGGCCAGGGCACCGTCGCGCTGGAGCTGGTCGAGGACGCCGGCCCGCTGGACGTGCTGGTGGTGTGCGTGGGCGGCGGCGGGCTGATCGCCGGCTGCGCGACGGCGGTGGGACCGGGCACCCGGGTGGTCGGGGTGGAGCCGGCGGCCGGCGACGACGTCCGCCGGTCCCTGCGGGCCGGGCACCGGATCGAGATCCCGGTCCCCCGCACGATCGCCGACGGCCAGCAGACCACCTCCCCCGGCGAGCTGACCTTCCCGGTCATCCAGCGGCTGGTCGAGGACGTGGTCACCGTCACCGACGCGGAGATCGTCGCCGCGATGGTGCTGGTCTTCGAGCGGATGAAGGTCGTGCTGGAGCCGTCCGGCGCGAGCGCGCTGGCCGCCGTGCTGCACGGCCGGGTGGCCGGGATCGCCGGCCGCCGGGTCGGGGTGACCCTCTCCGGCGGGAACGTCGGGGCTGCCCGGTTCGCGGAGCTGATCGCCGGGTAGCCCGCGCGGGTGAGAGGCCGCGTGACACTGTCCGGACTGCTGCTCGGGGTCGGGTTCGCCGGGTTCGTCGACGAGACGGTGTTCCACCAACTGCTGCACTGGCACCACTTCTACGACCGCTCCACCCCGGCCGCCGGGCTGGTCTCGGACGGGTTGTTCCACGCGTTCAGCTGGTTCGCCACGGTCGCCTCGCTGTTCCTGCTCATGGACGCCCGGCGCCGCGGCCGGGTCTCCCGTACCCGCTGGTGGGGCGGCGTGCTGGTCGGCACCGGCGCCTTCCAGCTGTACGACGGCACCGTCCAGCACAAGCTGCTGGACCTGCACCAGATCCGGTACGGCGTGGACCTCACGCCCTACGACTGGGCCTGGAACGCCGTCGCCGTCGCGCTGCTCGCCGCCGGGGCGCTGCTGCTGTCCAGGACCCGGGACCGGGCCCGGGTGTGATCGCCGCCTGGGCGCTGGCCACGGCCGCGGTCGTCTACCCCGTCGCCGCCGCCCGCCGCGGTCCCTGGCCGTGGCACCGCACCGCCTGCTGGTTCGCCGGGCTGGCCGCGATCCTGGCCGCCGGCCCGCTGCTGGACGGCGGCTTCACCGCGCACGCCGCCGGCCACCTGCTGCTCGGCATGGTCGCGCCGCTGCTGCTGGTCCTCTCGGCGCCGGTCACGCTGGCCCTGCGGGCGCTGCCGGTGCGGCGGGCGAGGGTGCTGTCGGCGGTGCTGCGGCGGACCCGGCTGCTGACCTGGCCGCCGGTCGCGGCCGTGCTGGACGTCGGCGGGCTGTGGCTGGTCTACACGACCGACCTGCACACCGAGCCGCTGGTGCAGGTGCACGTGCTGGCCGCGGGCTACCTGTTCACCGCGTCGATCGTCGGGGTGGACCCGATGCCGCACCGGGCGTCCTGGCCGCTGCGGGCGGCGACCCTGGTGCTGGCCTCGGCCGCGCACGGCATCCTGGCCAAGCAGCTCTACCCCGAGCACCCGGCCGGCGCGATGCTGATGTACTACGGCGGCGACGCGGTCGAGATCGCGCTGGCCGTGCTGCTGTGCCGGGAGTGGCTACTCCGCCGGGGTCTGCTGGCGCGGCGTGCGGGTGGTCCACAGCACACCCAGGTTGAGCACGGCGAACAGGCCGCAGACCACGGTGAGCAGCCACACCCCGCGCACGGCCGCCGCGACGGCGAAGGCGGCAGCGCCCACGGTCAGCACGAGGAAGGCGATGCGCAGGCCGCGGGGCACCGGTCCGCTGATCGGGCTGTCGGTCACGCCGGCCATGCTGCCATCCCGCGCTCGGCCGCGGCCACCCGGTCGGCCACCAGGTCCAGCCAGTGCACCGTGTACGAGGCGAACACCGTGCTGGACGGTCCCAGGAACGTCCCCAGCGACAGGTAGCTGACCGCCTGGTTCGCCGCCGAGAGCACCTCCGCCACCGGCCAGGCCGCCGCCGCCGCCGCCGGCCACGCCGCGAGGTACGCCCGGCGCAGCCGGTCCTGCCCCGCCGGGTCCGGGTCCTGCCCGACCGCGATCGCGTCGAGGAACGGGTGCCCGACCGCGGCGTCGGTCCAGTCGAAGAAGACGTACCCGCCCGCCCCGTCCGCTCCGCCGGCCCCGCCCGCCACGTTGCCGCAGTGCAGGTCGCCGTGCTGGAGCGTGTCCGCGATCCCGTACCCGGCCAGCTCGGCGCACAGCGCCCGCAGCCGGGGCACCGCCGCGGCCAGGTCCGGCCCGCCGAACCGGTCCCGCACCGCCGGCCGGAACCACTCGGCCACCGCGTCGGCCAGCCAGTCCAGGCCGCGGTCCCGGCACCCCGCGGCCCTCAGTTCGGCGGCGTGCGGCTCGGAGTCCCGCTGCAGCCGCCCCCAGGCCCGCAGCGCCCGGGCCCGGGCCGCGACCGGCGCCCGCCAGCCCAGCACCGGGCCGAAGTCGGCCAGCACCAGCAGCCCCCGCTCCGGGTCCGCCGCCACCGGCCGGGGCACCCGGTCCGGGAACAGCCGGGCCAGCGCGATCGTCACCCGCGGCTCGTCGGCCAGCAGCGGCGCGGCCACGGTCGACTTGAGCCACACGTCGCCGGCCGCGGTCGGCGCCCGCAGCACACAGGACAGGTCCCACACCTTGTGCTGCTCGACCGGCCCGGTCAGCGGCACCGCCGCGGCCAGCCACGCCTCCGTCGCCGGGAACCAGTCCACCCGCCCCCACGGCTGCGGCGGCTCCACCCCCACCCGCTCCCCCGCGGCCCCGGTCTTCGGCGGCACGGGCTCGGCGGGTGGGCCGGTCCAGACCGCGCCGGCCGGCTCCGGCCCGCGCGGCACCGCGAGCAGCAGCACGTCCCGGCGCAGCTCCGCCTGGTCGAAGGTGTCCCGGAGCACCGCCAGCACGGTCAGCTCCAGCCCGTGCCGCTCCCGGAAGGCGGCCAGGAACTCCGGCAGCTCCACCCGGCCGGCCAGCTCGACCTCCGGCGGCGGCCCGGCCAGCACCAGCGGCCGGGACGGGTGCCGCAGCCGAACCCGCACGGTGCTCCGCCACCGCTGCACCGCCGGCACCTCGAGGACCGTCTCCGGTCCGTCCTCGTCGTCCTCCTGCTCGCCGACCTCGACGAAGCCGTACTGCGCCAGCAGCGCGCGGGAGGCGACGTTGTCCGGGGACACCGACGCCCGGACGGTACGGACGGCCGGCTCCCGGGCGGCCCGGTCGAGCAGCGCCTCCAGCGCGGCCCGGGCGTAGCCGCGCCGCCGGTACGCCGGGTCGACCGCGTAGCCGACCTCGACCATCCCCTCGGCGTCCGGCGCGCCGTGGAACCCGGCCCGGCCGACGGCCCGCTCGCCGTCCCAGATCACCCCGGTCACCCACGGCTCGTCGGCCGGGTGCTCGGCCAGCTGCCGGCTCCGCCGCCGCCACAGCGCCCGGTGCGCCGGCCCGGCCAGCTCGGCCGACAGCGGGACCGGGCTGTAGGTTTCCGCTGCGGCGAGGTCGCCCTCGGCGAGCGCGTCGACCGCGGCGGGCGGAAGCTGGACGATCCGGAGCACGTACCGATGCTCGCAGTGTCGTCGAACGCATTCAGGATGGGTATGGCGCCAGTCGATGAACGAGGACGTGATCGGGACCGGGTCGGTGCTGTCCGGGCGGTATCGCCTTGTCGAGCCGCTGGGCACCGGCGGCATGGGCACGGTGTGGCGCGCCGTCGACGAGCTGCTCGACCGCGAGGTCGCGGTCAAGGAGGTCCTGCTCCCGCTGGGCCCGGACGACGAGACCCGGGCCACCGCGCGGCGCCGTACGTTCCGGGAGGCGCAGGCGGCCGCCCGGCTGCGGCACCCGGCCATCGTCACCGTGTACGACGTGGTCGAGCACGACCGCCGTCCCTGGATCGTCATGGAGCTCGTGCCGTCCCGCAACCTGGCGGAGATCGTCCGGGACGACGGGCCGCTGCCGCCGGTCCGGGTGGCCGCGATCGGGCTGCGGGTGCTGGACGCGATGGTCACCGCCGAGGCCGCCGGGGTCAGCCACCGCGACATCAAGCCCGCGAACGTGCTGATCACCGATGCCGGCCGGGTGGTGCTGGCCGACTTCGGGATCGCCAAGCACGTCGGCGACGAGACCATCACCAACACCGGGCTGCTGGTCGGCTCCCCCGACTTCCTCGCCCCGGAGCGGGCCCGCGGCCTGGACTCCGGGCTGGCGGCCGACCTGTGGTCCCTCGGCGCGACCATGTACGACGCGGTCGAGGGCCGCCGGCCGTTCGCCCGCAACGGACCGCTGCCCACGCTGGCCGCGGTCGTGATGGACGAGCCGCCGCCCCCGCTGCGCGCCGGCCCGCTCCGCCCGGTCATCGACGGCCTGCTGGTCAAGAACCCGGCCCACCGGCTGGACGCCGACGCGACCCGCGCGATGCTGCAGCGGGTGATCCGCGGCCGGTCCGCCGGCGGGACCGTCCCCGTCCCGCTGCCCTGGACCACCTCGCGGCTGCCGGTGGTCGACGACGACGGCACCGAGCTCGAGGGACCGCTGCCCGGCGGCGAGCCCGACCACACCCTGGCCACACCGGTCCCACCCGGCCCGGACGCACCCGGCCCGGACGGCTCCCGGACCGGGGACCAGCGGGACACACCGGCCGAGGAGGCCCGCCCGCCGGGCCGCAGGTTCCGGGACCGCTGGTCCCGGGCCGGCCGGCCCGGGTCCGCAGGCGCGGACGACCGGGCCGGGACCACCGGGTCCGGCACCGCGGCCGGAGCCGGCAACGCGGG
>CADCTP010000084.1 GCA_902805565.1 uncultured Mycobacteriales bacterium
TCGACCGGCCGGCGACCCGGCAGGCGCCGACCTGGCAGGCGCTGCTGCGGGCGCTGCGCGCCGAGGCCGCGCTCCGGATGGGCGAGCTGGACGAGGCCGAGCAGCAGGCCCGCGCCGCGCTGGCGGAGCTGCCCCCGCCGGCGTGGGGGGTGCTGCTCGCCGCCCCGCTGTCCACCCTGGTCGGCACCGCGACGGCGACCGGGGAGCTGGCCGCCGCCGAGCGCTGGCTCTCCCAGCCGCTGCCGGCCGACACCTTCCGCACCCCGGCCGGCCTGCTGCACCTGGCCGCCCGGGGCCGGCACCAGCTGGCCGCCGGGCGGCCGCACCTGGCCCGGGACGACCTGCGGCTGTGCGGCACCCTGATGCGGGACTGGGGGATGGACTCCCCCGGGCTGGTCCCCTGGCGGCTCGAGCTGGCCCTGGCCCACCTGCGGCTGGGCGAGCCGGCCGAGGCGGCCGCGCTGCTGGAGGAGCAGCTGGGGACGGCCGACGCGCGTACCCGGGGCCGAGCGCTGCGGGTGCTGTCCGGGATCGTCCCGCTGGACCGGCGCCGGGCCCTGCTGTCCGAGGCGGTCGAGCTGCTGGAGGCCGGCGGCGACCGGATCGAGCTGGCCCGCGCGCTGGGCGACACCGCGCAGCTGCTGCAGCGGGTCGGCCACCCGGCCCGGGCCCGGCTGCTGCAGCAGCGGGCACACCAGCTGGCCACCGAGTGCGGGGCCGACGTGCTGGCCCGGCGGCTGCTCGGCCCGGCGCCGGCCGGCGGGCTGGTCCCGGTGCCGGAGGAGCCGGGCGACGTGCTCAGCGAGGCCGAGCGGCGGGTCGCCGCGCTGGCCGCGCAGGGCCACACCAACCGGCAGATCTCCGGCGAGCTCTACGTCACCGTCAGCACGGTGGAGCAGCACCTCACCCGGGTCTACCGCAAGCTGCGGGTCAAGCGGCGCTCGGACCTGCCGGCCCGGCTGGCCGCGTACCGGGACGGACCGATGGAGGCGTCCCGGGTCGAGGTGTCCTGATCGGCCCGGCGGGTCCGCTCACCGTCCGGGCGCGGCCCGGTACGCCTCCAGCCGGGGGCGGCGGGGGTCGTCGGTGTGGAGGTAGACGAAGTTGTTCACGTGGTCGGCCGAGCGGTCGGCGCCGACCGCCTTCCGGGTCTGCGGGGACTGCAGCCGCCCGACGTCGAACGTGCCGATCGGGTGCATCGCGCCGCGGTGCAGGTAGTAGCCCTGGTAGCCGAGGTCGGCCAGGAACCGCCGCACCCGCTCGACGCCGCCGGCGTGGTGGCGTTCCTCGGACTCGACGATCACCGCGGGCCGGTCGGTGTGCAGCAGCCGGCGGGCGCCCCGCAGGACGGCCAGCTCGTGCCCCTCGACGTCGATCTTGACCACGCCGACCGGGGCGAGCTCCAGGGCGTCGATCGGGGTGAGCCGTACGGTGACGTCCCGGCTCTCGAAGCCGGGGTTGGCGTCCGGCTCCACCGACGAGCGCCAGTGGACGTCCACACCGGCCCGCCGCGGGATGTGCAGCGCGGTGGTGGCCTCGCGGTCGGAGGCGCCGACGGCCAGGACGGTGTGCCGCTCGCCCAGCACGGCGCGCAGCCGCCCGGCCAGCTCGGGGTTGGCCTCCAGGGCGTACCCGCAGCGGCTGTGCGGCTCGGCGGCCAGCGAGTAGACGCCCACGTTGGCGCCGACGTCGAGGAACGCCCGCTCCGGGTCGCAGAGGATCGGCAGCAGGTGCAGCTCCGGCTCCCCGGTCGCCAGGTGCCGGGCGACCAGCCGGCGGGCCGCGGTGCGCCGGGGGACCATCCGGACCAGCCGGGATCGGACCGTCACCGTGGCACTCCTCCCGCGCGGGACCCGGTCACCGACCGCGTCCCGGGACCGGAGCCTCCCGTGGGGACCGAACGCGGAACAAGGGCCGATCGGGCAGGAACGCCCCGGACCGGAGAGCGGCCCCGCCCCCGCCGCCGAGCGGGGGCAGGGCCTCTCTGTCGAGCCGGGTCAGGCGGCGCCGCGCAGCCGCAGCAGCTCGCTCCCGCCGTCCGCGCTGGTGATCTTGTTGCTGATGTAGATGTCGCCGTTCGGGGTGACGGCCATGCCGCCGGGCAGGCTCAGGCCCTCCCGGGCCAGCACCGTCTGGGTGCCGTCGGCCTCCAGCCGGACCAGCCGGCCGGTCGGGTCGCCGGAGAGGAGGCCGCGCTCGGCCATCTCCAGCACGAGCAGCCGGCCCTGCCGGTCGAAGGCGAGGTCGGTGATGTTGGTGAAGCCGGCGGAGACCAGCGTCGCCTGCTCACCCGGCCTGACCTTCCAGACCCGCGCCAGCCCCGGCGGGAACGGCGCCCCGAGCAGCTCGCCGAAGTAGTAGTAGCCGTCCGGGCCGCGGACGACCGAGGTCGGCACCGGCTCCACCTCGCGCGGGCCGAGCGGCACGCCCGGCGGCACGGCCAGCACGCTCACCGCGCCGGCCGGGGTGACGTGCAGGATGGCGTTGGCGGCGGCGTCGGCCACGACCGAGCCGGTGGCGTCGGTCTCCACCCCGTACGGGTTGGTGTCGACGATGCGGCCGTCGGGGTTGTTCTGCTCCTCGAAGGCGACCAGGTCCGCGCTCGGGATGACCTGGCCGGTCACCTGGATGCGGGCCAGCTGGCCCAGCGGCGCCGCGGCCGGGTCGAACTGCTCCCGCAGCGCGGACGTCCCGCCGAGGCCGAAGACCGCCCGGACCTCGGTCGCGCCGTACGGGTTGACCTCGGCCAGGCCGGTCAGGCCGCGGGCGGTGCGGAGGGTCGGCAGGCCGGTGACGACCCGGCTGCTGAGGTCGTAGTGCGGGGAGTAGCCGTAGATGGAGCCGGAGCGGCTGAAGCAGCCGTTGGTCGTGTCGCCGATGCAGGTGGCGGAGCTGCGCCCGGCCTCCGCCACGTAGACGACGTCGAGCCGCGGGTCCCAGGTGACCTTGCGGGCGTTGTTCAGACCGGTGCGGACGACCTCGAGGGTGCCGGCGGTCCGGGTCTCGCTGGCACCCGCGGGCGCCGGGGCCGCGGCGGCCGTGGCCGGCAGGACCAGGCTCATGGCCACCGCCCCCGCCGCCGCGCCGGCCAGGGCCGTCTGCCGGAGACGCCGTCTACTGAGTTGCACCGTTTGCCTCCATCAATGCCGGAAAATGACGAAGTCCGAAGGAACGCGACTTTAGTGTCAGTCACAGCATGACGCAACGTCTCACCACAAGTTACGGCGTACCTAACCGATCAAGGGGCGCGGGACGGGTCAGTCCGCCGGCCGGGGTGCGGCCCGCAGCCAGGCGTACGGGACCGGCTGGCCGCGGTTCCACTCCGCCGCCTCGGCCGGGTCGACCGGGACGAAGCCGGCGCCGAGGTAGCAGCGCAGGGCCGGCTCGTTGTCCGGGTGCACCCGCAGGACCACCTCGTCGTGGCGCGCCCGGGCGAGCTCCGCCAGCGCCGCCGCCAGCCGCCGGCCGATCCCCCGGCCGCGGTGGTCCGGCGCCACGATGATCCGGGCCAGCTCGACCTCGGCCTCGTCGTCGTCCAGCCACAGCTCGCCGTAGCCGACCAGCCGGTCGCCGTCCCGGTCGCCGTCCCGGTCGCCGTCCCACAGCCCGTACGCCAGCACGTCGGCGGCCCGGCCCCAGCCGGCGACCACGGCGGCCGGCGCCGCCGGCAGCCCGCACCACAGCAGCGTCCCGGTGCCGGGGACCGCCCAGGACGCCACCAGCGGCGCGTCGGCCGGGTCGAACGGGCTCAGCACGCCCGCAGGCTACTCACCCGGCGCGGCTCACCCGGCGCGGCGCAGGCCGCGATCCACCACCTCGAAGAACCCGGTGGTCCGGGTGAGCTCCAGCAGCCGGACCGCGACCGGGCTCGGGTCGCGCAGCGCGAGGACCGCGTGCCGGGCGGCCAGCCGGCGGCGGGCCGCCAGCAGCACGGTCAGCGCCTCGGCGTCCAGGAACGCCGTCCCGGACAGGTCCACCTCGACCCGGGCCGGCCGCCGGGCGAGCACCGTGTCGAGCACCGCGCTCAGCAGCGGCACCGTCGCGATGTCCACCTCGCCGCCGACCACGACCACCTCGACGGTCCCGTCCCGGCGGGTGTCCACGACGAAGTGCTGGTGGATCTCGGTCTCGATCTGGGTCATCGGATCGACCTCCTCGGCGCTGCCCCTCACCCTCCTCCCGCGGAGGCCGGTCGGCGGCCCGGACACCTGACGGTTGCCTGACAGCTCGCGGCGGCTCAGCCGGTCGGGGTCGGGGCCGGGGTGGAGGTCGGCGCCTCGGTGGCCGTGGGGGTGGCCGTCGGCGGGGGCGGCGGGGTGGGCAGGATGTCCGGCTCGTCCTGGGCGCGGACCCCGCAGCCGGCCAGCGCCAGCGCGGCCAGGACCGCGGCCGCGGCCCGCCTCATCCGTCCGCCCGGGCCAGCTCGACGACGAAGCGGGCGCCGCCGCCGGGCCGGTCGGTGACCCACACCCGGCCCGAGTGCAGCCGTACGTGCTGGGCGACCAGCGCCAGGCCGAGCCCGGTGCCGCTCTCGTCCTCCCGGCGGTGCCGGTCCGACACCCGGGCGAACCGGTCGAAGACCCGCTCCCGGTCGGCCGCCGGCACCCCCGGCCCGGCGTCGTCGACCTCGAGCCGCACCCGGTCCCCGTCCGGTCGGGCGGCCACCCGGAGCAGGCCGCCGCCGTGCGCCTCGGCGTTCTCCACCAGGTTGGTGACCACCTGGTCCAGCCGGCGCCGGTCGGCGACCACCGGGCACGGGCCGGCCCGCTCGACCGGCACGTCCGGCCGGAACCGGGCCACCACCGCCGCGGACAGCGCGCCCAGGTCCAGCCGCTCCGCGGACAGCGTGAACGCCCCCTGGTCCAGCTTGGAGATCTCCAGCAGGTCCTCGATCAGCCGGCGGAACCGGCGCAGGTCGGTGTCCAGCAGGTCGATCGCCCGGGCGGCGGCCGGCGGCACCTCGTGCCGGCGCCGGGCCAGCACCTCCATCGCCGCGGTCATCGTGGTCACCGGCGACCGCAGCTCGTGGCTGACGTCGGAGGCGAACCGCGCGTCCCGCTCCACCCGCGCCTGCAGGTCGGCGGTGGTCTCGTTGAAGGCCACCGCGATCGGGCCGAGGTCCGGGTCGGCCCGCACCGGCAGCCGGGTGCGCAGGTCCCCGTGCGCGACCCGGGCGGCCGCGGCGGTCAGCTCGGTCAGCGGCCGCAGCGCGCGCCGGCTGGCCCACCAGCCCACCGACGCCCCGAGCAGCGCGCTGGCCACCACCCCGGCCGCGAGCATCAGGCTGATGAACCGGAACGTCCGGTCCAGCTCCCGCAGCGGGAAGACCTCGACGAACTGCACCCCGGTCGTCGGCAGCGGGGTGGCCACCGCGACGACCGGGATGCCGTTGACCCGCAGCCGCTGCCGGGCGGTGTCGCCGCGGGCGACCGCCCCGACCAGCTCGGCGGGCATGTTCTGCGGGCCGATCCGGTCGGTGGCGGTGCCGCTGGTGATCCAGCCGCCGTCCGGCTGCCGGACGAAGATCGCCGCCTCCGGGCTGGCCGCCAGGCCGGTGAGCAGGTCGGCCAGCCCGGCCGAGTCGCGCAGCAGGGCCGTCTCCACCAGCCGGGCGTTGACCACCGCCTGCCGGACCACGCTGTCCTGCCGCTGCTCCAGCAGGTACGACGTGGTCAGCCGCCAGGTCACGACCGCGACGAGGGCGGACACCAGGACCGCGCCGAGGGTCAGCGCGGCCACCACCCGGCCGCGGACCGGGACCCGGCCCAGCAGCGTCCTCATCCCGCGATCCGGTAACCCACACCGCGCACGGTCAGCACCAGCCGCGGGTCGCTCGGGTCGTCCTCGACCTTGCGCCGCAACCGCCGCACGTGCACGTCCAGCAGCCGGGTGTCACCGAAGTAGTCGTAACCCCAGACCCGCTCCAGCAACTGCTCCCGGGTGACCACCGCCCCCTCGGCCGCCGCCAGCTCGGTCAGCAGCCGCAGCTCCGTCCGGGTCAGGTGGATGTCCGCCTCGCCCCGGGTCGCGATCCCCTTGTCCGGGTGGATCCGCACCCCGCCGACCTCGATCACCGGCCGCTCCGGCCGGGCCCGGCGCAGCAGGGCCCGGATCCGGGCCGCCAGCTCCGAGGCCACCACCGGCTTCGTCACGTAGTCGTCGGCCCCCGCCTCCAGCCCGGCGATCACGTCCTCCGACCCCGACCGGGCCGTGATCACGATGATCGGCAGGTCACCGCGCGACCGTACGGTCCGGCACACCGCGAAGCCGTCCATCCCCGGCAGCATCAGGTCCAGCAGCACCACGTCGTAGGACTCCCGGTCCAGCAGCCGCAGCGCCGACTCCCCCGACCCCGCCTCGTCGACCTCGTAGCCCTCGTCGGCCAGGCCCAGCACCAGCGCGCCACGGATCCGCGGGTCGTCCTCCACGAGCAGCAGCCGGTCGCCGGTCGGCTCGCCGCCGGCCCGACCGTGCGTCTCGTCCCTGACCAACAAGGTTCCTCCTGCGGTACCGGTCACGGTGGCGGTCCGCGGATGCGCCGAGTCTGCCGGCAGGGCGACCCGGCGTCCGCGGTCGGGGGGCGGGATGTCGCGGAACCTCAGTCCGCCTCGGCCCGGATTCCCTCCGCGATCTCGACGACGCGGTCGAACCCGGTGAGCCCCAGCACCCGGCGGGCCACCGGACTCGGTCCGCGCACGACGAGCACCGCGCGGTGGGCGGCCAGCCGACGTCGGGCCGCCTCCAGGCAGGACACCGAGTACGCGTCCAGGAACGTCACCGCGGACAGGTCCACCTCCACCCGCCACGGCCGCCGGGCCAGGACGGTGTCCAGCACCGCCGAGAGCAGTGGCGCGGTGGCGATGTCCAGCTCGCCGCGCACCTGGACGGTCTCCTGGAAGTCCCCCCGCACGGCGTCCACCGAGAAGTCCTTGACGTGCGTCTCCAGGTGGACGCCGGACGCGTCCTGGGTCCAGGTGCGGTCCAGGGTCGGTGTGCTCACTGCCGTCTCCTCCGCTCGACGTCGCTGCCTGCCCACCCTCCCCCGGCCCTCACCCGGATCGGGCCGGGGGAGCTGACGGTTACCTGACGAGGCCCGCCGCGATCGGTCTCAGCTCAGGCGGCGCCCGATGGCCCCGGCCCGCAGCGAGACCGCGGCCAGCACGCCGACCAAAACCCCGACCGCCACCTCGTTGGCCGTCGCCCGGGGCGCCGTCCCGCCGCCGTAGCCGAACGCGAACGGCGCGACGACGAGCCAGGCGGCCATGGCCAGGCAGCCCACCCGCAGCGCGATCGCGCCGAACGGGTGGCCCAGCCGGACCAGGGCGGCCAGGCCGAAGAGCGCGCCGGCCGCGGCATCCGTCCGGTACCCGTCGATGCCGAGCCCGGTGTCGGTGTAGCTCAGTACGTACGGGGCCGCGATGAGCCACACCGCGGCGAGCAGGGTGAGCACATCGGTGCCGAGGACGACCCGCCGGGCGGAGGCACGGGCCGCGCCGTCGAGTTCGGGCCGGGGGGCGAAAACGGCCTGGTACCGCTCGCGGGGCGTGCGCTGGTCACTGGCAGTCATCCTGAGCTCCTTTCGGGAGCGGTCGGTGTCCCGTGGACCTACCCCTGGCCCGGGCGCGGTGTCTGACGGTCTCCTGACACCGGGCCCGCCCGGCGCCGCGCACGCGTAGCGACCGCCGGTGCGGGAAGCCAGCCGGGATGAGCCCCACCGAACTGCTGATGGCCGCCGAGGACGAGGGTTTCCCCGAGTCGTTCCTCGCCGAGGACGTCCTGCGCCAGTACGTCGACCTGCTGGTCAGGCTGGTGGAGTCCGCCGGGGCCGTCATCATCTTCACCGGCGCTGTCATCGCGGCCGCCCGGTTCGCCGCCGCGGCCGCGCGCCGCCGGAAGGTCCGGGACTTCGTGAGCATCCGACTCGGCCTGGGCCGGTATCTGGCGTTGGGGTTGGAGTTCCAGCTGGCCAGTGACGTGCTGAGCACGGCGGTCGCCCCGACCTTCGAGGACATCGGGAAGCTGGCGGCCGTCGCGGCGATCCGGACCGCGCTCAACTACTTCCTGGCGAAGGAGATCGAGCGCGAGCGCCGCGAGGTCGGCGACGACGACGCGGTGAGCGGCAGTCCGGGAGCCGGGACCGGTTCCCGGTGACCGTCCTCCAGTTCGCCGCGCAGGTCTGCACGGTGCTGGGATTGGTGACCGGACCGGCCCTGCTCGTCGCCACCCGGGCGCCACGGCTGGCACTCGGGGTGCTGCTGGACTTCCTGCTCGCCGCCGGTCTGCTGCGGCTGGCCCAGGACGCCACGGTGAGCACCCTCCTCGGCGCCGCGGCGGTCGTCGCCCTCCGCCGGCTGCTCGCCGTCTCCCTCACCCTGGACGCCGGCGTCCTGAGCCGTCAGCACCGTGGTCGTCCTCGCCGGTCCGGCCCGGAGGAACGGTGCCGAGGCTGATCACCCCGGGCCGGCGGGTTCGACGACGTTGGTGACCAGGACGTGGTCGCCCGCCCAGCCGGTCAGGCCGGGATCGGCCAGGTCCACCTGATACTCCTCTTCCAGGAAGGACCGGTCGAAGACCCGTACGAGCCCGGTCACCTCGAC
>CADCTP010000085.1 GCA_902805565.1 uncultured Mycobacteriales bacterium
CCGCCCGCCCCGCTCGGCCCGGGCCGGCCGTCCCCGCCGGCCCGGCGCCCGTCCGCCCGGCGCCCGGCCGCCGGGGACGGCACCCCGCCCAGCAGCAGCGTCGCGTCCCCGTATCCGGTGAGCGGGTCGTCCCCGGCCACCACCGACCGGCCCAGCGGGTCGGTCCCGGGCTCCGGCAGGGCCAGCGCGTCCGGTCCGGCCGCCACCGCCAGCGCGTCGCCGCGCTGGTCGGCGCGCAGCGCGTCCGGCCCGTTCCACACCGCGAGGACGTCGCCCCGGGTGTCCGCGCGCAGCGCGTCCGGCCCGTTCCACACCGCGAGCGCGTCGCCGCCGAACACCGCGCCGGTCGCGTCACCCTCCGCCCAGGACCCCATGGTCCGAGACTGTCACACGCCGCGGCTAACGTCCCGCCATGGCCATGGCGATGCGCACCGACCGGCTGGGGCTGCTGCTGGACCAGCTCGAGACCTCGCTCGATCTCAGCCGGGCGCGGCTCGCCGGTCTCACCGACGAGGAGCACCTCTGGGAGCCGGTGCCGGGCTGCTGGTCGGTCCGGCGGCGCGGCAGGTCCACCACCCCGGGGGCGTACGGCGCGGGCGACTGGGTGCTGGACTTCGGCGGCGCGCCGGACCCGGCGCCGGTGACCACGATCGCCTGGCGGATCGGCCACCTGACGTCCATGTTCCACGGCCGCTGGGAGTGGACGTTCGGGTCCCGGAGCGTCCCTCCCGAGGTCGACACCGCCTTCACCCCGGTCGCGGCCGAGGCGCTGGACCAGCTGTGGGCCGGCGCCCGGCGGTGGGCGGACGCGGTCGCCGGGCTGACCGAGGAGCAGCTGGACGTCGTCGGGCTCGGGCAGTTCCCGCGGGGGCTGGACCCGCAGCTGCCGATCGTCTCGATCGTCTGGTGGATGAACCGGGAGTTCATCCACCACGCGGCGGAGGTGGCCCTGCTGCGGGACCTGCACCGGTGGCGCGCCCGGCCAGGTAGCGACGCTCCGGCTCGCTGAGCGTCCGCTCGGCGGCCAGCCGGTAGTGCTCCCGGGCGGCGTCGGCCGCACCGGCCCGCTCCAGCAGGTGCGCGCGGACGGCGGCCACCCGGTGGTGGCCGGCCAGCGCCGGGTCGGCCTCGGCCGCCGCCAGCTCGGCCAGGCCGGTCGCCGGCCCGCGGACCATGGCCAGCGCGACCAGCCGGTTCAGCGTCACCATCGGGCCGGGCGCGACCGCCGCCAGCAGGTCGTAGAGGGCCAGGATCTGCGGCCAGTCGGTGTCCTCGGCCGTCGGCGCCTCGTCGTGCACGGCCGCGATCGCCGCCTGCAGCAGGTACGGCCCGAGCGGCGCGGTCGGCAGCGTCGCCGCCAGCAGCCCGGTGCCCTCCGCGATCAGGGCGGCGTCCCACCGGTCGCGGTCCTGCTCGGCCAGCGGCACCAGGGCGCCGCCGGGCCCGGTCCGGGCCGGCCGGCGGGCGTCGGTGAGCAGCATCAGCGCGAGCAGCCCGGTGACCTCGCCGTCGCCGGGCGCCGCGGCGTGCAGCTGGCGGGCCAGCCGGATCGCCTCGCCGGTCAGCTCGGCCCGCTGCAGGTCCGGTCCGGAGCTGGCCGTGTACCCCTCGTTGAAGACCAGGTAGAGCACGGCGCACACGGCGGCCAGCCGGTCGGCGCGCTCGGCGTCCGGCGGCGGCGTGAACCGGGCCCCGGCCCGGCGGATCGAGGCCTTGGCCCGGCTGATCCGCTGCGCGACCGTCGCCTCCGGCACCAGCAGGGCCCGGGCGATCTCGGCCGTACTCAGCCCGCCGACCGCCCGCAGGGTCAGCGCGACCTGCGAGGTCCGGGTCAGCGCGGGATGGCAGCAGAGCATCAGCAGGGTCAGGGTGTCGTCCACCCCGGACACCGGCTCCGGCGCCGGCCCGGCCGCGGCGACCGCCTCCTCCCGCCGGCGCCGGGCGGTCTCGCTGCGCCACAGCTCGGTACGCCGCCGCGCGGCCACGGTGACCAGCCAGCCGGTCGGGTTGGCCGGCACCCCCTCGACCGGCCACTGCGCCGCCGCCGCGATGAGCGCCTCCTGCACCGCGTCCTCGCAGGTGGAGAAGTCGCCGGTGCGCCGGACCAGGACGCCCAGCACGGTGGGCGCCAGCTCCCGCAGCAGCGGCTCGACCCCGGTCACGTCACACCCCGTGCGCCGGCAGGTCGAGCACCGGGCGGACCAGCACCTCGCCCCAGGCCGCGTCCGGGACCCGGGCGGCGATCTCGACCGCCCGCTCCGGCCCGCACTCGACCAGGTAGAAGCCGGCCAGGTGCTCCTTGGTCTCGGCCAGCGGGCCGTCGCTGACCAGCGTGCGCCCGTCCCGTACCGACACCCGCCGGGTCAGCGCCACGTCGTCCAGGCCCTCGGCGGCGACCAGCTCGCCGGTGCCGGCCAGCTCCTCGGCGAGCGCCCGGTGGCCGCGGCCCAGGCCGCGCCGCTGCTCGTCGTCGAGCCCGGCCCAGACGCGCTCGAAGTCGGGGTTCGACCGGATCATGATCAGGTATTTCATCGCGGAAATCCTCCCACCGGCATGTCGAGACCGGGGGCGTCGTCTCGACAGCCCGACGACACGATCCGTCGAGGAGGACATGATGAGCGAGTACGAGACCGCCGTCCGGGACCTGGTGGAGGAGTACGCGGCCGCGATGCGCGCCGCCGACGCCGACCGGCTGGCGAGCTGCCACCTGCCCGGGGCCGAGGTGTTCGACCTGGCCCCGCCGCTGCGGCGGAGCTTCGACGCGGAGGGGATGCGGGCCTGGTTCGCCGGGCACGGCGGCGGCCCGCTCGGGTACGAGCTGCGCGACCTCACCGTCGCGGCCGGCCCGGACACCGGCTACGCGCACTGCCTGACCCGGATGCACGCCCCGGGCTTCGAGATGTGGTTCCGGGTCAGCTACGGGGTCCGCCGGGTGGCCGGCCGGTGGCTGATCGCGCACGTGCACGAGTCCACGCCGTTCCACATGGACGGCTCGTACGCCGCCGCCACCGGGCTCACCCCGGAGTGACCCGCCCGCCGCGGCACGACGCTGTGCCGCGGCGGACGGGGAGCCTCAGAGGTTGCCGCGGCGGTCCTGCTCGCGCTCGATGGCCTCGAACAGGGCCTTGAAGTTGCCCTTGCCGAAGCCCTCGGACCCGTGCCGCTCGATCAGCTCGAAGAACACCGTCGGCCGGTCCTGCACCGGCTTGGTGAAGATCTGCAGCAGGTAGCCGTCCTCGTCCCGGTCGGCCAGGATCCGCAGCTCGCGCAGCGTCTCCACGTCGACCCGGGTGTCGCCGACCCAGTTGCCGAGGTCGTCGTAGTACGAGTCCGGGGTGGCCAGGAACTCCACGCCCGCGGCCTTCATCGCCCGCACCGAGGCGACGATGTCGTCGGTGCTCAGCGCCAGGTGCTGCACGCCCGGGCCGCCGTAGAACTCCAGGTATTCGTCGATCTGCGACTTCTTCTTGCCCAGCGCCGGCTCGTTGAGCGGGAACTTCACCGCCCGGGAGCCGTCGGCGACGACCTTCGACATGAGCGCGGAGTACTCCGTGGCGATGTCGTCGCCGACGAACTCCTTCATGTTCGTGAAGCCCATGACCCGGTGGTAGAACGCGACCCACTCGTCCATCCGGCCGAGCTCGACGTTGCCCACGCAGTGGTCGATCGCGGTGAACGCCGGCCGCGGCGGGGCGACCATCGGCTCCCGGGCGACGAACCCGGGCAGGAAGACGCCCGAGTAGTTGTCCCGCTGCACCAGCGAGTGCCGGGTCTCCCCGTACGTCGCGATCTCGGCGACGATGACCTTGCCGTGCTCGTCCTCCTGGACCGTCGGCTCGGCCAGCGCCCGGGCCCCGGCCGCGACCGCCCGCTCGAACGCCTGCTCGGCGTCCGGCACGGTCAGCGCGAGGTCGACGACGCCGTCGCCGTGCTCGCGGACGTGCTCGCCGACCCAGGTGCCGGCGTGCGCCTCGCCGGTCACGACGAACCGGGCGGTGCCGGCCTGCAGGACGTACTCGGCGAAGTGCCGGGAGCCCGTCTCCGGTCCCCGGTACGCCACGCAGCGCATCCCGAACGCGGTCGAGTAGTAGTGGGCGGCCTGCTTCGCGTTGCCGACCGCGAACCGCACGTGGTCCATGCCCTGCACCGGGAAGTCCATCACGCCGCTCCCTTCGCCGAGGTCCGTTCCGACCAGACTCGTACCGGGCGGCGGACCGGGCAAGCAGGCCACCGAAAGCTGGTCAGCCCGTACAGTCAGGCGGTGTGGAGGGCCCTGTGACCGGACAACCTGCCCAGTTCGACCGGCTGGACGCGCGGCTGGTCACGCTGCTCGCCGAGCAGCCGCGGATCGGCGTGCTGGAGTGCGCCCGGCGGCTCGGCGTCGCCCGCGGCACCGTGCAGGCCCGGCTGGACCGGCTGCAGGAGCGCGGGGTCATCACCGGCTTCGGGCCGGACGTGGACGCCGCGGCCCTCGGCTTCGGGGTGACCGCGTTCGTCACCCTGGAGATCCGGCAGGGGACCGGGCACCGGGTGGTCGGCGCGCACCTGTCGGTCATCCCGGAGGTGCTGGAGGTGCACACGGTGACCGGCCAGGGCGACCTGCTCTGCCGGATCGTCGCCCGGTCCAACGCCGACCTGCAGCGGGTGATCGACGAGGTGGTCGCGGACACCGACATCCTGCGCACCGCCACCCTGATCGCGCTCACCGCGCCGGTGCCCTACCGGGTGCTGCCGCTGGTCGCCGCGGCGGCCGGGCTCAGCCGGTGAACGGCTCGGCCTTCTCCAGGGTCACGCTCATCGTCTTGCCGTTGGGCGTCTCGTACGTCCGGGTCTCGCCGACCTTGGCGCCGTCCAGCGCCCGGCCCAGCGGCGAGGCCGCCGAGTAGACCTCCAGCGACGCGGTCTCCTCGCGGGAGCCGATCAGGAAGGTCTCGCTCTCGTCGTCGTCGTCGAACCGCACGGTCACCACCATGCCCGGGCCGGCCACCCCGGAGGTGGTGGGCGCGTCGCCGACCTGCGCGTTGCGCAGCAGCTCCTGGAGCTGGCGGATGCGGGCCTCCTGCTTGCCCTGCTCCTCGCGGGCGGCGTGGTAGCCGCCGTTCTCCTTGAGGTCGCCCTCCTCGCGGCGGGCGCTGATCTCGGCCGCCATCGCCGGGCGCCCCTCGATCAGGCCGTCCAGCTCCGCCTTGAGCCGCTCGTGGGCGTCCCGGGTGAGCCAGGTGACGGGAGTGGTGTTGTCCGTCATCGACATGCTGCTCCTCGGGTGCGGGGGATCGGGCTGTGGCGGGTGGGATCGTCAGGACGAACGTCGAAAGTAACATCGCATGGCGATGACACCCAGTTCCGCCGCCGACGGATTTCCGCCGGGGCTCCCACCCGTGGGTGGCGCCGGGGCCCGTCCGGTTCGCTCGGCGCGGGCACGTCCCGGACGATTGTACGCCGCCGGTCCACCGCGGACCCGGCGGCGGGCGGCGGGCCGGGCGGGCGGAATCCCGCCGCGGGTCCGCCCGTTCGCACCCGAGAGAATGTCGGTCCCGAGGAGTAGGAGTACGGGCGTGACCCAGGAGCAACTTCGCCTCATGGCGGTGCACGCCCACCCCGACGACGAGTCGAGCAAGGGTGCGGCCACGATGGCGCGCTACGTCGACGAGGGGGTCGACGTCCTGGTCGTGACGTGCACCGGCGGCGAGCGCGGCTCCGTCCTCAACCCGGCGATGGACCGGCCGGAGGTCCTCGAGCGGATGGGCGAGGTCCGGGCGGCGGAGATGGCCCGGGCCCGGGAGATCCTCGGCGTGCGGCAGGAGTGGCTCGGGTTCGTCGACTCCGGGCTGCCCGAGGGCGACCCGCTGCCGCCGCTGCCGCCGGGCTGCTTCGCCCTGATGGACGTGGCCGACGCCGCGGCGCCGCTGGTGGCCGCGATCCGGCGGCAGCGCCCGCACGTCGTGCTGACCTACGACGAGAACGGCGGCTACCCGCACCCGGACCACATCATGACCCACAAGATCTCGGTCGCCGCGTTCGAGGCGGCGGGCGACCCGGACCGCTACCCGGACGCCGGCGAGCCCTGGCAGCCGCTCAAGCTCTACTACCACATGTCCTTCGGCCGGTCCCGGATCGTGCACATGCACGAGGCGCTGCAGGACGCCGGCCTGGAGTCGCCGTACGAGGAGTGGCTGAAGGACTGGGACGGCGAGGACACCGTCACCCCGCGGGTCACCACCCGGGTCGAGTGCGCCGAGTGGTTCCCGCGCCGGGACGCGGCGCTGATCGCGCACGCGACCCAGGTGGACCCGACCGGCATGTGGTTCGCGGTGCCGCTGCCGCTGCGCCAGCAGCTCTGGCCGACCGAGGACTACGAGCTGGCCCGGTCGGTCGTGGACACCGAGCGACCCGAGGACGACCTCTTCGCCGGCGTCCGGGAGAGAATCGACGCATGACCCCCGCCCTGCTCGCCGCGGCCCAGGACGCCAAGGAGGCCAGCCCCATCGGGCTGGTGGTCATCCTGGCGCTGCTCGTCGCACTGGTGTTCCTGATCCGCTCGATGAACAAGCACCTCCGCACGATGCGCACGACCTTCGACGCGAAGGAGGAGACCCCGGCCGAGCCGCCTCAGTCGTAGTCCGGCCGGCGGGTCCGCTTCGTCGCCGCGCGGCGCTTCTTCGACGCGATGCGCCGCTCGGTGGCGCCCCGGGACGGGCGGGTCGCCCGGCGGGGCGGGGGCGGCGGCTCCAGCGCCCGGGCGACCAGCCCGGCCAGCCGGTCCCGGGCGGCCTCCCGGTTGCGCAGCTGCGAGCGGTGCTCGGAGGCCACGACGACCAGGGCCGCCCCGGTCAGCCGGCCGCCGAGCCGGCGCCGCAGCCGGTCCAGCAGGTCCGCCGGCAGCGCCGACGCCCCGAGGTCCCAGACCAGCTCGACCCGCGAGTCGGTGGTGTTCACGCCCTGCCCGCCGGGCCCGGACGACCGGGAGAAGCGCTCGGTGAGCTCCTCTCCCGGGATCGTCAGCCGGGGGCTCACCGGCAGGTCGGCGGACATGCCCCCACGGTAGGCGGGCCGTCCACCGCTATCGGCAGGTGCGGGTGCGGCCGTGCCGGGCACGATGGGGGCGTGCCGAACCGTCTCGCCGCCGCGACCAGCCCCTACCTGCTGCAGCACGCGGAGAACCCGGTCGACTGGTGGCCGTGGTCCGCCGACGCGTTCGCGGAGGCCAGGCGGCGGGACGTTCCGGTGCTGCTCTCGGTCGGCTACGCGGCCTGCCACTGGTGCCACGTGATGGCGCACGAGTCCTTCGAGGACGCCGGCACGGCCCGGATGATGAACGACGCCTTCGTCTGCGTGAAGGTCGACCGGGAGGAGCGCCCGGACGTCGACGCGGTCTACATGGAGGCCACCCAGGGCATGACCGGCCACGGCGGCTGGCCGATGACCTGTTTCCTGACCCCGGACGGCGCCCCGTTCTTCTGCGGGACCTACTTCCCGCGCGCCCAGTTCCAGCGGCTGCTGGAGGCGGTCGGCGCGGCCTGGCGGGACCGCCGTACCGAGATCGAGGACACCGGCCGGCGGATCGTCACCGCGCTGTCGGCCGAGCGCGAGGTGGTGCCGCGGCCGCTGGACGCGGCGGTGCTGGACGCGGCGGCGGCCGAGCTGCGGGCCGGGTACGACCCGGTGGACGGCGGGTTCGGCCGGGCGCCGAAGTTCCCCCCGTCGATGGTGCTGGAGTTCCTGCTGCGCCGGCACGCCCGCACCGGCGAGGACCTGGACCTGGTCGTCGGCACGGCGGAGGCGATGGCCCGCGGCGGCCTGTACGACCAGCTCGCCGGCGGGTTCGCCCGCTACTCGGTGGACGCCGGCTGGGTGGTCCCGCACTTCGAGAAGATGCTGTACGACAACGCGCTGCTGCTGCGGGTCTACCTGCACCTGTGGCGGGAGACCGGCTCGCCGCTGGCGCTGCGGGTGGTCCGGGAGACCGCCGCCTTCCTGCTGCGCGACCTGCGTACGCCGGAGGGCGGGTTCGCCTCGGCCCTGGACGCGGACGCCGCCGGGGTGGAGGGGCTGACGTACGCGTGGACGCCGGCCCAGCTGGTCGAGGTGCTCGGGGAGCGGGACGGGGCCTGGGCGGCCGAGCTGCTGTCGGTGTCGCCGGGCGGGACGTTCGAGCACGGGTCCTCGACGCTGCAGCTGCGGATCGACCCGGACGACCCGCGGCGCTGGGCCGCGGCGCGGGACCGGCTGCTGGCCGCCCGGGCCGCCCGGCCGCAGCCGGCCCGCGACGACAAGGTCGTCACCGCCTGGAACGGCCTGGCCGTGGCCGCGCTGGCCGAGGCGGGCGTGCTGCTCGGCGAGCCGGAGTGGGTCGCGGCCGCCAGCACCACCGCCGACCTGCTGCTCGGCACCCACCTGGTCGACGGGCGGCTGCGGCGCACCTCCCGGCACGGCGTCGTCGGCGAGCCGGCCGGGGTGCTGGAGGACCACGCCGACCTGGCCGAGGGCCTGCTGGCGCTGCACCAGGCCACCGGGGCCCCGCGCTGGCTGGC
>CADCTP010000086.1 GCA_902805565.1 uncultured Mycobacteriales bacterium
CCGCCAGCAGCGCCAGCCGGGGCGACCGGGCGGCCACCCCGGCCCGGTGGAGCGCGTCGGCGTGCGCGGCCGCCTCCGCCCGGCGCCCCGTGCGTACGGCGGCTTCGGCCAGGTCCAGCGTCACCGCCAGGACCTGTGGCCGGTCGGCCGGGAGCGCCCCGGGACGGGTCACCGCGGTCGCGTGCTGGAAGGCCTCGGCGAAGTCACCTCGGCCAAGGGCGGCGAGGGCCCGTGCGTGCGCGGCGTACAGCTCGGCGGGCGGGACCCCGGAGCCGGCCATGGCGTCGGTCAGCCGCCAGGCGCCGGCGGTGTCGCCGCGGGCGGCGGCGAGCAGCGCTCGGCCGTACCGGCCGCGCAGCGCCACAAGTGGGTGACCGGCGAGGTCGTCGGTCCGGTCGAGGAGGCGGTCCGCCTCCTCCCACCGACCGGTGTGGATGAGGTCGAACGCGCGGCCGACCAGGGCCCGGGCCGTGGGTCCCGCGGGCGGGCGGCAGGTCCCGGCGGCGGGACAGCGCCGGGCGTCCCGGCGCCCGCCGGTGAACCCGGCCGGGGCTCCACGGCCGCCACCGACGGCGCCCGCCTGGGGCCGGTCGTCCCCGGACTCCGGGTCGATCGGGTCCCGCACGGCTACCAGCAGCTCCACGCCGACCGGTGCGCCGAGCGGCAACCCGGTGACTCCGACCGCCGTGCGGGCGGGCGGCGCGGCCGACCCGAACACCTGGGCGAGCAGGTCGGTGGCCCCCGCGACCACGGCCGTCTGGTCGGTGAACCCCGCGCCGGCGGCGACGTAGCCCACCACCTTCACCACGCCCGTCACCGAGTCGATGCCCGCGACCGCGTCGACCGCGGCCAGGGCGTTCAGCGCGGCGGTCCGGGCCAGGTCGGCGGCGTCCGCCACACCGATCCCGGCGCCGACGGCACCGCTGACCGGCAGGACCCCGTCGATCAGCGGCAGGTGGACGGAAGTGTGCACGAACCCGCCGGACCGGACCGCGGGCGGGGCTCCGGTCGCCGCCGGCAGGCTGATCCCCAGCTCCGCGAGTCGGGCGCTCCAGGTGCTCATGACGGTCCCCTGCTGCTCGGTGTTGCTCCCGATGGGCCTGTGCCCGGGTGGGCCGGTCCGAGATCATTCGACCGGGCCGGTCGCGGTCGGACCAGGCAGGACCACAGGCAGAAGTGCGCGCTTCCCCCGGAGCGAGGAGTGGCCCACATGACCGAGCCCGGCGCTCTCGGACCGCTGCTGCGGGCGCACCGGCGCGCGGTCGGACTCACTCTCGAGGAGCTGGCCGAGGCGTCGGGAGTCAGCGTCCGCGGCATCAGCGACATGGAACGCGGCCGCAGCCTGGGTCCGCAGCGCCGTACGGTCGCCGCACTCGCCGAGGCGCTCCGGTTGCCGGCGGCCGAGCAGGCCGCGCTGCTGGCCGCGGCCAAGGTCGGCCGCCAGCGGGCAGCGGGCGCCTGGTCCGCGCCGGGCCGGTGCGAGCTGCCCCGGTCGGTGGCCGACTTCACCGGTCGCGACGCCGAGCTCGACCAGCTCACGGCCCTGGCCGGCGGCACCGCCGGCGCCGGCGCCGCCGACGTGGTCCTGGTGTCCGGACCCGCGGGTCTGGGCAAGACCGCCCTCGCGGTGCACGCGGCGCACGTCCTGGGTCGGCAGTTCCCGGACGGCGCGTTCTTCCTCGACCTCCGCGGCATGGACCCCACGCCGCTGCCCAGCGCGACCGCCCTGACCCGGCTGGTGTGCGCGCTCGGCACCGCGGAGTCGGCCGTCCCGCCCGACCCGCAGGACCGGGCCGGGCTCTACCGGACGCTGCTGCAGAGCAGGCGCGCGCTGGTCGTCCTGGACAACGCGGCCGACGAGGCCCAGGTGCGGCCGCTGCTGCCGGCCGGCGGCCACAGCCTCACGCTGGTGACCAGCCGGCGGTTGCTCGCCGGCCTGGAGGGTGTCCGCCGGCTGCACCTCGGGTCGCTGTCGGCGGCCGAGGCGGCCGGCCTGCTCGGGGCGATCCTCGGCGCCACCGACGGTGCGGCGGACGACGGGGTCCAGGAGGTCGCGCGGCTGTGTGGGCACCTCCCGCTGGCGCTGCGGATAGCCGGCAACCGGCTGCTGAGCCGGCCCGGCTGGACGGTCCACGACCTCGCCGAGCGGCTCCGGCGTGAGGAGCGGCGGCTGGACCAGCTCGTCGCCGGCGACCTGCGGGTGGCGGCAGCGTTCGGGCTGTCCTACGGCCAGCTCTCGGATCCGGCCAAAGTGGTCTTCCGCCGGCTGGCGCTCGCGCCGGGCGCGGACTTCGGCGGCCCGCTGAGCGCGGTGCTCGCCGACGCGACGCCGCCCGACGCGGAGGACGCACTGGACGAACTGGCGGAGCTGGGACTGCTCGAGACGGTCCCGGGCGGCCGGTACCGGTTCCACGACCTGGTCCGGCTGTTCTCCCGGGAGCGGCTGGCGGCCGAGGACCCGCCGGCCGTCCGGACCGCGGCCGCGGCCCGGATGGAGGACTGGCTGCTCGACGTGGCCGTGGTCGCCGGACGCTGGTTCGACCCCGGGTACGGGCCGCCGCCCGCGGCCGGCCGGGTCGGCGCGGTGTCGCCGTCGACCGACGCCGAGGCGATCGGCTGGCTGCAGGCGGAGGGTGACCACTGGCTCCCCGCGCTCCGGTCGGCGTCGGCGTCGGGGCGGTCCGCCCGGGTGATCGAGGTGGCGGAGGCCATGCACTGGTTCTCCGACCACTGGGCCTACTGGGGCCACTGGGACGAGGTGTTCCGGCTCTCCAGCGCCGCCGCCGCCGCGCTCGGCGAGCCGGCCGAGGAGGCCCGGCAGCTCAACTACCTGGCGTGGGCCGAGTCCGTGCAGGGCGACCCCCGGACGGGCCTGGCGACGGCCTCCCGGGCCCAGGAGCGGGCCACCACCGCAGGCGACCGGACGCAGCTGGCCTGGGCCCACTTCTACGCCGCCCAGGCCAACCGAGGACTTGGCCGGCTGGAGGCGGTCGGGGCCGCGGCCCGGGCGTCGGCGGCGGTCTTCGACTCCATCGGCGACCGGGTCGGTTGGGTGCAGGCCTCCCAGTACGTCGTCGACAGCGAGCTCCGCGGAGGTCGGCTCGCCGCGGCTGTCGACCTGCTGCGGCAGATCCTGGCTGTCCTGGACGGGGACGGAGTCCCGGCCGGCATCGCCGACGGGGCCCGGCCGAACGTCGTGGCCCGGCTCGGCTCGGCGTACCAGGAGCTCGGCCGGCTGCCGGAGGCCGCGGACTGCTTCGTCCGCGCGGCGGCGGGGATGCGCGAGCAGGGTTACCTGCATGTCGTGGCGCGGGCCGAGGAGAGGCTGGCCGAGATCCTGCTCGAGCTGGCGGAGCCCGAGGGAGCGGCGACCGCGTACGGACGCGCTGCAGAGGCGTACGACGCCATCGGCGCCGAGGCGGACGCCGACCGGGCGCGGGCGCTGGCCACCGCACCCGCCCCCTGACGGTCATCTGGCGGAGGTTGTCACCCGCCGCCCGCTGCCACGCTGACCGGGCCGATCCGCCACCGCCACCGCCTGGAGGAACCCATGGGAACCATCACCGTCGGCCGGGAGAACACCGCGCCGATCGACCTGTACTACGAGGACAACGGCACCGGCCGGCCGGTCGTGCTGCTGCACGGCTGGCCGCTGGACAGCCGGTCCTGGGAGCGTCAGCTCCCCGCGCTCGTGCAGGCCGGCCACCGCGTCGTCACCTACGACCGGCGCGGCTCCGGCCGGTCCAGCCGGCCCACCGGGGGCCACGACTTCGACACCCTCGCCGCCGACCTCGACACGGTGCTGACCACCCTGGACCTGCAGGACGCGGTCCTGGTCGGCTTCTCCCTCGGCACCGGGGAGGTCGCCCGCTACATCGGCCGGTACGGCACCGCCCGGCTCCGCGGCTGCGTGCTGATCGAGAGCCTCGCGCCGTCCTTCACCCGGTCGCCGGAGAACCCGCAGGGCGTCGACCGGGCCGCCGTGGAAGGGGTCCAGCAGGCCATCCTCGCCGACCGCTACGCCTGGCTGACCGGGCTCATCGGCGACTTCCTCAACCTCGACGACTACCTCGGCACGCGGGTGAGCGAGGAGACCGTCCGGGCGATGTGGCAGGCCGGCGCCGACGCATCCCCGCTGGCCACCTGGGCCGGGCCGCTGGACTGGCTGGACGACTTCACCAAGGACATCACCCGGATCGACGTCCCAACGCTCATCATCCACGGCACCGCCGACCGAATCCTGTCGATCGACGGCCAGGGCCGCCGGCTGCACGCGGCGCTGCCGGACGCGAAGTACGTCGAGATCGAGGGCGGCCCGCACGTCCTGTGCGTCACCCACCACGCCGAGGTCAACCGCGAACTGCTCGCCTTCCTCGCCGAAGGGGCCTGAGATGACCTCCGAGCGGCCCCCGGCCGACGCGCTCACCGCGCGGCTCCGACGCACCGAGCTCCAGCGGGAGCCCTCCTCGGTCCCCGGCCGGGTCATCGTCCAGGTGCTCACCGAGATCCCGGAGGGCGTCGCCTCCGGCTGGCACACCCATCCCGGCGAGGAGGTCGGCTACATCCTGGCCGGCACGGTCCAGATGGAGATCCGGGACCGCCCGACGCTGACCCTGGAGGCCGGCACCGGCTTCCTCATCCCCCCGGGCACCCCGCACAACGCCACCGACCTCGGCCCGGGCACCGGCATGATGCTCTCGACGTACCTGGTCGACCCGGGCCCGCCCCTCGCCTCCTTCGTCGAGGGCTGAGCCGTGGACCAGCCGCGGCACGTACGCACACCTGTCCTGGACATCGCTTACACGGACGACGGTCCCGCCGACGGCGACGTGGTGGTGCTCCTGCACGGCTGGCCGTACGACGTGCACAGCTACGAGGACGTCGTGCCGCGGCTGACAGCGGCCGGCCACCGCGTGGTCGTGCCGTACCTGCGGGGCCACGGGCCAACCCGCTTCCTCGACCCGGCGACGCCCCGGTCCGGGCAGCAGGCGGCGCTCGGCCGGGACGTCGTGGACCTGCTCGACGCGCTCGACGTCCCCCGGGCGACGCTGGCCGGGTACGACTGGGGCGGCCGCGCCGCCTGCGTCGCCGCGGCGCTGTGGCCGGAGCGCTGCACGGCCCTGGTCAGCGTCAACGGCTACCTGATCCAGGACATCGCGCACGCCATGACACCGATCCGCCCGGACCTGGAGGCCGGCTTCTGGTACTTCTTCTACTTCCTCACCGAGCGCGGGGCGGCCGGCCTGCGGGCGAACCGCCGCGAGATCGCCCGGGTCGTCTGGACCCGCAACTCACCCGCCTGGTCCTTCGACGACGCCCTGCTCGACAAGGTCGCGGCCACGTTCGACAACCCCGACTGGGTGGACGTGGTGCTGCATTCGTACCGGCACCGCCTCGGCGCCGCGCCCGGCGACCCCGCGTACGACGACCTCGAGCGCAGGCTGGCCGCCCTGCCGCCCGTCCCGGTGCCCACCGTGACGCTCGACGGCGAGGCGGACGGCAACTTCCCGGCCACCGACGGCTCGGCGGGAGCCCCGCACTTTCCCGGACCCCGGGTGCACCGCACGGTGCCCGCGGCGGGCCACAACCTACCGGCCGAGGCGCCGGAGGCCTTCGCCCGCGCGGTCCTCGACGCGACCGCCCTCGCCGGCGGGCCGGAGGCCGCCCCCTGAGCATCCCGGCACCGTCGGAGAGGACCCGAGCGTCCGGTCCGGGGATCTTTTCATTACACTCTGCTACTGGATCGGTTGGCCGCGTCGGGCGTTGGCGTGCACGAAGCGAGGAGGCCACGCGGTAGCCGCCCTCCGTGGGCCACGCGGCCCGGTTGCAGCCTGTTACAACCGGCCCCTTGACCCGGCGACGGTAGCCCGACCGGTCCCGGGACGACCTGCCCCCCAGCGCCCTCAACATCATTCGCACATGCCGCGCGGTGCGCGTCGGCGTCAGGTCGTCAGGTCCGGTCGGTCCGAGGCGAGGACCGCGAGTTGATGGGCATCGATCCAGGCGCCGTCCTGGTGCAGCGCCTCCCGCTTGGTTCCCTCGTGAACGAACCCGGCCCGCTCGTACACGTGCCGGGCCCGCGGGTTGCTCTCGTACACCTCCAGCTCGACCCGGTGCAGTCCGACCGTGTCGAAGGCGTGTCCCAGGGTCAGGCGGGTCGCCTCGGATCCGTAGCCCCGGCCGAAGGCTCGCGGTCCGACCAGCGAGATCCGGAACGAGCAGGACCGGTTGCCGGCGTCCAGGTCGGCCAGTGCGACCTCGCCGACGTAGGTCCCGCCGGCGCGCTCGACGATGGCGAGGTCGAGCCGGTCCTCGGCCGAGGCGCAGTCGCGGTACCACTGCTCGGCCCGCTGCAGCGTGCCCGGCCGGGGCCGGCCGGGCGTTCCGGTCAGCCGGCGCACCTCCGGGTCGTGCAGAAGCTCGACCAGCCCCGGCGCGTCCGCGACCGTCACCGGCCGCAACGTCACCAGCTTTCCGACCAGCTGCGGCTTGACCCCGAACGACACCACCACGGTTCTCCCTCTGCCGCCCACGATCGGATCGTCCCCGTCGGACCGATCATGATGGCCCACTCGCCATGCCGCACTGCGCGCGCGACGCCCTACTCTGCGGCGCGGTACGACCGGCTGCGACATACGGTGCGGTGTGTTTCGACCAACGTCAGGCCGCGAGGGTTACAGGGTCGCGATGATGGGCTCGACGAAGATCTGCTTTCCGTCCTGGATCACGAACAGTCGGCCCTGCGCCACCCGGAAGACGTACACGCTGCCCGCCTCCACGCCCCGGGCCTCGAAGCCGCCGGCGATTCTTCGGGCGGGCAGCGTCGTGGCCTTCGCGGCGTCGGCGCGGCTGATCCCGCGGTAGTAGAGCTGGCCGCCGGCCGTCCGGCAGTAGTAGAGCCGGAACCGGCTGGTCCGGAAGCCGGCGATCAGGGTCGCCGGACGGGAGTCGGGCAGCGTCGCTGCGACGTCGGCGGGGCAGCGGCGGCCGGCCGGGGCGGTACGGGGCGGCGTGGCGACCGGCGGAGTCGTGGTCGGCGCGGTGGTGGTCGCCGGAGTCGTGGTCGGCGCGGTCGTGGTCGGCGGCGGGGCGGCCGAGGTGGTCGCCGGCTCCGTGGGCTCGTCCGGGACCGGCAGGCCCGGGGACGTCGAGCCTGCCGGGACGGGCGCCGCCTCGGGCGTACCGTCACCGGCCGGCGTCGACTCGCACCCGGCCAGCAGCCCGAGCAGGACCAGGGCCGACGCCCATCTGCGCACCACGCCTTCGAGCTACCCACCTCAGGCACTGGTGCATGCACGTTCATGCCATCCAGTCGCAACGACGCCGGCTCGCGTGACGCGCCGGCACGGCTGACCGTCCCGGCGGCGGCCGGGGCCGCCTCGGACCTGCGGGCACAATGGGAGCCTGCGGGAGGGTGGTGTTCTGCGCCCGGCGGCGGCGGTCGCGGCCGGGCCGCGTGGGCCGATGGTCCAGATCAATTGCACACGCGCCAGTGATCTTGCATAAGCATCCGGTCCAGCTCGCGACCCGGACTCACTCATCTGCCGCTGGTCGGGTGGGCGTGGCTGACGCCGGCACGGGTCGACTGCTCCAGACTGCCGTTCGCCCGGTGCGGGTGTGCTTGACCTGGCCCTCGGGGCCGGGGTCAGGGTGGGGCCATGGACGAGCTGATGAGCAGCGGGGCGTTCACCGCGCGGACCCGACTGAGCCGCAAAGCCCTGCGGCTCTACGACGAGCAGGGCCTACTGCGCCCGGCCGGGGTCGACCCGCGGACCGGCTACCGCTCCTACGCGCCGCACCAAGTACGCCGGGCCCGCCTCATCGGGCTGCTGCGACGCCTGGACCTGCCCCTCGGCCAGATCCACGTACTGCTGGACCTGGACCCCGACACCGCCGCGAAAGCCCTCGGCGAGACCTGGCGGACCGCCGAGGACACCCACACCGAACGCCGGCGACTCGTCCGCTACCTGCAAGACCTCCTCACCGGAAAGGACCACCCCGTGTACGACATCCAGACCCGCGACGTACCCGAACAGAAGGTGCTCAGCACCCAACGCAACCTCACCGCCGGCGACCTACCCGACTTCATCGACCAGGCCTACTCCCGAATGTTCGCCCACCTCCACGCCGCCGGCGTCCCGGTCAGCGGAGCACCATTCGTCGTCTACCACGGCGAAGTCAGCGAAGACTCCGACGGACCGGTCGAGGCCTGTCTCCCCTTCACCGGCACCGTCGAGCCAGCCGGCGCCCTCGGCGTCCGACTCGAGCCCGCACACACCGAGGCCTACACCCGGATCCCGAAGCGCCAGATCCAGTTCCCCGACATCCTGCGCGCCTACGACGCGGTCTCCGACTGGCTGCAACACCACGGCGAACGCCTCACACTCCCCCCACGCGAGGTCTACTTCACCGACATGACCACCGCCGCCGACAACGACCCCGCCGCCGACATCGCCTTCCCCTACGCGACACCCACCTGGGAACAGGACTGACCAATTGCGCAGTC
>CADCTP010000087.1 GCA_902805565.1 uncultured Mycobacteriales bacterium
GGGCGTGGTGGCGGCGGTGCGAACAGCGGCGGGCGCACCCGAGACCGGGCCGCGGCGGCCGGCGGGCGGACAGCGGCGGTGGTGGCGCTGCGCCCGGCCGCCGACCCGGTCACCGCTGTCCGCCAGACCGCTGCCGGCGCGGCCGCGGCGACCGACCGGCACCTGCGCCGGTGCTCGCTGGCCCCGCGGACGGTGCTGGCCTACCGGCGGCAGATCGACAAGTACGTCGCCTGGCTCAGCGCGAACGCCGAGGCGCACCCCGACGCGTTCACCGACCGGGTCGGCGCCGAGGGCGCGGTCACCGCCTGGCGGCGGCACCTGGTCACCGGCCGGTCCGCCCCGTCGTCGGTGAACCACGCCCTGACGGCGGTCGACCTGCTCTACGAGCACGGCGCCGGCCTGCGGATCGCGGTGAAGCGGGCCCGGTCGCCCCGCCCGAGCTCACGGGCACCAACCGCCGCCGACCCGGCTCGGCCCAGGCGCTGGCCGCGGTCCGCACCCGGCGACAGCCTCGTGGTGCCGAAGCCGGACCGCCGCGCCAGCCCCGTGCCCGACGCCCGTGCCACACCACGGCGACCGGTCGGCCCCGCCAGCGGACCCCGGGGCGGGTCACTGTTCGTTCTCGAGTGCCGCCGCGGGGTTGCGCAGCGGCCGCAGCCCGGCCAGATGCGAAGGCGTAGGAGCCGTGGACGCTGATCCAGGTGTCGCCGAACAGGGCAACCTGACCGCGTCCACGTCCGCGACGCCGTAGCCGCCGGCGCGCAACGGCTCCAGCGCGGCGTGCGGGCAGTCGGTGTGCCGCAGCACCACGGCGTTCAGCACCGGGCCGAGCGCGCCGACCTGGCGTTCCTGGTGGGGCTGACGCTGTTCACCACCACGGGTGAGGCTCGGCGCACACCCTGCGGGCGCCCACCACACCCGCGGCCGCCATGGCGAGGGCGGCGACGCTCGAGGCGATGAACGCCGGTGACGTGGGTGCCACCGCGTTGGCGCCGATCACGGCGTAGAGGACGGTGCCGGGGGCAATCCCGAGCAGCGTGCCCAGCGTGTACGCCCCCACCCCTACGCCGGTGGCGCCGAGGGCGTAGCTGACCAGACCGAACGGGGCGATGGGCAGCAGGCGCAGCACCAGCACGCCGAGCAGCGCGCGCCGTTGCAGGGCACGGTCGACGGCGGCGCCGCGCGCCCGGGAACGGACGAAGTCGCGTCCCAGGATGCGCCCGGTGCCGAACGCCATGACCGCGCCGAGCAGCGCACCGGCCAGTACGTACACCGCGCCCTCGGCTGCGCCGAACACCGCACCGGCCGCGGCGGCCACCACCGTGCGGGGGACCATGGAGTTCAGCAGCAGCGCCGTACCGGCGACGATGACCATCGGCGCGAACACGCCGGCGTGCTGCGCCAGGTCCGAGACCATCGTGGCGCTCGGCGTGACCCCGCTCAGCACCGCCGCGGTCAACGCGATGACCAGCGCCAGCAGTGCGGCGAAGCGCCATGTCGCACCGGCCCACTCGCCCGCTGGCTGCGCCCGTTCGGCGTTCACGCCGCTCGGTGTGCCGGTCACCACCCCAGCATGACCGGTGGTCTCAGCGGCGCCGTCCGCGCCCATGGCTCCGGCGCGAACAGGCCCGGTGGCACGCCGGGCGCCACGGCCCGCGCCTCGCTTGGCCGCCGGGGCAACCGCGGTACGCACCAGCGCGCCGGTCCTGTCACCACCCTTTCCGACGCTTCCGGCGACAAGAGCGCAAGTGGTTCCTTGATCCTCGCCGCTCACCGGTTCCTGCGGCCCGATGCCAGCGGACTCATCCCACTACGGCGGTGTACTCAGCGGTGCGATCGGCGTTGCCCTTCTGGAAGTCGAGGAACAGCCGGTAGGTGCCCGCGGACGGGACCGCCGCGTCGAAGGTCAACCCGCTCCTGACCCGGCGGACATCGACAGCGGCCAGGTCGCCGACCCGCAGGATCACCAGATGTCCGGTGGCTCCGAGGTAGGAGCCGGGATCCGGGACGCGTCTGTCGCCGCGGCGAACGTCGAACGACAGGCGCGAGACGGTGCCGGCGGTCAGCGTGCCGCCCATGCTGACCGAACAGTCACCGACCATGACGTCCCTGGCCGGCTCGGGCAGGAGACCCGGGTGGGCTGACCCGGAGACGATCAGGTCGGCTCCGAGGGTCAGGGACGCGGCCTCACCCGCCGGGTGGAACTCCACGAGGACCCGGTAGGTGCCCGAGTGCAGCTCGACCGGGGCCGACCATGTGCCGGTGGCGTCACGGGCCGGGTGCCGGTGCTGGTAGCCGGTCATGTCCCGCTGCACGAGGAACACGTGCGGCTCGCTCTGCTGGCCGCTCCCGTGAGCCGCGACCGGCCGGCGGTCCGGACCCAGCAACTGGAACCGCAACGTCGTCGGACCGAAGGGAGCCGTCGGAGCCGACAGGCGAAGGCTGTAGCCGCGCTGGGTCACCTCGAGCCCGAGCGGACCCGCGGCGTTTGGCCCTGTCCCGGACACGCCGCGGCCGGGTGATTCCCGGACTACGGCGAGGTCGGCCGTTCGGCCACCGACGATCACGACCGCGGCCGCTGTGGCCAACCCGAGCCCGAGGGCGGCCAGCCTGATCGGCGGACGCACGGGTCAGCCCACCACCTGGACGCCGTACGTGCTGGTCACGATGGCGCCTTCTTCCTCGTGAGCGTCACCTGAGGGCTCCCGCTGTGCGCACACGATCTGGCACCCTAAGCGAACCTTCAGTCGAGGGGTTGACCGTACTACTAAGCACCGTAGTATTCGGGCGCCTCACCGGTCGTCTGCGTCCCAGCCGAGGGAGCGCCGGGGGCACCGCTCAATCGGCGGCCGCGCATGCGGTCGTCGAGCCGGGGGCCCAGGTTCTACCGGGGTGAATCGGGATGCCGCAGCAGATGCACGGCATGCCGTAGGGCGCCTTCCACGCCCGAACCCGTCAGCTAACCCGGTCGGCGGAATGGAAGACAAGGAGTGCCGCCTCGGTGGCTGTACCGAGACCCACTTCCCCGCTGCTCCGATCCCTGTCGCTGGCCGGCGCGGCCGCTGTGTGCGTGGGGTTGTCAGCGCCGGCTGCGCAGGCGGCCCCGGTCGAACCGCGTGCGCCGGCCCCGGCCACCGCGGCCCAGGCCCTGCAGCAGATGCGGGTGTTCTACAAGGAGTTCGCGACCGCCTCCGAGGCGTTCCACGAGTCCGAGACGGTGCTGGCCAAGCGGACCGTCCAGGCCCGGGCCGCGGGCGTCAGGGCGGCCACCGCCGCACGTGCGGAAGCGCGCTACCGCTCCCAGATCAAGCGACTGGTCAACTCACAGTCCCGTTCGGACCCGTTCGGCACCTTCGGGGCCATGCTCTCCAGCGGCTCGCCGGGTGAGTTCGCGGCTCAGGCCAGCTTGATCGATGTGGTGACCGCCCGCCGTGCGGCGGTGCTGTCGGAGGCCGAGAAGGCGCGGGCGGCTGCCGTCAAGGCCAGGAGCGACGCGAACAGCGCCCGGGACTCCGCCGCAAAGCTCAACCGGGAACTCCGCGCCAAGCGCACGGAGCTGTCGGGCAGGGCCGCTCAGGCCGCGGCGCTGTTCCAGCGGCTGTCCATGTCCGAGCGGGCAGCGCTCACCGCGGCTCAGACCGCTGTGGCGGCGGAGCAACAGGAGAACGGGTCCGCAGGATCGGCCGGGGACCGGGCCAGCCGTACGGTCGAGCGCGGCCAACCCCAGCCGACGCCGAGCGATCCGCCGGTGGTCGTACCGGTCAGCGGCCGGGCCGGCGCGGCGGTGGCCGAGGCCCGGCAGCAGATCGGCAAGCCCTACGTGTGGGGGGCCACCGGCCCAGGCTCGTTCGACTGCTCGGGCCTGACCAGCTGGGCGTGGCGAGCTGCGGGGGTCGAACTCCCGCGGACCTCCCGCCAGCAGTACGCGGCCGGCGCCAAGATCTCCCGCTCCGCGCTGCAGCCCGGCGACCTCGTGTACTTCGGCAGCCCGATCTACCACGTCGCGGTCTACATCGGCGGCAACATGATGATCTCCGCGCCCCAGCCGGGCGACGTCGTCAAGTACCAGTCGGTCGATGCCTTCGGTGACTACGCCGGAGCCACCCGTCCGGGATGAGCACCAGGGTCTCAGCCGAGCGCTGCGAGCACAGCGTGACACCCGTGCTCGCAGCGCCGGCCGGCCCGGGGCGGTCCGGTCTGGAGCGGTCCGGTCTGACCGACTGCGTCGGGCCGGCGTAGTCAACTGAGCGATGAGGCCGCCGTACGCTGTCGTCCGGCGTCAGTGGAGGTGTGGTGCGGGGGTTCGGTGACCTCGAGGCGGTGATCATGGAGCGGCTGTGGTCACAGGATGCTCCCCTGACCGTGCGACAGGTTCTTGACGACCTCCGCCAGGAGCGGGAGATCGCCTACACGACCGTGCAGACGGTGATGGACAACCTGCACCGCAAGGGCTGGCTGACGCGGGAACCCCGAGGCCGGGCGTACCTCTACCGACCGGTGGCGTCCCGCCAGGAGTACAGCGCCCGGCTGATGCGGGAGGCGCTGGACGCCGGCCACGACACCGACCTCACGCTCATGCACTTCCTCGCCCAGGTCAGCGAGGAAGAAGCCGCCGCTATGCGCCGCGCCCTCCGCCGCGCCCTCCGCCAACGCCCTCGGGACACGTCATGAGTGTGGGACTGAGCCTGCTGGCGTACGCGGTGCTCGTCTGCTTCCTCGGTCCGCTGTTGCTCAGCGGCCGCGGAACCACCCGGCTCGTCCCCCGGCTCGGGGTGCTGGCGTGGCAGGCAGCCGCGCTGTCGGCGGTCGGTGCCGGCGTCATCGGCGGCCTCGCCCTCGCCGTCCCCGCGGTCCCGCACGGCGTGAACGAGTTCCTGGCGGCGTGCACCCACGCCTTCCCGGGCGGCGCGGCGACAGCGGGCGGCGCGGCGGCAGCGGGTGGCGCGGCTGTGCGGATGGCCGGTCTGGCCGTCGCCGCCGCGGTCCTCGGGCGGGCGGCCTGGGGCGTGGGGACGAGCCTGGTCATCGGTCGCCGCCAACGCCGCCGGCACGCTGATGCCCTACGCATCGTGGCGCAGCCGTCCCCGCGGCCCGGCGCCGTCGTCCTCCAGTCGGACGTGGCCCTCGTCTACTGCGTGCCCGGCCGCGGCGGGCAGGTGGTGGTCACCAGCGGCGCCCTGCGCAGCCTCTCCGAATCCGAGCTCGGCGCCGTGCTGGCTCACGAAGGCGCGCACCTGCGCGGCAGGCATCACCTCGCACTGGCCGTCCTTCGTGGCCTGAACAGGGCGTTCCCGGGCGTGCCACTGTTCGGGCAGGCGGTTGCGGAGGTGGGCCGGCTGCTGGAGATGTGCGCCGATGACATCGCCGCGATCCGGCACGGTCGGGCAACCCTCATCTCGGCGCTGTCCCGGCTCAGCACCACCTCGGCGCCGGCGATGTCGCTGGCGGCGGCCGCGACCGCAGTGGAGGAGCGCGTCCGGCGGTTGAGCGTTCCGCCGGCCGGTCGGGCCCGTCCGCGGACGGCGCTGACCGTCTGCGTGGTCCTGCTGGCCGCGGGCCCCCTCATCGCCGCCGGTGTCCCGTTCGCCGCTGACCTGGCTCATCACCTTCTCCACTGCCCGCCGTCGGCCTGACCGACGAACGCGCGGCTACTATCCTTCTTCGTAGATCGTGGGAGGTGTCGGAAGCGTATGGCGGGACGTACCGTCCGTGCCTGGCTGCTGCGGTTGCTCCTCGTCCTCGGCGCGGCCGGCGCGGTGACCGTCATGCACTCGCTGCCGATCGCCCCCCGCGACCATCCGCAGGCCGCGTCCTTCGCCCAGGTGGCGCACGTCGCGCTGATGACGGTCGACCCCGTGGGCAACCAGCCATCCCGCCCTGACCGCGAGCACCACGGACTCGAACATCTCTGCCTGGCCATTCTCACCGCCATTGCCGTCCGCATCGCCCTCGCGCTGATCCAGCGCCGGTGGCCGACGATCTCCAGGGCCGCCGCAGTTGCGCTACCGCGGTGGGGGAACCGGAGCGCTCCGCCGGTGAGACCGCCTTCCCTCGCCCGGCTCTGCGTTCTGCGTCTGTGACGGCTGCGCCGGTGCGCCGGCCCAGCCCGTACTGACCTGACGAGCCCACAGGAGAACCCAGCATGAACCGCACCACCACGTTGATCGCGGCCGGCCTGGCCGCGCTGGCCCTCGGCGCCTGCGGAGGCGAGTCCGACAGCGCCGCACCAGCGGCGGCGACCACCCCCGGCGCGGCCACGCCCAGCGCCACCGCACCCACCGCCACCGCGCCCGCCACCACAGCCGCCCCGTCGATGGAGCACAACGACGCGGACGTGATGTTCGCGCAGATGATGATCCCGCACCACCGGCAGGCCGTGGAGATGGCGAAGCTCGTGGAGGGACGGGCGGCAAGCCCCGAGGTCACCCAGCTCGCCGCGGCCATCGAGGCCGCGCAGGGCCCGGAGATCCGGACGATGACCGCCTGGCTCACCACCTGGGGCGAGAAGGTGCCCGCGGGTTCGATGCCGGAGATGGATCACGGAGGCCATGGTGGCCACGGGGGCGGCATGCCCGGGATGATGTCCGAGGCGGACATGGCGACGCTGAAGGGGCTGTCCGGTCCCGAGTTCGACAAGTCCTGGCTCACCATGATGGTCGCCCACCACCAGGGCGCCATCCAGATGGCGCAGCAGCAGCAGAAGGCCGGCGAGAACCCGGACGCTGTCGCGCTGGCGAAGAAGATCCAGTCCGACCAGGCGGCCGAGATCACGACGATGAAGGGCCTGCTCGGCACCGCCTGATGACGCTCGGCTCCACCTGGTGACATGGGTGCGGAGGGGACCGAACGTCCCCTCCGCACCCGTGGGTCACTACTCGCCGGCTGCGCTCGCCACCGGGCGCTGTGCCGAACCCGAACCCGGGGCCGGGGCCGGCAGCCGTAGACGCTTGAGGGCGAGGGCGTTGACCGCGACGATGACGCTGGAGCCGGACATGGTCAGCGCGGCGATCTCGGGCCGCAGCATCAGGCCGAATGCGGGCTCGAACACGCCGGCGGCGATGGGCAGGGCGATGGCGTTGTAGCCGATGGCCCAGCCGAGGTTCTGCCGCATCTTGCGCAGCGTGCCCCGGCCGATCCGCAGGGCGACCGCGACATCCAGCGGGTCCGACCGCATGAGCACGACGTCGGCGGTCTCGATGGCCACGTCGGTGCCGGCGCCGATGGCGATGCCCAGGTCCGCACCGGCCAGCGCCGGGGCGTCGTTGACGCCGTCACCGACCATCGCCACCCGCTCCCCGGCCCGCTGGAGCTCGGCGACCTTGGCCGCCTTGTCGCCGGGCAGGACATCGGCGATGACGGTGTCGATGCCCAGTTCGGCGGCGATCCGGTCGGCGGTGGCCCGGTTGTCGCCGGTGAGCATGACGACCTTGACGCCGAGATCGTGCAGAGCGATCACGGCATCACGGGCGGTCGGCCGAGGGGCGTCGGCGATGGCCAGCAGCCCGATGGCCCGTCCGTCCACTGCGACGGTCACCGTGGTCCGCCCGCCGGCGGCCAACTGCTCCCGACGGACCGCCAGCCGCGAGGCGTCCACTCCTTCCCGGTCCATGAGGCGGCTGTTGCCGACCGCGACCCGGTGGCCGTCGACGGTCGCCACCGCTCCGTGCCCGGGGACGTTCTCGAACCCGGTGACCGTGCGGCGCGCAACTCCGCGGTCCTCGGCGTGGCGGACCACGGCCTGCGCGAGAGGGTGCTCGGACTCCCCTTCGACCGCCGCGGCGAGGGCGAGCAGGTCGCCCTCGGCCCGCTCCTCGACCACCAGGTCGACGACTTCCGGTTCGCCCTTGGTCAGGGTGCCGGTCTTGTCCAGGACGACGGTGGTGATGCGGGCGGAGCTCTCGATCGCGGTGGCGGTCTTGAACAGCACGCCGCGGCGGGCGCCGAGCCCGGAGCCGACCATGATCGCGGTCGGGGTGGCCAGGCCGAGGGCGTCGGGGCAGGTGATGACGACGACGGTGATGGCGAACAGCAGCGCGGCGGTCAGCGGCCGGTCGGAGAACACCACCCAGGCGGCGAAGGTGAGGCCGCCGCCGATCAGCGCGACGAACACCAGCCAGAACGCCGCCCGGTCCGCCAGCCGCTGCCCGGGGGCCCGCGAGTTCTGCGCCTGCTGCACCAACTCGACGATCTGCGCCAAGGCGGTGTCGGACCCGACCTTGGTCGCCCGGACCCGCAGGACGCCATTGGCGTTGACCGTGGCCCCGATGACCTGCTCGCCCACCGATTTGTGCACCGGCAGGCTCTCGCCGGTCACCATGGACTCGTCGACCTCGCTCTCGCCGTCGGTGACGACTCCGTCGACCGGGATCCGGGCGCCGGGCCGGACGAGCAGCAGGTCACCCACCGCGACCTCGGCCGTGGGCACCTCGACCGGCTCGCCGTCGCGGAGCACGACCGCGCGCGGCGGGGCCAGATCGAGCAGCGCCCGGATGGCGTCGTTGGCTCCGCCGCGGGCCCGCATCTCGAACCAGTGGCCCAGCAGCACGAACGCCGCGAGCACCGTGGCGGCCTCGTAGAAGACCTCGCCCCCGCCGGTGAGGGTCACCCCCACCGAGTACAGCCAGCCGGCGCTGATCGCCACGGCCACCAGCACCATCATGTCCAAGGTCCGCGCCCGCAGCGCCCGGTAGGCGCCGTCGAAGAAGATCCAGGACGAGTAGAAGATCACCGGCAGGCTCAGCAGCAGGCTGAGAACGTCGTCACGGAGCCCGAACGGGGCCGCGGTGTGGAACCCGAGGACATCCCGCCCGATCGGCGACCACAGCAGGATCGGGACCGACAGCAGCGCCGCCACCAGGAACCGGTTGCGCATGTCCCGGGCCATCGCGTCCATCGACATCCCGCCGTGCCCGCCGTGGCCCCCATGACCGTCGTGGTCCGGGTGGCCGCCGGGACCGGCGGGGTCGGCGGGGTCGGCGGGGTCGGGCCCGTGGTCCCCATGGTGTTCACCGGCAGGGCCGCTTCTGGACGCCACCTCGGTGGAGGTCATCGAGCTCATCTCCTTGCTGATTGCGGTGTCGTCGGTGTGGCTGCCGACGTTGCTGCGGGTTGCCGACAGGTCTTCGCGGGTCGGCGTGCCGACTTGGTGCGTGGCCGGGTCACAGATGTGCTCGGGAACCGAGAGGCCGCGGCAGTGGTAACCGCAGTCACGCACCCACCCGGCGAGCTCGCCGACGGACGTGACCTGCGGGTCGTAGGTCACCGTGGCGGTCTGGCTGACGGCGTTGGCACGCACGGCTCGGACGCCGGGGCGCCGACCCAGAACCGCCTCGACCACCGCCTTCTGCGTCGCCCACTGCACACCGCCCATCTCGAGCACCGCGCTGGTGGCCGTGCTGCGTCGACCGGGCCCGTCGTCGTGTGCACCCATGACGTCCTCCTCTCGGTCTTCGCACTTGATATACCCCCTAGGGGTATCCAGTCAAGCCGTTGTGGTGTGGGTCGTCGGCGGTGCCGCCCGCGTGGGCCTGGGTCGGGGAGCCGCCGCCCAGCCGTCCTCGCCCTAGGTCGAGTCCGCTCGGAACCCGTACGGGTTCCTGCAGCCGCACGTACCCCGGAGGGGTATTACTAGCGAGACGTACTGGTCCGAGGAGCGGTTAACCCAACTACTCGCCACGCACGGCCCTGACTCACCGGAGAGCCTTGGCACCGGCCCGACCGGAACCCGTCATCCCCTTCTCCCGTCTTGCGGACACCGCGCGGCGAGTTCGCCGGATCGGGCGCCGAGGCCGTCAATAGTCGAGGCATCAACGTCGCTACTGTCCCGGTCGGGGAAGGTGGTGCCGGGGTGCGGTTACGGATGGGCAAAGCCGGGGAGTGACGTCCGGCTGCGGGTGGGGGCGGTGCCGCTCGTGCTCGCCGCGGTCGTGGTGCTGGTGGCCGCGGTGAGCACCGGGATCCTGT
Organism: uncultured Mycobacteriales bacterium; assembly: GCA_902805565.1. Lineage (GTDB taxonomy): Bacteria > Actinomycetota > Actinomycetes > Mycobacteriales > CADCTP01 > CADCTP01. Next base: position 9,964 of record CADCTP010000087.1, read on the forward strand.
TCCGCCGCTCGCCCGATGGTCTGGAGGCGTCCGGGCATGTGGTGGTCGCCGGGCCGAGCACGCCGGGCCGTGCCTCCAGCGTCGGTGGGCCGTGGCTGTGCTCGCACGGCCGCGGTCCGGTCCGGCTGCGCTCGATCGAGCCGGTCACCCTCATCGGCCGGGTCGAGGCGCGCACCGCGGTGCGCCGCATCCAGACGGCTACGGCCACCGACCTGGTCGGCGGCGGGGACGGTCCGCTGCCGGCGTCCTACGATCCGGTCGCCGGCGCAGCCGTGCCGTCCTGAGCCTCCGGTGAACGCCTGGTCATCGGACTGGAGGTGACCCGGACGGCGGTGGGCAGCGCGGCGATCGACGGACTGCGCATCGAGCACGGGCGGGGGAGTGAGGTCAGATGGGCCGGGGTCGGCATGACCGTCGGGCTCTGCGGGACCGGCGGCGCCTTCGGCTGGCCCGACCGTCTCGCCGACCACGAGTGCCCATGACCGGGCCCCTCGATGCACCAGTAAGGTCCAGCGGCCGGTGACCCGGTGCGCGCGGCCGACGTGGACCCGGCCGCGGTCCGGTGCTCCCGGCCGCAACCTCCCCACTGGGCACGTGTACGCCGGCGACCTCGACGCCCCGCTCCCGGCCGGGTTGGCCCGCCAGGTCGACGTGCTGGCCAACGGCCCGTACGTGCCTACGGGGGAGATCGGGCTCATGCCGCCGGAGGCACGTGACCACGAGCCGCTGGTCGCGCTGGACGGCGGGCCGGACGGGCTGGTCGTCGCCCGCCGGGTGCCGGCCGCCGCACCCCGGTGGCTCGGCTCGGCCGGCGTGGTCGTGGTCGAGACCAGCGCGGGGCAGGCCCCGGAGCTGGCCGCGGCGGCCGCCCGGCTCGGGCTGCACCGGTCAGCGCTCGCGCCGGCGGGCCGTGACCTGCTCCGCCGCGCGGTACAGCAGGGCCACAGTCCGCGGTGTCACGTCCGGATCCCGCTGCAGCCTCAGCGCCGTCTCCCGCAGGTGGCCGGCCCTCCACAACGCCTGCTCGGCCAAGGCCTCCACCGCGGCGGCGTCGTCGACCCGGCCGAGGTCGACCATCGCTGTCAGCTGCCGGGCCACCTCGCTCAGCGGATCCGCCACCGGAGCACCGTAGCGAACATGTGTTCGATCAGGCCACGAGCTCGCCGGCGTGCCCCGCGCGGCCGGCACGAGCACCCGGCACCGGCACCGGGTTACGCCGCGGAACACCAGTCCGTCGGTTGTGGCTGCGGGCGCTCCCGGGGGCGGCGCAGCGCGAGCGGCCCGGTGGCGCCCGCCGGGACGTTGGAGCGGGCGGGAACCGGATTAGGTCACTGCCGGCGGGGATCCCAGCGCTGGACGGGCACGAGGTCGACCCCGGCGTACTCAGCTGCTTGCAGTGCAGGATCCCGCGGCCCCGGCCGGTCACGGGCCAGTGCACCCGGCGGTCCCGGCGGTGTCCGGCGTCGCGTCGGGGATGATCGTTGGATGCCGGCGCCGGCGCAGGGACCGTGGTGGGTCCGGTTCTGGCTGAGCCTCCTGCTGGCCTTCCTGGCCGTGGTGTTCGGGGCGGCTGGTGGCCTGTTCGGCAACGTCGCCACCCAGCTGGTGCCGGCTGACTGGGCGGAGCGGAACAGGACGCTGCTCGTGACGGCCACCGTGGTGCTGGCCCTCGCGGCGGCGGTGTCGTCGGTGATGGTGGTGGTCATCGAGCGCCGCCGTGGCGCCGCGTCGATCGCCGCCCGGTTGGCGGTGACGGCGGCGGTCGGCGCGACAGGCGACCGGTGGCCGGTGCTGGGCCAGGTCGAGCTGGATGTGCTGGGGGTCCGGTTGCCGAGGGAGTCGACCGGCCGCCCGCGCGCGCAGCTGCCCTACGTCCCGCGGGCCGCGGACGCGGACCTGCGCGAGGTACTCGGCACGCATCGGTTCGTGCTCGTCCACGGCCCCGCCGCCGTGGGCAAATCCCGTTCGACCGCGGCGATGTGCACGGGACTGTTCGGTGGCCGGCCGGTGGTCGTCCCCGCGGTCCATGAGGGAGCGCTACGGGAGCTCGTCGACGGCGATGCTGTCCCCGGCGGGGCGGTGGTGTGGCTGGACGACCTCGACCGGCACCTGCAGGCAGGGGTCGACGCCGCGCTGATCCGGCGGCTCCTGTCGCTGGGTCAGGTGCGCGTCGTGGCGACGATGCGGGCTGCGGCCTACGAGCAGCTCAAGCCGGTCGGGGACGTCCGGCCGCCGGGCCGCGACGTCGTCGAGCTGGCCCACCAGGTCGAGTACGACGACTGGGATCCGGCCGACCGCGCCGAAGCAGCCCGCCGGCTGACCGACCACCCGGACGTCGTGGCCGCGCTCGGCAAGGGCGTGGGCCTGGGCGCGTACCTGTCGGTCGGGCCGGACCTGGTCGACCGGCTGGAGGCCGGCAGCCCACCGCCCGGCGGTGTGGCCGTGGTCCACGCCGCGGCCGACTGGTACCGCGCCGGCATGACCCGACCCGCACCCGCCGAGCTGGTCCGGGACCTCTACCCGTTGCGCCTCCCCGGGGACGACGCCACCCTGCTCGACCGGTACGACGAGGCGCTGGACTGGGCGACGACGCCGGTCTCCGGCGCCCGCCTGGTCACCCGGCGCACCGACGGCTCCGGGCTCGCCGTCCACGACTTCGTCCTGGACCACCTCACCGCCACCCTGCCGCCCGGACTACCCGGGCCCGCCTGGGCCGGCATCGCCGCGGCGCTCCACGACGACCCGGACGCACTGGTCACGGTGGCCGCGACCGCCTACAACGTCCACGGTGACGCCGGCACGGCCGAGCAGCTGCTGACCGGACCGGCGGCCACCGGACACCCCGGCGCGATGCTCACCCTCGGAGCCCTGCTGGTGGCCACCACCCGCGCCCTGGAGGGCGAGCGCTGGTACCGCAGGGGAGCCGCCGCCGGTGATCCCTCGGCGATGTACAACCTCGGTAATCTGCTGCTCCGGCGGGGCGACCTGGCGGGCGCGGAACGCTTCCACCGCGACGCGTTCATCGCCGGACACAGCGACGCGGTGGTGAACCTTGGCGTCGCACTGTTCCACCAGGGTGAGGACGAGGCCGAGATGTGGCTCCGGAAGGCCGCCACGGCCGGGGGACATCCACGGGATGGTCAGCCTCGGCTTGCTGCTCGACCGGCGTGGCGACGTCGATGAGGCGAAGCGCTGGTACACCGCCGCGATCGAGGCCGGTGAGACCCGGGCGATGGTGAACCTGGGCGAAATGCTCGGCCGGCTGGGCGACGAGGACGGAGAGGAGCGCTGGCACCGCACAGCCGCGGACCTGGGCGATGCCAGGGGGATGGACGCCCTCGCGCTGGTGTACGACCGCCAGGGACGAGCGGCTGACGCCGAGAGCTGGTACGAGAAGGCGGCCGCCGCCGGCCATCCGGCGGCGATGGTCGAACTCGGCCTCCGCCGGCTCGGACGAGGCCAGCACGAGGCGGCCGAGGACCTCTTCCGGGACGCGACAGCCACCGGCAACCCCGACGCCATGGTCAACCTCGGCAACGTGCTGGCCCGCCGCGACGCGACCGCGGAGGCGGTTCACTGGTACCGCGCCGCCATCACCGCCGGCCATTCCGCCGGGATGGTGAACCTCGGCCGGTTGATGCTCACCCTGGGCAGGTCCACGGAGGCGGAGCACTGGTTCCGGCACGCGGCCGCGGCCGGCCACCCGGAAGGGATGCACCACCTCCGGAACCTGCTCGCCGGGCCAGTCCACAGTCCGGCGCGGCCGGGGTCGGCGTCCTAGCAGCCGAGTGAGAGGTTCACCGCCGGGACCGGCGCCCGGATCGACCGGGACGAGACCGGGCCGGATGCCGGCTCGCCGCTCGGGCCAAGGCCGGCGGGCCGGCCGACTCGGCCGGCACGCGACAGGACCCCAGGGACAGAGCGCCTGGATCGAGCACCCCCATCAGACCCCGAGCCCGCCGCAAGGGTCGCGACAGGTCGTCGCCGTAGGTGCTGGGCCATCGCCGTGCCGATCAGGCCGCCCGGCGGAGGATCCGGCGTCCGGCCCGTCGGTCGCCGCGGCGCCGGGGTGATGCCCCGCCGCGGGCCCGGGCGGCGGCGATGACGCGGACTCCGGCGCGGTCGAGAGCCCGCGTGGCCGCCCGCCGATGTCGGGCCGGTCCGACGTGAGCTCGGGCGAGCTGATCGAGGGCGTCACTGACGGCCAGGCCGTAGTCCAGGTCCCGCGGGTCGGCCAGGACGGTCCAGCGGCCGAGCGCCGCGGCGAACACGGCGCGTGGACCGGCGACGCCGGCGGCGACCGCGAGCCCTTCCCGGTTCCACTGCAGCGCCGTCCGCACGGCGCGGGCGACGCCGGTCGCCGGTCCGTGCTCCTCCCTGCCGGCCCACCAGTCCAGCGTGGCCATCCCGATGGTGTTGAACCGGGCGCGGCGGTCGAGCCATCGGGCGGCATGCAGGTCCAGAGCGGTCTGCACGTCGGCCGCCGCGGCGAGCAGCGCGACGGCGGCGGCGACGAGCTGGTCGCGGCGGCCCGCCCGGGCCGACCGGCGGCGGGACCAGGCACCGAGCAGCTGGGTGGCCACCGCGCCGATCACCCCGCCGAGCACAGCCGTGCCGGCCGGCGTGCTGACCCAGTCGGGGATCATCCGGCCGAGCACACCGGCGCCGGCCGGTGCGCTCGATCGCCGCTCATCGTGCCGGCGCCCTCGTAGAGAAGGGCCTGCTGCGTCCGCAGCACTGGACGTCCGGCCCTAGGCATCCAGTATCTCGCCGAGAAGAGAGGCTGCGGTGCCGGGGCCGGCCGTGTGGTCGAGCAGGTCGACCAGCAGCCGGCCGGTGACCGACCAGGCGTACGCCTTCACGCCGGGTACGGTGCCGGCCGGCCGATCGCGGCTGATGCGGGGAGCCGACCGGGGGTCACGGGGTCACGGCTGGTGTGGCCGGGTCGGTCAGGCGCGGCTGGTGCACGGCCGCGGCGTCCAGGGTGCGCAGCAGCGGCAGCAGCAGCCGGCCGGCGACCGTGCCGGGGGCGTCGACGAGCTCGCCGGTGGACGTGGTGGTTGTCCGCTGGTAGGAGCTGTCTGTGTAGGCGCGGGTGTGCCGGGCGCCGCGGCGCTGCAGGTCGTAGTCGACCGCACCGCCGATGTCCTCCAGGGCAATCCCGACGTTCCAGCCGCCGAGGTAACCGGCCTCGTCACCGAGGGCCGCGGCGAGCGCGAGGGTGCTGCGCACCAGGCCGATCACCACGGAGGCGAGGATGACCCGGACCGGTCGGCCGTCGCCGCGGTGCTCGATGCCGAACTGGTCGGTCCCGCGACCGCAGACGATCTCGACGCTGCCGTCGGTGCCGAGCTGCAGATGCAGCAGCCCAGGCCAGAACGGCTCTTCGCCCTCGCCGGAGATCGTGCGCAGCTCCACGCCGTAGGTACGCGGCTCGTAGGTGAGGTAGTCGGCCAGGTTCGGCTCGAAGTCGGCATGCCCGGCGACGAGCTGGGCCTGGTGAATGTCCCGCGAGAGCTTGATCAGCCGCGCTGGCGCATCCGGGCCGTACAGCAGGTCGGAGATCGCCTCGGCCCGAGACATCTGAGGAGCAGCGAAGACTCGTCTTGGGTGGACGAGGGCTCGGTGGCCCTGGCCGGTTCCGGTCCGGCAGTCGCACCGTCCACGTCGCCGGCGACACCCCAAGGGCCGCCGAGGCCCGGGAGGCGCTCAGCGGCGCCCCGGTCCCCGTACCGGGCTGCTGACCTCTGGGCGGTCCACGGACTGAGCCGAGGTGGAGCCTGATGCCGCGATCACCTCATTGGCAGGCCGTATGGCGGAACCGCGTACGCGACACGGTGGCGCTACTGCGGGTCGGGGCCAGTAAGGGGTGCGGACTGCGGTGGCGGTGCTCGGCGAGGGCGGCCCGAATGTCGTCGGGCAACAGCGTGCTGTCATCGAGCACCGCGCTGGCCAACTGCTCGACCGTCAGGCCACGGACGGCTTGCTTGTCGACGCACCTGGTGAAGTCCGCGCCTCCCAGTCGCGCTCCTGTGAGGTTCGCGCCGTCGAAGCGTGCGCGCTGCAAGTGCGCGTCGCTCAGGTCGGCGCCCTGGAAGTCGGTCGCGGCACAGACGCATCCCTCAAGCCGCGGCCCCGTACAGCCCGGTGCCCTGCAGTTGGGCCCAGCTGAGCTGGGCGCCTTCCAGTCGTGCCCAGCTCAGGTTGGCATCGGTGATTGTTGCGCCACTGAGTACCGCGCCTCGCAGGTCTGAGTACCAGAGATCCACGCCGGGCAGGTGCAGCTCGTCCAGCCGCATCCCCCGTAGGTCGCTCTTGCTGAGGTCGGGCAGATTGCGCTCGGTACGTCGGGGACGGCGTCCCAGGACGGTCAGCGCGGCCTGGACGTCGTGGCGCGCCGGCGGCTCCCGCTCGTCGCCGTCGTCGGATCCCCGCAGGGCCGGATGCTGGCGGATGAAGGCGGCGAGGACCTCCACGACCGTGTGGTGCTCGTGGTCGGACTCGGCCATGAGGTGTTCCAGGGCGTAGATGCCGCCGAGGCTTTCGGTGGGCTATCGACCGGCTGCGGATCGCACCTGAAGATAGCTTCAATGCTGCCCTACGGCTGATCGCCGGGACCTGGGCTGCGACAGGAGGGGCGATGCGAACCAATAGCATCCTGCAGGCCGGGGGACGCTACTTGTCGACCCGGACCACGGGGGGTCCCGCTCGGCGCCTGGCGGTGGTGGTCGTCTCCTCCGGTTCTCGTCGCGGCCATCGCGCCGGTGGTGGTCTCACCGACCGCGGCTCTCGCCGCCGGCGGGCCGGTGGTTCGGCCCGACGGCGATATCGTGCGTCAGTGGACGGGCACGCCGGGGTCCGCCGCGGCGGCGATCGCCGATGCCGTGGTCCAGCCGACCGCGGTGAGCGGCGCCAACTTCATCTACGGCTCCCGTCCCGGGAACGTCACCGAAGTCACCGTGGGAACCCGGAACCTCGCCGGTGGGATTGCCGCGTCCGAGGCGTGGGTGTGCGCGAACACCGGGAGCACCACGACGCTGCTCATCGAGGCCGTCAGCCAGTGACGGCGGGTGTCCCATCTGCTCGTGCCCCCGGCCGCCGGCTTCGGTTGGTGGAGGCTCGGCCTCCCTGCGGTCGGGCAGGCCGAGCTAGATGACATGCGACTGGGTTCACCGTGACCGGCGGCGGCGACTCCAACGTCCGCGCGGCCTACCTCGACAGCCTGTCCGTGACGCCCAGTCCCGCCCAGCAATGGGCGGCCCGCAGTCGTGAGCTCGCTCACCACTGGGCGCCCTACCTGTTGCAGGACACCGACGGGAGCGACCCCACGGCCGACTACCTCAGCACCGTCGACTTCGACGGCGCGTGGCCGACCATCGACAACTGGGAGAACCAGCCCCGGTACCCGCTGATCGGCGCCGCGTACTACGCCGTCGCGGAGACCGCCACCCACTGGCTCCTCACCTACACGAACTACCACCCCCGCGACTGGTCCGAGTGGTGCAACTGGGGGTGCTTGCCCTGGCTCTATCATGTAGACCGGCACGAGAACGACATGGAGGGCGTCCTGCTCGTCGTCAGCCGAGACGGGTCGGCCGAGGGCAAGCTGGAGGCCGCGGTCACCGTGGCCCACAACAACTTCTACACCTACGTGCCGAGCGAATCGAATTAGCAGCGCGGAGCCAAGCCGATCAGCGGTTCCCTCAATGTCGCGCCGATGGCCCCCGCGACCGCGGGGGCCATCTGCTGGAGAGGCTCAAGCGGGTACGTAGAGAGCCGAGAATGATGCCTAAGTCGGACGAACCGCCCTTACCTGACATAAATATACTGTCGGTCTTACCTGCGGCGCATCCACGGCGGCGCGTATGACCGTTACGCCGACCGGGTCGGCCGCTTCCTGCCCGTGCTCCGCACTACGAGATCCGCTGCGGCGCGCCAAAAGTAGTGTGTCCATCGGGTCGGTGTCATGCCGACCACGGGTCTATCGGTGCCGCATTAGCCGATCGCCGGCGGCGGGCCTGGCCGGGGGACGCAGCCACCGGTAGGCCCGGCCGTCCAGGGACCGGGTCGGCCAGCCGTGGTGTGCAGGTTGTCCATGACCGTCATGACGGTCGCGTACACGATCTTGCAGCCGCACTCGGTGAGGTCGCGGCCGGCGGGTGAGGGGACTTGCGAGGGGTCGGGTCAATTGATCACCGTATGCGACTCGCAGTTGCCGAAAGTTACAATCGTCGCAATACTGCCCGCATGGGGAGCGACAGCGTTGTCGAGTCATCCAGTGAATTGAGTTTCAGAATTCTGGGGTCGTTGGAGGTTCAACACGGTGCGGCGGAGCGCACCCCCACTCCACCCAAGCAGCGGGTCCTGCTGGCCTTGCTCCTCTACCACGCGAACCAGGTGGTCTCTCCATTGGAGATCACCGAGGCGTTATGGGACGGACGACCGCCGTCGTCCGCAACTGCGGCCCTGCACGGCTACGTGACCGCGCTGCGCCGGACTCTGATCCCGTCGCCGCCCCGCCTCTGCCGAAACGCCCGACGCCACCCCATCCTGCAAACCCACCCCGGCGGGTACGTCCTGCGGCTCGCGCCCCACCAGCTCGACCTGGGCCGGGTCCGGGCGTTCGCCGGCCGGGCGCGCAGCCGGCTCGGCGACGGTCACTGCCAGGCCGCTGCCGATCTGTTCCACCAGGCGCTCAGTTGCTGGAGCGGGCCGGCGTTCAGCGACGTACGGGCCTCCGGCGTGCTCGCCCACTACGCCGCCCGGCTCGACGAGGACCGGCTGGGCCTGGTCGAGGAGCGGATCGGCACCGAGCTCTGCCTGGGTCGGGCGCCGTCCCTGGTCGGTGAGCTGAAGGAGCTGTGCGCCTTCAATCCGCTCCACGAAGGGCTGCACCAGAGCCTCATGCGGGTCCTGCACCTGACCGACCGGTCGGCCGAGGCGCTGCAGGTATACACGCACCTGCGGCGCCGGCTGGTGACCGAGATCGGCATCGAGCCCGGCCCGGCGCTGCGGGCCGTCCAGCACGCGATCCTCGACGGCGGATCGCTGCCGGCCGGCCCGCACGCCACCTGCCGGGGTCACCGGGCCGGCCGCACCTCCCAGGCGCAACGTCGCTGGTAGCGAACCAGCGGCGCTGCCTCGCGTGCGTCCATGCGGGCCACCTCGCCGATCAGCACCACGTGGTCGCCGTGGGCGAAGGTGGCAGTGCGGCGGCAGAGCAAGAAGACCGGGGCGTCGGTCAGCCGCGGCACCGTGTCCTCCGGCACCCAGTCCTGCCCGGCAAACTTGTCGCCGGTGCTGGAGGCGAAGGCGGTCGCGACCGGCTCCTGGGCCGCGCCCAGGAGGTGCACCCCGAATCGCACGGCCTCCGTCAGCGCCGGGCACGACCGACTGCCCCGGTCGATGGAGACCAGCACCGACGGCGGCCGGACGCTGTACGAGCACAGCGAGGAGACCAGCAGCCCGGCCGGGGCCCCGTCGGCCCGAGTCGTGGTGACGACGGCCAGTCGGTGCACCAGCTGGCTCATCGCCTCGGTGAAGGACTCGGTCAGGGCGGCGACGGTCGGCGTCAGCCCGGTGTCGGCGGGCCGCAGTCCCGCGGTCACCGAGCCGCCACCGGCAGACCGGCCCGGTCCGGTCCGGCCGCGGCCCAGGAGGCGGCCAGCGTCTCCCGGCGGTGCCGGGTCTCCTCGTCCTCGACGACGGCCAGCACGGCGTCGTAGTCGGCCAGCGCCTGCTCGTACCGGCCGGCCGCCTCGTGCACCAAGCCCCGGTTGTGGAGCATCTCCGGCGCTCCGGCCAGCTGGACGGCGCGGTCGAAGTCGGCCGTCGCCCGGTCCAGGTCACCGGCCCGGAACGCCACGTCGCCGCTGAGGGCCCACGCCTCGGCGAGGCTGTCGTCGGCCCGCAGCGCGGCCGAGACGGCGTCCCGGGCGGCCGTTAGCTCGCCGCGGCCGGCGAGCAGGGTGGCCCGCAGGCACAGCAGGTGCACGTCGGCGGGGTCGAGGGTGAGGCCGGCGGCCACCTCGGTCTCGGCCTCGACCAGCCGGTCGGCCTCCAGGAGCAGCCCGGCCCGGTTGATCCGGGCGTCGGTCATGGTCGGGTCCAGGTCGAGCACCCGCGCGTAGTCGGCTAGCGCGCCGGTGAGGTCGCCCACCTCCATCCGGGCGTCGGCCCGGTTGTAGTAGACCTCTGGGAACGGCGGGGACAGCTGGAGGACCTCACCGTAGTCCTCGATGGCCTCGGCCGTGCGGCCGAGCCGGCGCAGGACCCCGGCCCGGTTGAAGTAGTGGTCCGGGAAGTACCGGTCCCGCCCGATCACGAAGTTCAGGTCGTCCAGCGCCTCGTCGAGGCGGCCGGCCATGGAGAAGACCTGGGCCCGGTTGTACCGCAGGCCGGTACGGTGCATCTCCTCCTCACCGGGCGCCAGCTCCCGGTCCATCCGCTCCATGCCCTCGGTCACCAGCCGCACGGCCTCCTCGGGCCGGCCCTGACGGAACTCGACCAGCGCCAGCCCGTTGTTGTTGAACACCGAGTGGAACGTCCGCGCCCGCGGGTCGGGCAGCACCGCGGCGAAGGCGACCGCGGTGTTCAGCCAGCCGCGGGCCACCGCGTGGTCGCGGCGGTCGTCTCCGTAGTGGCGGGTGTAGAGCATCCCCAGTTCGTACGCGCAGTGCATCTGGATGGTGGGGTCGGTCGACAGCCGCCGGATGTCCTGCACCAGGTCCTCCGCCTCCTCCGCCCGGCCGGAGGAGGCCAGGCACACGATGGTGTCGGCGGTGAACGCCCACCACGTGCGCCAGTCCTGCTCCCGGTCGACCAGCGCCTTGCCGCGCAGCCCGAGCGCCACCGCCGCGTGGTAGAAGCCGAGCAGGCGGCAGTGCACCTGGGCGTGCCGCAGCGTGGCCACCCCGGCGCCGGCCGGGTCGCTGCCGTGCTCGCGGTGCCAGGGCACCGCTCCGAGGGCCAGCGACGGTTCGCCGCGGGCCTCCAGCTCGGCCGCACGCCGGTCGTGCAGACCGGCGCGGTCCACGGCGTCCAGCTGCTCGTACGCGGTCCGGTGCGCCGGCTCGTCGGAGGTCCCGTCGCTGTCGACGAAGCGGCGCGCGTCCCCGACCGTCGTGGGGGCGGTGGGCCGGCCGGCGACCGCGGTCGCGTGTGCGGCCAACGTGGTCAGCAGCGTCCCGGCGGCCGGGTCCGCGCTGTCCTGCAGCCCGGCGCCGGTGGTGACCACGACGGTCAGCAGGTCGGCCGGCACCCGCCGTAGCAGGACGGCGAGGAACTCCAGGTCGGTGTGGTCGGCCTCGTGGGCGTCGTGCACCACCAGCGTCCGGGCCGGCCCGCCCAGCGCCCGCAGGTGGTCGCGGACGAACTCGACCAGGCCGTGCGACAGCCGTAAGGTGTGTAGCTTGGCCTGGTACCGGGTCTGGTGCTGGGCCATCCGGGCGATGTCCATCCCCATCTCCGGCACGGCCACGCGCAGCTCCGGGGTGGTCTGCTGGATCTCGACGTGATGGCGGGGGCCGAGCTCGGGGGTCATGGCCAGGGCGGCGGGCCCGACGGCCCGCAGCAGCGACCCCGCCGCCGTGTACGGGCCGCGTAGGCCGCGGTGGGCCTCGACGGCGGCCAGCAGCGGCGGCAGGTCCGGCAGTCCGGCGAGGGCGGCCTCGCGGTCGGCACGACGGTCGGCCGTGATCCACAGGTGTGTGGGCATCGGAATCCCTTCAGGCGATCACGTGGCGGTAGGCGGACGCCCGGGCGCGGCGGCGTTCCCGCGCGCCGATCCAGATGCTGGCGCCGATCTGTGCGGTCGTGAGGCTGATCAGCACCACCGAGTCGACCAGCTCGGCGGTGGTGGCGGTGCCGTCGCCGGTGAGCCGGCCGAGCACCCCGTTGGCCGTGCGCCAAAGGATGGGCAGCAGCGCGAGGACCAGGGTGGCGAGGGTGAACGCGTAGCCGACCAGGACCAGCCACGAGTACCACCGGGCCACCCGGCGGTCGACCGGGTGCCACTGCGCGGGGTCGATGATCCGATCGGTCCGGCCGAGCAGCCGGTTGGCCCGGTTGGCCAGGGTGCGGGTCGACGCAGTGTGCAGGTCGACGCAACCCAGGGCCGTGGTGATCAGCGTGTACAGGTCGGTCCGGAGGTAGAAGGAGAACTGCCACACGATGCGCAGCACCGTGGTGAAGGCCAGCGCCATGCACAGGCGGCCGAGGAAGGAGAGGTCTCCGGTGGGGGCGCGGGTGAGGTCGGCCAGGACGACCAGCGCGGCTAGGGCCACCACGTCGAACAGCAGTCCGGCCAGGATCGGCAGGTAGCGCTTCTTTCGAGGGACGGCGACCAGTCCGTCCAGGGACGTTTCCAACACCACCATGTAGAGGCGGCGGCTGATGCGCAGCCGGGACCGGACGCCGAGACGCCGGCCGGCCAGCGCGTGGAACGCCTCGTGCGCCAGCAGCAGCGGCAGCACACCGACGATGAGCGTGATCTCGATGACCGAGTAGTACGAGGTGTAGAAGAGGCTGTCGTAGGTCGGCACCAGGTCGCCGGAGCCGGTCATGGCCACGGCCGCCCAGCCGACCAGCAGGGCGTAGAGGCCGAGGGCGACCGGGGAGAACAGGATCCGGCCGGTCCGCTGCCACCGCACGCCGGCCGGGCCGGTCTCCTGGTCGGTGGTGCCGCGGAGGAAGCCCAGTTCGTCCAGCGCCTCGATCACGTCGCCGATGTCGACCCGCTCGCCGTACTCGGCCTCGTACCAGCGGGACACCTCGGCCGGGCTGGATCCGTCGGCGAGACGTCGGACGATCGCCGCCCCGTCCAGCGGGAAGATCGCGTAGGTGTCGGTGTCGGCCCGCCCGATGGTGACCTCGTCGCCCTCGGTGAGGTAAACAAGCGGGTGGACGGCGAGGACGCGGTTCAGGTCGGGCCGTACGGTCTCGGTCATCGGCACTCCTGCGGGGGTACGAGTGGGGCGGGCGTGGACGGTGTCCACGCCCGCCCCGGCGCCATCAGGCCTCGACGCTGTGGTAGCAGTGACACGCCGCCGAGGTGAGGCGGACGGATCCCGCCTTGCGGATGGTGATCTTCTTCATGGAGCACCTCCTCTGTCGCTCGCCGGCGTTGGGTGTGTGGCTTGCCGGTGAGACCAACCTGTCACCGGCTGCCACAAGAACGGCACTGAGCGGCCAAGGAAAACCCAAAAGGGTTCCAAAGGCGTTCTGAGGTGCGATGGAGGTAATCGTCCTCGAGTGATCCGCGTGCTCTTCGTCTTCGGGTCGCCCGGAGGTCAGCAGAGCCCGGCAGGGCCTGGTGGCGATGGACCCGGGTCACGCCGGGCGGGTGAACCGCTGCGCGGTCCACGCCGCCCGGGTGAGCCCGGAACCCCCGCCGGCCCCGCCGGGCCCCGCTGAGGCAAGCCGCGTCCCACCGACAGCGAGCCCCAGGAGCACTGCGATGAACGAGATCACCATCCACGGCAACCTCACCGCCGAGCCCGTCGCGCGCACCGGCCCGTCCGGGAAGCCGTTCACGACGTTCGACGTGGCGGTCAACCGGTCCTTCTACGCCCCCGACCGCGGGGCCCGGGTCGACCTGCCCGCGGTGTACTTCCACGTCATCGCGTTCACGACGCTGGGGGAGAACGCCGCCGCCTCGCTGCGCAAGGGCACCACGGTCACCGTCACCGGCCACCTCACCGACGCCTCCTACACCCCGCCCGGCTCCGACCAGCCGGTCCGCCGGCAGCGGCTGGAGGCCCAGGACATCGCCGTCAGCCTCCGCTACGCCACCGCGGTGGTCACGAAGCGGGTCGCTGGCCAGCGC
>CADCTP010000088.1 GCA_902805565.1 uncultured Mycobacteriales bacterium
GCCGCCCGGCGGCCGGGACGTCGCACCGGTGGGCGACGGCCCTCGGGTCGGCGCGACTACGCTGGGGTCATGCAGCCTGGTCGTCCTCAGCGTGGTGCCGGTCCGGCGCCGAGTCCCGCCCTGTCCGCCGCGCTGGCCGGCGCGGTCGACCTGTCCGCCATCCGGGCCCGCAACGAGGCCCGCGAGCGCGCCGAGGCGCAGGCCGCCCAGGCCCCCGCCGACGGCGCCGGCGCCGGGCCGGCCCCGGTCACCGTGGTGGACGTCACCGAGGCGACGTTCCAGGCCGAGGTGCTGGACCGCTCGTTCCGCACGCCGGTCGTGCTGGACCTGTGGGCCGAGTGGTGCGGGCCCTGCAAGCAGCTGTCCCCGGTGCTGGAGAAGCTGGCCGCCGAGGGCGGCGGCTCCTGGGTGCTGGCCAAGATCGACGTGGACACCAACCAGGCGATCGCGCAGGCGCTGCGGGTGCAGGGCATCCCGGCGGTGAAGGCGGTCTTCCAGGGCCAGGTGCTGGGCGAGTTCACCGGCGCGCTGCCGGAGTCGCAGGTCCGCCAGTTCATCGACGCGGTGGTCGAGGCCACCGGCGGTGCGGCCGGCGCTGACGGCGCGGACGGGGAGGCCGGCGTGCCGGCCGAGCCGGAGGACCCGCGGGTCACCGCGGCCGAGGACGCGACCGCGCAGGGCGACTTCGACGAGGCCGCCCGGCAGTACCGCGCGATCCTCGCCGCGGAGCCCGCGCACCAGCGGGCCGCGGAGGCGCTGCGCGAGGTGGAGCTGCTGCGCCGGGTCACCGCCACCGCCCCGGACGCGGTGGCCAGGGCCGACGCCGCCCCCGGCGACGTGGACCTCGCGCTGGCCGCGGCGGACGTCGAGCTGGCCGAGGGCGACGTGCCGGCGGCGTTCGGCCGGCTGCTGGCGGTCGTGCGGGCCAGCGCCGGTGACGACCGGGAGCGGGCCCGGACCCGGCTGGTCGAGCTGTTCGCCATCGTCGGCCCGGACGACCCCCGCGTCGCCACCGCCCGCCGCGACCTGTCCCGCGCCCTCTACTAGCCCGGACGGCGGGCCCGGGCCGCGCCGGGTCCGCCCCCGGTCGGGCCGGGCCCGGCGCGGGTGCGTACGGGAGGTCAGCAGCTCTTGGCGTCCTGGAAGCCCTGGCGGAAGGCCTGCACCCGGTCGAAGCCGGTGGTCCCGCGGGCCCGGGTGAAGTCCTGGGTCCCGGCCGCGTCCAGCAGCGCCCGGATCGCCTCGTCCAGGTCGCCGGGGGACAGCCGCAGCCGGTCCTGGGCGGTCTGGGAGAACGAGTCCCGCGCGTACCCGCCGGCGGTGCAGATCGCGCTGAGCAGCACCGACTCGCTGTCCACCGCGGTGGACCGGCCGCGCTGCTTCTGCACCGCGTACCCGTAGGCGATGGCGACGAGCGAGATGGCGCCGAAGTCGCCCTCGGCCTTCTGGTACACCGACCGCAGCGCCTCGGTGTTGTAGTGGACCGTGTTGTCGTCCGGGCAGTACTGCGCGTCCAGCACGGCCTGGCCGCCGCACTCCGGCCGGTTGGACCCGGTGAACGCCCGGGTCCCGGCGACCGGCGTCCAGGCCTTGCCGTACAGCTTCTCGAAGTTGTCCTCCCAGTACGCGTTCACGTCGACCGGGCCCTGCTCCAGCGTGTCGGCGATGGGCAGGTTGCCCTGGGTCTGCTGCTCCCGCTCGTTGGTGAACGCCGCCTGGGTGAAGGTCCGGCTGTCGTCGAAGTCGGCGCAGAAGGTGACGCCCTTGTCGAAGCCGTCCTGGAAGCCGGAGATCCGGTCGAAGCCGGAGCCGTGCGCCTGCCGGTCGTCGGCGTCGGAGCCCAGCGGGTCGCGGAAGAGCAGGTAGCCCGACAGCGCCTGGTCCAGCACCGGCCGGTCGATCTCGAAGTGCGGGGCCCCGCCCTTGAGCGCGTACGCCGTCCAGGCGCCCGCGTAGCAGTCGGCCTGCGTCTCCAGCACGATCGTCCGGTTGCTCGGCGCCTTGGTCCGCTTCTGGATCGCGTGGCCCCACTCGTGCGCCAGCACCATCGCGACCAGGAAGTCCCCGAAGCTCTCCTGGAGCTGCGGGAAGAGCACCTTCCGGTCCCAGGCGATGATGTCCCGGGAGGGGCAGTAGAAGGCGTTGCCGCGGATGTCGGCGGCGTCGTCGGTGCAGGGCGCGGCCACCGAGCCGCCCGGGTCGATGGAGTAGACCGCCTTGACCGGCTCGTACTTCTGCTTGAACGAGTCCGGCATCTCCTCGGTCCAGAACTTCTCGATGTCGGCGACGGCGTTGCCGGCCAGCCGGTCGATCTCGCCCTTGTCGGTGTTGCGGATGTCGACCTCGGCGTCACCGACCGGCCCCCGCCCGGACGAGTACGTCCCCAGGCCGGGAACCTGCTGGGTGCAGCCGGTCGCCAGGACGGCCAGCACCGCTGTCAGGGCCACGGTCCGCCCCCGCACGCTCCACCGGGACATTGGCTCTTCCACCCCTCGCTCGCCCGACCCTCGACGGTGCCATCCTGCCCGCGCTGGCCGGTCGCGTCCTCCCCACACCGTGCCACGGACCCGGTGTGGGGAGTGTCAACCCCGAGGGGCGGCCCTCAGTGCTGCTCGCCGGTGTACTTCAGCCACAGCGCGCCCAGCGGCGGTACGCGGAGCGTGACCGACGCCGGCTGCCCGTGCCACGGCTCCGCCGCCGCGACCACCGAGCCGAGGTTGCCCACGCCGGAGCCGCCGTAATCGATGGAGTCGGTGTTGACCAGCTCCGCCCACCGGCCGGTGCGCGGCAGCCCCAGCCGGTAGCCCTCGTGCGGCACGTCGGCGAAGTTCACCACGCAGGCGAGCACCGAGCCCTCGTCCCCCCAGCGCAGGAAGGAGAAGGTGTTGTTGACGGCGTCGTTCGCGTCGATCCAGGAGAACCCGGCCGGCGAGGTGTCCAGCGTGTAGAGCGCGGGGGAGTCCCGGTAGGCCCGGTTGAGGTCGCCGGTCAGCTTCTGCAGGCCGCGGTGCAGCGGGTCCTCCAGCAGCCACCAGTCCAGCGACTTCGCGTCGGCCCACTCGGCGCCCTGGCCGAACTCGCTGCCCATGAACAGCAGCTGCTTGCCCGGGTGCGCCCACTGGAACGCCAGCAGCGCCCGCAGCCCGGCCGCCTGCTGCCAGTGGTCGCCGGGCTGCTTGCCCAGCAGCGACTTCTTCCCGTGGACGACCTCGTCGTGGGAGAAGGGCAGGATGAAGTTCTCGGTGAAGGCGTACATCAGCGAGAACGTCATCTGGTGGTGGTGGTACTGGCGGTGGACCGGCTCCCGGGCGACGTAGTCCAGGGTGTCGTGCATCCAGCCCATGTTCCACTTGAAGCCGAAGCCGAGGCCGCCGAGGTGGGTCGGCCGGGTGACGCCCGGCCAGGCGGTCGACTCCTCGGCGATGGTGACCGCGCCCGGCACCCGCCGGTAGACCGTCGCGTTCATCTCCTGCAGGAACGTCACCGCGTCCAGGTTCTCCCGGCCGCCGTACTGGTTGGGCAGCCACTGCCCCTCCGGCCGGGAGTAGTCCAGGTAGAGCATCGAGGCGACGGCGTCCACCCGCAGCCCGTCGACGTGGTACTCCTCCAGCCAGTAGAGCGCGTTCGCGACCAGGAAGTTCCGCACCTCGCGGCGGCCGAAGTCGAACACCAGCGTGCCCCAGTCCGGCTGCTCGCCGCGGCGCGGGTCGGCGTGCTCGTAGAGCGGGGCGCCGTCGAACCGGGCCAGCGCCCAGCCGTCCTTCGGGAAGTGCCCCGGGACCCAGTCCATGATCACGCCGATGCCGGCGCCGTGCAGCCGGTCGACGAAGTAGCGGAAGTCGTCCGGGGTGCCGAAGCGCGCGGTCGGGGCGAAGTACGAGGTGACCTGGTAGCCCCAGGACCCGTCGAACGGGTGCTCGGCCACCCCCATCAGCTCCACGTGGGTGAAGCCGGTCTCGGTCAGGTAGTCGACGAGCTGGTCGGCGGCGTCCCGGTAGCCCAGGCCCTTGCGCCAGGACGCCAGGTGCAGCTCGTAGATGCTCATCGGGGCGGCGTGCCAGCGGGTCGCCGCCCGCCGGGCCAGCCACTCGTCGTCCTGCCAGACGTGCGTGGAGGCCTGCACCACCGACGCCGTGGCCGGGGTGCGCTCGGTGCCGAAGGCCATCGGGTCGGCCTTGTCCCGCCACTGGCCGTCCGGCCCGAGGATGGAGAACTTGTACTTCGCGCCCGGCACCACGCCCGGCACGAAGATCTCCCAGACGCCGCTGGAGCCCAGCGAGCGCATCGGGTACGCCCGGCGCTGCCAGTAGTCGAAGTCCCCGGTCACCCGCACGCCGCGGGCGTTCGGCGCCCACACCGCGAACGAGGTCCCGGCCACCGTGCCGTGCGGGGTCTCGTACGAGCGGGCGTGCGCGCCGAGCGCCTCCCACAGCCGCTCGTGCCGGCCCTCGGAGATCAGGTGCAGGTCGATCTCGCCCAGCGTGGGCAGCCACCGGTACGCGTCGTCGACGAGGTGGGTCTCCTCGTGCCCGTCCGCGCCCCGGTAGGCGACCTCCAGCCGGTAGTCGCCGGGCGGCCCGGGGACCTCGCCGGCGAACACGCCCGCGGCGTGCACCTGGCGCAGCTCGTGCCGGTCCGCGCCGAACACGGCGGTGACCCCGGCGGCGTCCGGGCGCAGCGTGCGCACCACCAGCCGGCCGGTGTCGGCCGGCGCCGGGTCGGCCCCGGACTCCAGCGACGACCGCTCCACCGGGGTGCCGTTCGCGGCCGGGGTGCCGGCGCCGGCCAGGGCGACCTGGTCGATCGCGGCCGGGCCCCGGCCGGAGGTGGCCACCGGGGCCGGCGGCGCCGGCTCGGCGCGCCGCAGCGGGTGCAGGCCGAGCAGCGAGTGCGGGTCGTGGTGCACCCCGCCGACGAGCCGGTCGAACTCCTCCCGCGACACCCCGGCGGGATCCGCGGCGAGCTGGGCGGACGTCACAGTGCTGCCTCTCGTTCGTCTCGTCGGTCGCTCCGCCGGCCCCGACCACGACGCGTCACGCCGCCGGGGACCCGGGCCCCGGTCGCGAGCCCCCCGCGACGCGCACTCCCTCGTCGGCTCACGGGCGGGCTCCTTCGGTGAGGCGGGCCAGCGAGGCCAGCGGGATGGGCAGCCAGGACGGTCGGTTACGTGCCTCGTACACGGCCTCGTAAACCGCCTTGTCCGCCTCGTACGCCCGCAGCAGCACCGTGTCGTCGCGCGGGTCCGGCCCGCCGGCCTCGGCGTAGCCGTCCAGGAACGCCTCCCGGTTGCGCAGCGCCCACTCCTCGGCCCGGTACGCCAGGTGCGGCTCGTACGGGTGGTCGGCGAGCAGGTGCCGGGCGGCGTAGTCGAAGGAGCGCAGCATCCCGGCCAGGTCGCGGACCGGCGAGTCCGGGCCGGTCCGCTCGGACAGCGGCTTGGCCGGCTCGCCCTCGAAGTCCAGGACCACCCAGCGGTGCGAGGTCCGCAGCACCTGGCCGAGGTGGTAGTCGCCGTGCACCCGCTGCACCGGCACCCCGCCCGGGTGGGCGCCGAGCGCGGCGAAGGCGGCCCGCAGGCCGGGCGCGTACGGCCCCAGCTTCGGGACGGTGGACAGCGCCGCGTCCAGCCGGCGGCCCATCGCCGCGGCCAGCTCGGCCAGGTCCGCCTCCTCCAGCGTGCCGGTCGGCAGCGCCCGGGCGAGGTCGCCGTGCACCTCCGCGGTCGCCTGGCCCAGCCGGTGCGCCTCGCCGGCGAAGTCGCCGCCGACCTCGTTCGCGTGCAGGTCGGCCTCGGCGTACAGGTCGCGCACGCTGACCTTGGCCAGCTCCCAGCCGTCGGACGCGGTCTGGAAGAACTCCTGCATCATCGCCAGGTCCGCGCGCACCGGCGCGCCGTCCGCGCCGGTCCAGTCGGCCCGGACGTAGCCGAGCAGCTTGGCCACGTGCCGCTCGCCGCCGTCGAGGGTGGCCAGCGCCTGGTGCACCTCGATGTCGGGGTTGAAGCCCGGGTGCAGCCGGCGGAAGACCTTGAGGATCGCCGCGTCGTCGAAGATCAGCGAGGTGTTGGACTGCTCCCGCGGGTTGACCAGGCTGGAGGCCTCCAGCGGCAGCTCCGCCGCGTCCGGGCCGGGGACGAACTCCAGCCGGCCCTCGGTGCGGCCGCCGGCGATGCCGGTCAGCCAGGCCCCGGTGACCTCCTTGTCGTGCAGCGCGTCGTACCACCAGGACCGGCCGCCGTAGTCGGGGTCGGCGGTCTCGCCCACCAGCACGTGCCCGATCTGGTCGGCCGGCTGCGGCCGGCGCACCAGCGGGACCTGGTAGGTGTCGGTGGAGCCGTCGTCGTCGTGGCGGACCCGCACGAGCCACACGTCGCTGCGCCACGGCCGCTCGGTCAGCATGCCGAGCGCCGTCGCCTCCTCCACCGTGAACGGCCGGCCCTTGCCGGCGAACCAGCGCTGCCCCGGCAGCCAGGCCGCCAGCAGCCGGGCCAGCTCGGGCGGGGCCGCCGTCGCGGCGGCCCCCGTCGCGGCGGGAGGTGCCGGCACGGCCGGCTCCGCAGTCTCGTCGTGGGTGATCTCCGTGTCGGGTTCCGCCATCACTGCCCCTCGTCGACCGGCGCCGGCAGCCGGAACCAGTAGAACCCGTGCCCAGCCAGCGTCAGCAGGTACGGGAGATCGCCGATCGGGGGGAACCGCACCCCGCCGGTCAGCTCCAACGGCTCCCGGCCGTGCCACGGCCGAAGATCGAGTTCGACGGGTTGGGCGAACCGGGAGAGGTTGTTCACGCACAGCACGGTGTCGTCCCCGAACTCCCGCACGTACGACAGCACGCTGGGGTTGGACCCACCGAGGTCGATGAAGGAGCCCACGCCGAAGGCCGGGTTGGCCTTGCGGACCTGGATCATCCGCCGCGTCCAGTGCAGCAGCGAGGACGAGTTGCGGGTCTGCGACTCCACGTTCGTGACCTGGAAGCCGTAGATCGAGTCCATGTTCACCGGCAGGTAGAGCCGGCCGGGGTCGCAGGTGGAGAAGCCGGCGTTGCGGTCGGGCGTCCACTGCATCGGGGTGCGGACGCCGTCGCGGTCACCGAGCCAGATGTTGTCGCCCATCCCGATCTCGTCCCCGTAGTAGAGGACGGGGGAGCCGGGCAGCGACAGCAGCAGGGAGCTGAACAGCTGGATGCGGTCCAGGTCGTTGTCCAGCAGCGGGGCCAGCCGCCGGCGGATGCCGAGGTTGGCCTTCATCCGCGGGTCGTGGGCGTACTCCGCCCACATGTAGTCGCGCTCCTCGTCGGTGACCATCTCCAGGGTCAGCTCGTCGTGGTTGCGCAGGAAGATGCCCCACTGGCAGTTCGCCGGGATGGGCGGCGTGGACTCCAGGATCTCCGAGATCGGGTAGCGCTGCTCCCGCCGCACCGCCATGAAGATCCGCGGCATGACCGGGAAGTGGAACGCCATCTGGCACTCGTCGCCCTTGTCCGGGTCGCCGAAGTAGTCGACCACGTCCTCGGGCCACTGGTTGGCCTCGCACAGCAGCACCCGGTCCGGGTAGTCCTTGTCGACCTCGGCCCGCACCCGCTTGAGGAACTGGTGCGTCTCCGGGAGGTTCTCGCAGTTGGTGCCCTCCCGCTCGAACAGGTACGGCACCGCGTCCAGCCGGAACCCGTCGATGCCCAGGTCGAGCCAGAACTTCAGCGCGTCGATGATCGCGTCGCCGACGGCCGGGTTGTCGAAGTTCAGGTCGGGCTGGTGGGAGAAGAACCGGTGCCAGAAGTACTGCTTCCGCACCGGGTCGTACGTCCAGTTCGACGTCTCGGTGTCGATGAAGATGATCCGGGCGTCGGCGTACTGCGAGTCGTCGTCGGCCCAGACGTAGAAGTCCCCGTACGGCCCGTCCGGGTCCCGGCGGGAGGCCTGGAACCACGGGTGCTGGTCGGAGGTGTGGTTCATGACGAAGTCGACGATCACCCGCATGCCGCGCGAGTGCGCCTCGTCCAGCAGTCGGCGGAAGTCCTCGACCGTGCCGAACTCGGGCAGCACGCCGACGAAGTCGGAGATGTCGTAGCCGCCGTCGCGCAGCGGGGAGGGGTAGAACGGCGGCAGCCACAGGCAGTCGATGCCCAGCCAGCGCAGGTAGTCCAGCTTGGCGATCAGGCCGCCGAGGTCGCCGCTGCCGTTGCCGTCGGAGTCGGCGAAGCCGCGGACGAGGACCTCGTAGAACACCGCCCGCTTGAACCACTCCGGGTCGTCCCCGGCCGACAGCCCGGTGACGTTGTCCCGCACCCGGTCCGAGGCGGCTCTGGCCGTCGCCGCGCGCTCGGCGGCGGCCGGCGCCGCCAGCGCCACGGCATCGGCGTCCGCCGCCGCGATGGCGTCGGGATTGGTCTCAGCGGACAGGTCCACGCGTTCTCCTGATCAGCGTCGCGCCACGAGGACGTGCGCCGGCTCGACATGCGGGTCGAGCCGGACGAAGTTGTATTGGCCCCACTCGTAGTCGCGGGTGCCGCCGCTCATCTCGTCGTGCACGACGAACCGGTCGTGCCACTCCAGCCCGAGCGCGGGCAGGTCCAGCGACGTCATGCCCTCTTGGGGCCTGTAGGGGTCGAGCGTGACGACGACGAGGACGGTGTCGCCGGTCTCGTCGTCGCGCTTGGAGAATGCCAGAAGAGCGTCGTTGTCGACGAGGTGGAAACGCAGGTTCCGCAATTGTTTCAGAGCCGGGTGGGCGCGCCGCAACCGATTGAGATGGGCCAGGTACGGAGCGAGACTGCGACCCTCCCGGATCGCCCCCTCGTAGTCGCGCGGGCGCAGCTGGTACTTCTCCGAGTCGAGGTATTCCTCGGACCCCTCCCGGACCGGGAGGTGCTCGAACAGCTCGTAGCCGGAGTAGACGCCCCAGGTCGGGCTCAGCATCGAGGCGAGCACGGCGCGGATGCGGAACATCGGCGGCCCGCCGTGCTGCAGGCTCTCGTGCAGGATGTCCGGGGTGTTGACGAAGAAGTTCGGCCGCATGTAGTCGGCGGAGGCGACCAGCTGCCGGCCGTACTCCTCGAGCTCCCACTTCTGGGTGCGCCAGGTGAAGTACGTGTACGACTGGGTGAAGCCGATCTGGGCGAGACCGTGCATCATCGCCGGCCGGGTGAACGCCTCGGCCAGGAACAGCACGTCCGGGTCGGTCTTCTTGACCTCCCAGATCAGCCAGTGCCAGAAATTCAGCGGCTTCGTGTGCGGATTGTCGACGCGGAAGATCTTCACGCCGTGCGCCACCCAGAGCCGCACGATCCGCAGCACCTCGGCGTAGATCCCCTTGGGATCGTTGTCGAAGTTGATCGGGTAGATGTCCTGGTATTTCTTCGGCGGGTTCTCCGCGTACGCGATCGTGCCGTCCGGGCGGGTGGTGAACCACTCCGGGTGCTCGGTGACCCACGGGTGGTCCGGCGCGGCCTGCAGGGCCAGGTCCAGCGCCACCTCCATGCCGAGCTCGCGGGTCTGGGCGACGAAGTCGTCGAAGTCCTCGAACGTGCCGAGCTGGGGGTGGATCGCGTCGTGGCCGCCCTCGTCGGAGCCGATCGCCCACGGCGAGCCCACGTCGTCCGGGCCCGGCAGCAGCGTGTTGTTGCGGCCCTTGCGGTTGACCTTGCCGACCGGGTGGATCGGCGGCAGGTAGACGACGTCGAAGCCCATCTCGGCGATCTGCGGCAGCCGGCGCTGGGCGTCCTTGAAGGTGCCGTGCCGGGCCGGGGTGCCGTCCGGGCGGTTCTCCGCGCCCTCGGAGCGGGGGAACAGCTCGTACCAGGAGCCGAACAGGGCCCGCTCCCGGTCCACCCACACCGTGTAGCGCGGCGAGCGGGTCAGCAGCTCGCGCACCGGGTGCTCGGTGAGCACCCCGGTGACCTCGGCGGACAGCGCCGGGCCGATGCGGTGGGCGAGGTCGCGGCCGGTGTCGCGCAGCGCGGCCGCGGCCCCCTCGAGCAGGTCGCGGGCCTCCGGCGGGGCGTTGCGCAGCGCGCGCTGCAGCAGCCGGGCGCCGTCCTCCAGGTCGTTCGCCAGGTCCGCCGGCCCCTGGCCGGCGTCGATCTTGACCTCGACGCGGTGCCGCCAGGTGGCCACCGGGTCGCCCCAGGCCTCGATCGCGTACGTCCACGCGCCCTGGCCGGTCGGCACCACGGTGGCGTGCCAGCGGTCGGTGCCCGGGATGCCCGGCACCATCCGGATGAACGGCCCGGGCTCCCCGTCCGGCCCGCGCCACGCCACGTTGGCGGCGACGGCGTCATGGCCCTCCCGGAACACGGTCGCCGAGATGGGGAGACGCTCCCCGACCACGGCGCGCGCCGGATAGCGCCCGGAGGAGACCACGGGCGAGACGTCGGTGATTCCGAGGCGACCGGTCACACGGCAAACCGTACCCAGGGGTCGGCGGACGGACACACGGCAGTCCCGCCTGCGCGGACCGTACACCCGGAACCACGCCGTGTCGTGAACATCCATGGGGAGTTGCGCCGGATGCGGCCGTTGCGATAGTTCTCCGCGCGCCACGCCGTCGGGTGTCCGCGGCGTCGGCGTCCTGAAGGAGACCCCATGCGTCGTCCTGCGCTGACCGCCGTCCTGGTCCTGGTCGCCGCCCTGGGCCTGGGCGGGTGCGCGCAGGAGGCCGACGAGCGGGAGGCGCTGTCCCTCGGCACCGGCAACAGCACCGGGGTGTACTCGGTGCTCGGCCGCGGCTACGCCACCCTGGTCGCCCAGAAGCTGCCCGGCTGGCAGGTCGTCCCGGAGGTCACCGGCGGGCCGAAGCAGAACATCGACCGGCTCGTCGCCGGCCAGGACGACATCGGCTTCTCCAGCCTGTCCTGGGCCTCGGACGCGATCACCGGGCAGGGCGCGTTCCGCCGGCCGCAGCCGATCCGGGCGCTGGCCCGGCTCTACCTCAACTACGTGCAGGTGATCGTCCGCTCCGACGTGACGGAGCTGGAGGACCTGCGCGGCCGGGCCATCTCCACCGGCTCGCCCGGGTCGACCGGCGAGCTGGCCGCCGGCCGGCTGCTGTCCTTCGCCGGGCTGGACGTGGACACCGACCTGCAGCGGTCGAAGATCTCGCTGGACGACAGCGTCACGCGGATGAAGGAGGGCCGGCTGGACGCGATCTTCTGGTCCGGCGGCCTGCCCACCGCCGGCGTGCAGGACCTGCTGACCACCTTCGGGCGGGACGTGACGATCCTGGACCTCTCGGCGTACTACCAGCGGATGAGCGTCGCGCACCCGGACGTGTACGAGCTGGTCACCATCTCCCCGGCCGGCTACGGCCTGCTCCGCCCGGTGCGCACCATCGCCGAGCCGAACATGCTGCTGGTCAGCGACGGCATGCCGGCGGAGACCGCCCGCGAGCTGACCTCGGTGCTGATGGGCAACCTGCCCCAGCTGGCCGCGGTGCACCCGGAGGGTCGCAACATCGCCCGGGCCGCGGCGGCCTCGACCGATCCGGTCCCGCTGCACTCCGGTGCCCTGCGCTGGTACCGGGAGAACCCGTAGGTCCGGAGCGTCCGCTTCTCGTCGCAGCTGGACGACCGTTGAGCGCCCGTCCCCGATCATCCCTGGTCGGCGCATTGTTCCTGCTGTCACAATCCGACCTTTCCTGAACCTCTGCCGTCGCCCGGGCCTCCCTGACCGGGATGCCGGGCATCGGTGCGGTCGCGGCGAGGAGGCCGGATTGGGCACGTCGGATCCCGCGGGGCCGGTGCGACTGGAGGAGCCCGACCAGGACCGGGTGGACGCCCTGGTCGCCGAGCACGACGCCGACAAGCCGGCCCGGCTGCTGACCGGCCGGATCGGGCTGGCCGTCGCCACCGTCGCCGCGCTGCTGTCGGCCTGGGTGCTGCTGTCGGTGTTCCGGCCCCGGGTCGAGCTGCAGTACCGGATGACGTTCCTGGCCGTGGTCCTGGCGCTGACCTTCCTGGTCTACCGGCCGGGCCTGCGCCGGGCGCCGGTGCGGTTGACCGAGCGGGGTCCGGACCGGCCCGGGATCCTGGACTGGGTGCTGGCCGCGGCCTCGGTCGTGGTCTGCCTCTACCCGGTGTTCCAGTTCGACGAGTTCGTCGTCCGGGGCCCGGCGGCGACCCCGACCGACGTCGTCATGGGCCTGCTGCTGACCCTGCTGCTGCTGGAGGCCACCCGCCGCACCGTCGGCTGGGTCTTCCCGGCCATCTGCGTCTTCTTCCTGCTGTTCGCCTACTACGGCGGCTACCTGCCCCTCGACTGGGCCATCGGGCACAAGGGGTACGGCGTCGAGCGGCTGGTCCAGCAGCTCTACATGGGCACCGAGGGGATCTTCGGCACCGCGCTCGACGTGGCGGCGACGTACATCGTGCTGTTCACCATCTACGGCGCGGTGCTGGAGCTGTCCGGGGCCGGGCGGTTCTTCGTCGACCTCAGCTTCGCCGCCTTCCGCGGGTCCCGCTCGGCCCCCGGCCGCACGGTGACCATGGCCGGCTTCCTGCTCGGCACGGTGTCCGGGTCCGGCACCGCCACCGCGGTGACCCTCGGCTCGGTGGCCTGGCCGGTGCTCAAGCGGGCCGGCTACCCGGCCAACCAGGGCGGCGGGGTGCTGGCCGCGGCGGGCATCGGGGCCATCCTGTCGCCGCCGACGCTCGGCGCGGCGGCGTTCATCATCGCCGAGTTCCTCCGGGTGTCCTACCTGGAGGTGCTGATCTACGCGACGGTGCCGACGATCCTCTACTACCTCGGCATCATCCTGGCCATCGAGATGGACGCCCGCCGGTTCGGCACCCGGGCGGTCGAGGTCGACCTGCCCTCGGCCTGGTCGCTGCTGCTGCGCTTCGGCTACCACTTCTCCTCGCTCATCGTCATCGTGGTGCTGCTGGCGATGGAGCTGTCGGTCTTCCGCGCCGTGGTGTACGCGACCGCGCTGGCCTTCGTGCTGTCCTTCCTGCACAAGCCGGACCGGATGACGCCGCGGCGGATCGGCGAGGCGCTGACCAAGGGCGCGCTCGGCGTGCTGCCGGTCGCCGCGACCTGCGCCGCGGCCGGGATCATCGTCGGCGTCACCACGCTGACCGGGCTGGGCCTGTCGCTGGCCGGGCTGATCGTGGACGGGGCGTCGGCGTTCGGCGACAACGCCACGCTCACCCTGACGCTGACCGCGCTGTTCTCCGCGGTCGCGATCACCATGCTCGGGCTGGCCGTGCCGGTCACCGCGTCGTTCATCATCGCCGCGATCGTGGTCGGTCCGGCGATGCAGCAGCTCGGCGTCTCCGGCGCGGAGACGTACATGTTCGTCTTCTACTACTCGGTGCTGGCCGAGGTGAGCCCGCCGACCGCGCTGGCCGCGGTCGCCTCCGCCGCGATCACCGGCGGCGACGCGTTCAAGACCATGGTCCAGACCTGGAAGTACACGCTGCCGGCGTTCCTGGTGCCGTTCGCCTTCGTGCTCACGCCGGCCGGCGAGGGGTTGATCGGGCAGGGACCGTTCGGCCGGATCGTGCTCGTCACGCTGGTGTCCGCGGTCGCGGTGGCCGCGCTGGCCGTGGTGACCGGCAAGTGGATGTTCGGCCCGGCCGGGCCGGTCGAGCGGCTGCTCTGCCTGGCCGCCGCCCTGCTGCTGCTCTACCTCTCGCCGGTCCCGGTGCTGATCGGTCTCGGCCTGCTCGCCGTCGCCGTGCTCGCCCACCTGGTGCTGCGCCGGCGGGCGCCGGCCGGCGGGGCATCGCTCATCACGTCCTCATCGGAAGGGAAACCCTGATCATGCGTCTGCGAAGGTCCGCGGCCGTCCTGTTCGCCGCCGCCCTGCTCGCCGCCGGTTGCGGCGGCGAGCGCGAGGAGTCCGGCGGCGGGGGCGAGGACGCCGGCGGCGGCCGGCTGTCCATGGGCACCGGCAACACGACCGGCGTCTACTACGTCCTCGGCGGCGGCTACGCCAAGCTCGTCGGGGACAAGCTGGAGGGCTACCGGGTCACCCCGGAGGTCACCGGCGGCCCGAAGGAGAACATCGACCGGGTCGCCAAGGGCGACGACGACCTCGGCCTGTGCAGCCTGTCCTGGGCCACCGACGCCATCAAGGGCCAGGGTGCCTTCACCTCCCCGCAGCCGATCCGGGCGCTGGCCCGGCTCTACCTCAACTACACGCACGTCGTGGTCAAGGCCGGGATCAACGACCTGGAGGGGCTGAAGGGCAAGCGGATCTCCACCGGCTCGCCCGGCGCCACCGGTGAGCTGGGCGCCGCCCGGCTGCTGGAGGCGGCCGGGCTGAACGTCGAGACCGACACCGAGCGGCAGAAGATCTCGCTGAACGAGTCCGTGCAGGGGATGAAGGACGGCAACCTGGACGCGGTGTTCTGGTCCGGCGGGCTGCCGACCAGCGGCATCCAGGACCTGACCCGGACCATGGGCAACAAGATCAAGCTGCTCGACCTCAGCAAGTACACCGCGGCGCTGCAGGCGAAGTACCCGGACATCTACGAGGTGACCACCATCGCGGCGGACGTCTACAAGCAGCCCGGGCCGGTCACCACGGTCGCCGAGCCCAACCTGCTGATCGTCAACGAGTCGATGTCGGAGAAGCTCGGCACCGACCTCACCGGCGTGCTGCTGAACAACCTGCCGCAGCTGGGCCAGGTGCACCCGGAGGGCAAGAACATCACCCGGGCCAAGGCGGAGGAGACCATGCCGGTCCCGCTGCACCCGGGCGCGCAGAAGTTCTACACCGACAACCCGGCGTAGGACGCGGGAAGGGGGCCGGGTCGACCCGGCCCCCCTTCCGCGTGCCCGGGCTCAGCCCGCGACGGTCACCACGCCCAGCTCGGCCGCCGTCGCCAGCAGCGGGTGGCGCGGCAGGACCCGCACGGTGTAGCCGAAGGCGCCGGTGCGCTCCAGCGGGACCGCCCCCTCCCAGTGGTGCAGCCCGTCGCCGTCGCCCGCGTACGTCAGCGCCATGGTCTGCACCTCGTGCAGCCCGTTCGCCTCGTCCGCCCGGCCGTACGCGGCCTGCACGTCGACGTCGGTCGGGTCCAGCCCGGCCAGGTCGACCTCGGCCCGCAGCGAGAGCGTCGTGCCCACCTCCGGGGCGTCCCCGACGCCGGCCGACTCGACGTGCCGCACGGTCACCGCCGGCCACGCCCCCAGGACCTTCAGCCGCCAGGACGCCAGCTGCCGGGCCGCCGCGTACCCGTCCGCGACGACCCGGGCCGAGCTGGCCGCGGCGGGCGCGTACAGCTGGGTGACGTAGTCGCGGACCATCCGGGTCGCCAGCACCTGCGGGCCGAGGCCCTTGAGGGTGTGCCGGACCATCTCGACCCAGCGGGCCGGGACGCCGTCGCGCCGGTCGTAGAAGCGCGGCGCGACCTGGGTCTCGACCAGGTTGTAGAAGCCGGCGGCCTCGATGTCGTCGCGGCGGTCGTCGTCGACGCCGTCGGCGGACGGGATCGCCCAGCCGTTCTCGCCGTCGTACATCTCATCCCACCAGCCGTCCCGGATGGACAGGTTGAGCCCGCCGTTGAGGGCGGCCTTCATCCCGGACGTGCCGCAGGCCTCCAGCGGCCGCAGCGGGTTGTTCAGCCAGACGTCGCAGCCCCAGTAGAGGTAGTGCGCCATGCCGATGTCGTAGTCCGGCAGGAACACGATCCGGTGCCGCACCGCCGGGTCGTCGGCGAACTTCACCAGCTGCTGGATCAGCGACTTGCCGCCGTCGTCGGCCGGGTGCGACTTGCCGGCCACCACGATCTGGATCGGCTTCTCCGGGTCGAGCAGCAGCGCGCGCAGCCGCTCGGGCTCGCGCAGCATCAGCGTCAGCCGCTTGTACGACGGCACCCGGCGGGCGAAGCCGACGGTGAGCACGTCCGGGTCGAACACGTCCGCGGTCCAGGCCAGCTCCGCGTCGGCCGACCCGCGCTGCAGCTGGGAGGCGTACAGCCGGCGGCGGACCTCCTCGACCAGCTTCTCGCGCAGCTGCCGGCGGACGCCCCACAGCTCCTCGTCGGAGACCTTGTCCAGCGCCTCCCAGCCGCGGCCCTCCTGGAGCAGCTCGTCCGAGCCCTCCCGGTCGATGATCTCCAGCAGCTCGCGGGACATCCAGGTCGGCGCGTGCACCCCGTTGGTGACCGAGGTGATCGGCACCTCCGCGGTGTCGAAGCCCGGCCACAGCGGCCGGAACATGTCCCGGCTGACCTCGCCGTGCAGCTTGCTGACGCCGTTGGCGCGCTGGCCCAGCCGCAGGCCCATGTGGGCCATGTTGAACAGGTTCGGGTCGCTCTCCGCGCCGAGCTCCAGCACCCGGTCGACCGGCAGGGCGGCCCACTCCGGCAGCGTGTAGTACGACCGGACGAGGTCCCGGGCGAACCGGTCGATGCCGGCCGGCACCGGGGTGTGGGTGGTGAACACGGTGCCGGCCCGCACCGCCTGCAGCGCCTCGTCGAAGCTCAGGCCCTCGGCGGCCAGCTCGCGGATCCGCTCCACCCCGAGGAAGCCGGCGTGGCCCTCGTTGGTGTGGAACACGTCCGGGGCCGGGGTGCCGGTCAGCGCCGTGTACGCCCGCACCGCGCGGACGCCGCCCACGCCGGCCAGCATCTCCTGGGCCATCCGGTGCTCGCTGGTGCCGCCGTACAGCTTGTCGGTGACCTGCCGCTCGCTGGCCTCGTTCTCCTCGATGTCGGAGTCGAGCAGCAGCAGCGGGACCCGGCCGACCTGGACCTTCCAGACCTGGGCCCGCAGGGTCCGGCCGCCCGGCAGGCCGAGGGACACCTTCAGCGCGCTGCCGTCGGTGTCGCGGACCAGCGCGAGCGGGAGCCCGTGCGGGTCGATGGCGGGGTAGTGCTCCTGCTGCCAGCCGTCGCGGGACAGGCCCTGGGCGAAGTAGCCGGCCCGGTAGAGCAGGCCGACGCCGATGATCGGCACGCCGAGGTCGCTGGCCGCCTTGAGGTGGTCGCCGGCCAGGATGCCCAGGCCGCCCGAGTACTGCGGGAGGACCTCGGTCAGCCCGAACT
Organism: uncultured Mycobacteriales bacterium; assembly: GCA_902805565.1. Classification (GTDB taxonomy): domain Bacteria; phylum Actinomycetota; class Actinomycetes; order Mycobacteriales; family CADCTP01; genus CADCTP01. The sequence goes on from CADCTP010000088.1 coordinate 16,987, forward strand.
CCATCGAGAAGTACGCGATGCCGCGGGGCGCGCCGTCGAGCTCCTGATACCACTTGGGCTGGGTCAGGTAGTCCGACAGCTCGTCGGCCAGGTCGGACAGCCGGCGCAGGAACCGCTTGTCCTTGGCCAGCGCGGCCAGCCGGGCCGGCGACACCGCGCCGAGCAACCGCACCGGGTCGCCCGCACACTCCCGCCACACGTCAGGGTCGACGGACTGGAACAGGTCCAGCGTCTCCTGGTGCCACGACCAGCGCAGGTTCATGACGAGATCGTTCAGGGCGGCCAGCTCCGGGGGCAGGGTCGCCCGCACGGTGAAGCGTCGAAGGGCTCTCACAGCGGGGGAGGGTACGGGAGTCGGGCCACCGGCCGACGCGGAGTCGGCAACGTTTTCACCCGACGGTTGCAAGTCCTCCCAGACCGTGCCGGAACGCGCAGGTCAGGCCCGTCGGCGGGGGCCGGGTTCGCGGTGCCGCCGAGATCCGGCGGTGGGGGCGTGGCGCCCGGTCGGCCGGGTAACCCCGCGGCCCGGGAGGCGTACCGGCGGCGAGGGAGTGGTGACGTGACGCAGCTGAGCCAGGGACTGCTGGCCGCCGGGGTGCTCGGCGCGCTGTTCGCCTTCGTCTACCTGCGGGCCTGCGAGTGGGCCGACCGCGGCCTGATGACCGCGCACGCCCGCCGCCGGGTGGCGCTGTGCGAGCGCCGGGTGCCGGCGGTGGCGACCGGCTCGCTGGTCGTCGCGGCGGTCGGGCTGGTGCTCACGGTGGCGGGGGCGCTCGCGTAGGGACGTCCGGCTCCCCCAGGGACGTCTCGCTCGCCCAGGGATCCGCCGGTGACGGGCCCGAGGGACCGCCGTGGTGGTCGGCGCCACCAGCGACATCGGCGCCGCCGTGGCGGTCGGGGCGGCGGACGGACCGAAATCGACCTGCAACCCGTTCGCGACCGGCCTCCTGCCCCCTCACTCCAGGACGGGCACGCCGAGCTGCTTGCAGATGGCCCGGGCGGTCGAGCGCGGGATCTCGCGGTGCCGCGGCACCGTGCTGCGCGCGCCGGTGCCCGGGTTGTGCCAGACGGTGTGGCTCCCGCCCTCCCGGACGAGTGCGCACCCGTGGTCGCGGAGGTGCTTCTCCAGCAGCAGCACCCGGGTCATGCCGACGTCCGGCGGGTCGATCGCGGTCGGGCGGCGCGGGCGGCCCGGTCGAACGGCGACCGGAGAGTGTAGTGCCGCCGCTCGATGAAGCCGGCCGGGGACAGGGGGGCGGTCAGGTGACGTGTCGTCGTCTTGAGCAGGTCGTGGCCGAGCAGTTCGCCGATCCCGGCCCTGGCGGTGTCCGCCGAGACCCCGTACCACGCCTTCGCCTTGTCGAACGGCAGGTAGAAGCCGTCGTCGAGGCTGAGCGCGATGAGCAGCATCGCCCGGCCGGGCAGGGACAGGGTCCGGTACCACCGCGCGTCGTCGGTCCAGTACGCGTTCGGGATCTTGAAGTAGGGCTCCCGGGAGCCGAAGGGATGCTCGTACGGCTGTCCGCTCCCGTCCTCCCGGAGCAACTGGACCCGGGCCAGTCGACCCCGGCGCTGCTTCTCGACCAGGTGCAGCGACTCCAACCGCGACCACGCCTTGGACACGGCGGCCGCCGGGTCGGTCAGGGCCGGCACGCCCACGGCGCGGCCCCAGACGGCCGACGGCGCTGTCACGTCGAAGTCCCCACCGCTCGCGACCGCCACCAACAGGAGGAACAGGTCGAGAGCACGAGGATCACGATTGCTGATCAGCCTCGCCAGCGGTCCGGGAACGGGGCGAGCCTGGGTGCCGCCCTGGAGGAAGGACCGTCGGACCGGGACGCCGGCGGGCCGCTTGGACCGTGCCAGGAACGCCTCGATCGTCTGGTCACGATTGGCGGCGACGCCGGGCCCTGTCAGGTCCGTCGAAGCACCGTACAACTACCACCCCTGGCTTGGCCGTCGGCGGGCCGGCGGGGTGCCCCGGGAGCACTCCGCTGTGGTGCTCCGTCGACCGACCCGTTTCTTCCTCAGCCCTGGTCCGCCGGATACGCTGGAGTCATGTCGACCGACCTGACCTGGACGGCGGTCTTCGAGACCGTCGAGGACGGGTGGGTGCAGGCCCGGGTCGTCGAGCTGCCCGCGGTCATCACGGTTGCCCCGTCGCTGTCCGAGGCCAGGGTGCTGCTGCTCGACGCCGTGCGGGAATACCTGCTGTCGCTGCACGGGGAGCCTGCCGAGCCGACCGCGGGACCGATCCGCCGCGAGGAACTGCACGTCGTCATCGACGCCGCGTAGCTCCGACCGGCTCCGTCCCCCCGGCCGCGCGGATCAGGGGCGGCCGGGATTCAGGGGGTGGGTACGCCGCCGAGGGAGGGCCGGGACGGGGGCAGCGGGCGGGTGTCCGGGACCTCGGTGCGGACGGCGCGGAGCAGGACGGCGGAGCGGGCGGTGACCGGGAGGTCCATCCCGGCCGCCGGGCGGTCGGTGCCGGCCGGCGGGAGGCCGTCGGGGGCGGTGGTGTCGAGCACGATCCGGTAGCCGTCGGCCCAGGGCAGCCCGGGCAGCGCGAACGTGGTGTCCTCGGCGCCGGCGTGCAGCACCAGCAGGTAGGACTCGCCGGACAGCCGCTCGCCGCGCGGCCCGCGCTGCCGGATGCCGTCGCCGTCCAGGTACATCCCGAGCGTCCGCAGGTCCGGCGCGTGCCACTCCCGCTCGGTCATCTCGGTGCCGTCCGCCCGCAGCCAGGCCAGGTCCTTGCGCCCCTCGGCGCCCGGCACCGGCCGGCCGGCGAAGAACCCGCGCTGCCGCAGCACCGGCGTCGCCCGGCGCAGCGCGACCAGCCGCCGGGTCAGCGCCAGCAGGTCCGCCACCGCCGGGTCGTCCCGGGTGGACCAGTCGACCCAGGACATCTCGTTGTCCTGGCAGAAGGCATTGTTGTTGCCGCCCTGGGTGCGGGACAGCTCGTCCCCGGCCAGCAGCATCGGCACGCCGGTGGACAGCAGCAGGGTGGCGAGCATGTTGCGGACCTGCCGGCCGCGCAGCGCGGTCACCGCCGGGTCGTCGGTCTCGCCCTCGACCCCGCAGTTCCAGGAGCGGTTGTGCGACTCGCCGTCCCGGTTGCCCTCGCCGTTGGCCTCGTTGTGCTTCCGCTCGTACGTGGTGAGGTCCCGCAGCGGGAACCCGTCGTGGCAGCTGACGAAGTTGATCGAGGCGAACGGCTGCCGCCCGTCGTCGGCGTACAGGTCGGAGGAGCCGGTGAGCCGGAAGCCGAGGTCGCGCACGCCGATCCGCTCGCCGGCCCAGAACGAGCGGACCGTGTCGCGGTACTTGCCGTTCCACTCCGTCCACAGCGGCGGGAACTCGCCGACCTGGTAGCCGCCCTCGCCGACGTCCCACGGCTCGGCGATGAGCTTGACCTGCGACACCACCGGGTCCTGGTGGATCACGTCGAAGAACGCCGAGAGCTTGTCCACGTCGTGCAGCGAGCGGGCCAGCGCCGAGGCCAGGTCGAACCGGAAGCCGTCCACGTGCATCTCGGTCACCCAGTACCGCAGGGAGTCCATCAGCATCTGCAGCACGTACGGGTGGCGCATGTCGAGGGTGTTGCCGCAGCCGGTGTAGTCGGCGTACCGCCGGGGGTCGTCGGCGAGCAGCCGGTAGTAGCCGGCGTTGTCGATGCCGCGGAAGGCCAGCGTCGGCCCGTCCTCGGCCCCCTCGGCGGTGTGGTTGTAGACCACGTCCAGGATGACCTCGATGCCGGCGCCGTGCAGCGCCCGCACCATCGCCTTGAACTCGCGGACCTGCTCGCCGGGGGTGGCGGCGTACGCCGCGTGCGGGGCGAAGAAGCCGATCGTGTTGTAGCCCCAGTAGTTCGTCAGCCCGCGCCGGGCCACCGCCGGCTCGGTGACGAACTGCTGCACCGGCAGCAGCTCCACGGCGGTGACGCCGAGGTCCGTCAGGTGGTCGATGGCGGCGGGGTGGGCCAGCCCGGCGTACGTCCCGCGCAGCGGCTCCGGCACCCCCGGGTGCAGCTTGGTGAACCCGCGCACGTGCAGCTCGTAGATCACCGTGTCCTCCCACGGCGTCCCCGGCCGGCGGTCGCCGCCCCACGGGAAGGAGTCGTGCACGACGACCGAGCGGGGCACGTACGGCGCGGAGTCGCGGCGGTCCGGCGCGTCCCCGCGCGGGTCCCCGTCGTGGCCGAACACCGGCGGCTCCGGCCGGAACTCCCCGTCCAGCGCCCGCGCGTACGGGTCGAGCAGCAGCTTGTGCGGGTTGTAGCGCTGGCCGTCCGCCGGCCGGTACGGCCCGTGCACGCGGTAGCCGTACCGCTGGCCGGGGCCGATCCGGGGCAGGTAGCCGTGCCAGACGTGGTAGGTCTGCTCGCCGAGCGGGACCCGGGTCTCCGCCCCGGCCCCGTCGAACAGGCACAGCTCGACGGCGTCGGCGCCGGACGCCCAGAGCGCGAAGTTCGTGCCCTCGCCGTCCCAGGTCGCGCCGAGCGGGTGCGGCCGCCCGGGCCACGGTTCCTCGAGTCGGCTCACGGGCCCCATCCTGCCCGACGCGGTGGCCGGGTCAGTCCTGCCACTGCTGCGCGTACCGGGTGATCCGCGGGTCGTCCAGGGTGGACGGCCGCTCCGGTCGCGGCGCCCGGTCCGGCGGGAACGTGCCGGCGGCGGTCAGGCTGGCCCGGTCCAGCGAGCGCGGCGCCGGGGCGTCCGGGGCCAGCGCCAGCGGCGGCGGGTCGGCCCGCGTGCCGGCCAGCACGAAACCCCAGTCGCCGAAGGTCGGCACGTCCACGTGGTACGGCACCGCGGCGAACCCGGCGGCGCGCACGGTGGCCAGCACGCAGGAGAACGAGCGCGGCGTGAAGTACGGGGAGCCGGCCTGCACGACCATCCGCCCGCCCGGAGCCAGCGCCCGCCGGGCCAGCGTGTAGAACTCGACCGAGTACAGCTTCGCGACCGCGGAGTTGTCCGGGTCCGGCATGTCGACCACGATCGCGTCGAACCGCTCCCGGGCCCCGCGCAGCCAGCTGAACGCGTCCGCGGTCACCACCTCGACCCGCGGGTCGGTCAGCGCCCCGTCGTTGAGGTCGACCAGCCGGGAGTCGGTGCGGGCCAGCTCCAGCACCGCCGGGTCCAGCTCGACCTCGACGGCCCGGCGCACCCCCGGGTGCCGCAACACCTCCCGCATGGCCAGGCCGTCGCCGCCGCCGAGCACCAGCACGTCCCCGGCCGGCCCGGCGAGCGCCGGGCGGACCAGCGCCTCGTGGTAGCGGTACTCGTCGACCGAGGAGAACTGCAGGTCGCCGTCCAGGAACATCCGCAGGTCCCGCCGCCCGCCCAGGCTGATCGACTCCGTCAGCACGATCTCCTGGTACGCCGAGCGCTCCGAGTGCACGACCGGGTCGGCGTACAGCTCCTGCCGGGCGGTGGTCTCGAACCGGGTGGCCAGCGCGAACGTGCAGGCCAGCACCGCCACCACCGCGACCAGGCCGGCGCCCAGGGCGCGCCGGGCCGCCGGGGGGACCTGGTCCCGGAAGACGCCGAGCACGACCCCCACCCCGGCCAGGGCGTTGACCACGCCGACCGCGAGCGCGCCGCGGATCTGGCCGAGCAGCGGCAGCAGCAGGAACGGGAACGCCAGCCCGCCGAGCAGCGCGCCCAGGTAGTCCACCGCGAACAGGTCGGCCACCACCCGCTCGGCGTCCTGCCGGCGGATGCGCTGCAGCAGCGCGGTCAGCAGCGGGATCTCCGCGCCGACGAGGACGCCGACGGCGACCGCGGCGACCACCACGCCGGGGCGGTAGAGGTCCAGCCAGGCGAAGGCGGCGTACAGCACCAGCACCGACAGGCCGCCGACCAGCGCGAGCACCGCCTCCAGCACGGCGAACGCGATCGCGGGGGAGCGCAGCAGCGGCTTGGCCGCCAGCGACCCCAGGCCCATCGCGAACACCATCACCGACAGCACCACCGAGGCCTGGGTGATCGAGTTGCCGAGCAGGTACGCGCCCTGGGCGATCAGGGCCAGCTCGTACACCAGGCCGCAGGCGGCGCAGGTGAAGACCGCGAGCAGCACGAGCGCCCGGCGGCGGCGGGCGGCCCGGATCTCCGACGGGTCGACCCGCCGGTCCTCCGGGCCGCCCGGCCCGCGGGCGGAGCCGGCGTCGAGCCGGCCGGCGCTCATGCGATGGCGGCGGCCGTGATCGCGGCGACGGCGACGTTCGCCGCGGCGGTCACCCAGGACGCCGGGTGCGGGACGGGGTCGGCCAGCATCTCGCCCAGCCGGCCCAGCCGGCCCGGCACCAGGACGTCGACCAGCAGGAAGGACAGGCCCATCAGCAGGATGCCGAGGATGCCGTAGCCGGCGGTCTCGGCCAGGCCCTTGCCCAGCTCCTCATGGGAGGTGGCGATCGCGGTGGTGACGATGCCGCCGAGGCCCAGCAGCGCGCTGCCCAGGACGATCGCGGCGTTGGGGTTGCGGTCCTCCCACACGTGCCGGCGCAGCTCACCCGGGATCACCATGTCGACCACCACGAAGCCGAGCACCATCAGCGCGGTGCCGACCAGCCCGTACAGCAGGCCGGCGCCGAGTCCGGCGGCGAGGTCGGAGAACACGTCAGGACGCTCCTTGGTCGGGCTGGTCGGTACGGGGCCGGCTGCCGGGCTGGTCGGGCGGGGCGGGACGGGGCGGACTCTGCTGGGGCGGGCCCGGCGGGGTCCAGCCGGGACCGGACCGGCCGGGCGGGGTCCAGCCGGGGCCGGAGCGGCCGGGCGGGGTCCAGCCGGGGCCGG
>CADCTP010000089.1 GCA_902805565.1 uncultured Mycobacteriales bacterium
TCGGCCAAGAAGCCGGCCAGCGCGGCGCCGGCCGCCGCGACCGCCGGACTGTGGAACGCCGCCGCCGTCCGCAGCGGCGTGCTGGCGATCCCGGCCGCGGCGAGCCGTTCCCGCGCGACGGCCAGGTCGTCGACCGGCCCGGACAGCACCACCTGCCGGGGGCTGTTGTCGTTGGCCAGCGGCACCGCCCCGACCACGCCCCGGACGTCCGCCGCCGAGCCGACCACGGCCAGCATCCCGCCGGGCGGCCCGGCCGCGGCGTCCCGCATCGCCTCGCCGCGGCACCGGGCCAGCCGCAGCAGCGTGTCGGCGTCCAGGGCGCCGGCGGCGTGCAGGGCGACCAGTTCGCCGAAGCTGTGCCCGGCCACCGCCCCGGGCCGTACGCCGAGCCGGTCCAGCACCGCGAGCAGGGCCAGCGCGGCCGCGCCGAGCGCCGGCTGGGCCCACTCGGTGGCGGTCAGCGCGACCCGCTGCGCCTCCCGGGTCGCGTCGTCGAACGCCGGCACCGGGAACACCACCCGGGACAGCGGCCCGAGCCCGATCCCGTCGGCCCGGTCCCAGACCGCGCGGGCGGCCGGGAACTCCATCGCCACCGCGGCGCCCATCCCCGGGTACTGGCTGCCCTGCCCCGGGAACAGGAAGGCCAGCGCCCCCGGCTCGGCCGGCCCGGTCTCCCACCAGACCGACGCCGCCGTGCCGGACCGGCCGGTCGCGACCTCGCCGGCCACCGCGGCGAGGTCGGCGGCCAGCGATCCCGTGTCGGTCGCGACGGCGGCGAGCCGGGCGCCCGCGGCGGGGTCGAAGGCGAGCTGGGAGGTCCGGGCCAGCTCGGCCAGCGCCCGGTCCGGGTCCACCGCCCGCACCGCGGCGGCCAGCCCGGCCGCGTCCGGCGCGGAGAACAGCACCAGCTCGGTGGCCGCGCCGCGGGACCGGGCCGCCGGGTTCGACCCGGCGTACTCCTCCGCGGTGACGTGGAAGTTGGTCCCGCCGAAGCCGAAGCTGGACACCGACGCCCGGCGCGGGTGGTCGGCGGCGCGGACCCACGGGCGGGCCACGGTGTTGAGGTAGAGCGGGCCGGCTTCCAGCGCCGGCGCCGGCCGGTCCACCTTGATCGTCGGCGGCAGCACCTTGTGGTGCAGCGCCAGCACCGCCTTGAGCAGGCCGACCGCCCCGGCCGCGCACTTGGTGTGGCCGATCTGCGACTTCACCGAGCCCAGCGCGCACCAGTCCGGGTCGGTCCGGCCGGACGCGGTGAACACCGACCGCAGCGCCGCGTACTCGGCGGCGTCGCCGGCCCGGGTCCCGGTGCCGTGCGCCTCCACCAGCTCGACCGTGTCCGGCCCGTACCCGGCGGCCGCGTACGCCCGCCGCAGCGCCCGTTCCTGCCCGGCCGCGACCGGGGCGTAGACCGCGCCGCCGCGGCCGTCGGAGGACGTCCCGATCCCGCGCAGCACCGCGTACACCCGGTCGCCGTCCCGCTCGGCGTCCGCCAGCCGCTTCAGCGCGAACATCGCCAGGCCCTCGCCCAGCACGGTCCCGTCGGCGGCGGCGGAGAACGGCCGGCAGTCCCCGGTCGGCGACAGCGCCGGGGTCTTGGAGAAGCACATGTACATCGAGATGTCGTTGAGGGTGTCGACGCCGCCGGTGATCGCCAGGTCGGCCTGGCCCAGCGCCAGCTCGTTCACCGCGGTGGAGAGGGCGGCGAACGAGCTCGCGCAGGCGGCGTCGGTGGTGTGGTTGGTCCCGTGCAGGTCGAAGCGGTTGGCGATCCGCCCGGAGATCACGTTGCTCAGCACCCCGGGGAACGTCGCGTCCTGCCACGGCGGGTAGTACGCCGCGATCCGGTCGCACACCGCGGCGGCCAGCTCGTCCGGCACCCCGGACTCCCGCAGCGCCGCCCGCCACACCGGCCGCTGCTGCCGGCTGGTCATCGTCGCGTACAGCTCCTGCACCGAGGCGCCGAGCACCACGCAGGTCCGCTCGCCGTCCACCCGGGACAGGTCGCCGCCGGTGGCGTCCTCGAGCACCTTGGCCGCGGCGACCAGGGACAGCAGCTGGGTGGTGTCGGTCGCCGGCAGCGCGACCGGCGGCACCCCGTACGCCAGCGGCTCGAAGTCCACCGGCCCGAGGAAGGCGCCGCGCCGCCCGTACGTCTTGTCCGGCGCCGCCGGGTCCGGGTCGTAGTAGTCCTCGACGAGCCAGTGCGTCCGGGGCACGTCGGTGACCAGGTCCCGGCCGGACAGCACGGTCCGCCAGAACCCGCCGACGTCCTGCGAGCCGGGCAGCAGCGCGCTCAGCCCGACCACCGCGACCGGGATCACGGGGTCACCCCGAACGCCGAGGCCGGCACCGCGACCCCGTACGTGCGGGCCTGGTGGGCCCGGGTGACCAGGGCCGCCCCGCGCAGCAGCGCGTCGGCCACCGCGCCGACCGTCCGCGCCTGCGGCGGCTCCAGCCAGGAGCCGGCCACCCAGGCGTTGAACGAGCCCATCGCCGGCCCGCACCACAGCTGGTAGTCCGCCCGCCGGGCCGGGTCGCCGACGGCCGCCCACCGGCTGCCCATCCCCAGGTACCAGCGGAACACCAGCGCCATCCGGTGCTTGGGGTCGCGCTCGGCCCGGGCCAGCTGCTCGGGGTCGCGGGCCCGCCAGAACTCGGCGGTCAGCGCCCACACCTCGGCCACGCTGGCGTGCAGCACGTCGCGCTCCAGCCGCTCCAGCAGCTCCGGCGGCAGCGCCTCCAGGCCGGCGTGCTCCCGGTAGATCGCCAGCAGCTGGGTGGCCCGCGGCGCGAACAGCGTGCCGCGCTTGAGCACCTGCACGGTGACGCCCATCTCGAACATGTCCGCCGCCGGCGCCATCGTCACGTCCGCGACCTCGGCCCGGCAGAGCAGCTCCTTGGCCGGCGCCGACAGCCCGGCCTCGACGCAGGCGGAGTTCACCGTGCCGGTCACCACGTACGCCGCGCCGGCCGCGAACGCCGCCGCCACCGCGTCCGGCGTCCCCAGCCCGCCGGCCGCGCCGATCCGCACCGGCGTGGCATGGCCGTACGCCGCACCGAGCCGGTCCCGCAGCCGCAGCACCACCGGCAGGATCGCCGACAGCGGCCGCCGGTCGGTGTGCCCGCCGGAGTCCGCCTCGACGGTCAGGTCGTCGACCACCGGCAGGCCGGCGGCCAGCTCGGCCTCGCCGGCGGTCAGCCGCCCGGACGCGACGAGCGCGTCCAGCAGCTCGGCCGGCGGCGGGGACAGGAACTGCTCGGCGACCACCGGGTGCGAGACCTTGGCGATCATCCGCCGGCCCCGGACCACCCGCCCGGCCGCGTCCCGGCGCAGCCCGGCCGCCGCGCACCGCACCACCGCCGGGGTCAGCCGCAGGTACGCCGACGCGGACACGCACGGCACCCCGCTCGCGATCAGCAGGTCGGCCACCCGCTCCTCGTGCCGCGGCTCCATCGGCGAGTGGATGAGGTTGACCCCCCAGGCCGGCAGCCCGGACAGCTCGGCCACCGCCGCCTCCACCGCGGCCGGCGACAGCCCGGCGGCGCCGAAGATCCCGAGCACCCCGGCCGCCGCGGCGGCGCGGACGGTCGCGACCGACGCGATCCCGGTGGCCATCTCGCCCACCACGTACGGGAACCGGACGCCGTGCGCGGCCAGGAACCCCGGGTCGCCGAGCAGCTCGGGGCGGGCCGGGCCGAGCATCCCGCGCAGCTCGTACCCGGGGGCGCCCAGCGACCCGCCGGCGGCCAGCCCGACCCGGCCGTCCCGCTCCACCACCAGCAGCGGCGTCCCGGCCTCGGCCAGCAGCGCCCCCACGTCGCCGGGGGCGAACGCGACCGGCCGCGCGCCCGGGGCCCAGCCGAGGGGGAGCGCCGGCGCCGTCTCAGCGACCGTCATCGGAGCCCGCCCAGGGCAGGAAGTCCGGGAGGTCGCGGCCGACCGTCCCGGGGAAGGCCGGGTCCCGCCGGCCGGCGAAGGACGCGAACCCCTCCTTGGCGTCCGCGCTGGTCAGCGCCGCCGCGGCCAGCCGGGAGTCCAACCGGTGCACCGGCTCCGGCGAGTCCAGCGGGCTCATCCGCCACACCATCTGGCGGATCACCGCCACCGACACCGGGGCGGTCCGCGCGATGATCGCCGCGGCCAGCTCCCGGGCCCGCGGCAGCAGGTCGTCCGGCTGGTGGACGCTGTGCGCCAGCCCGGCGGCCAGCGCCTCCTCGGCGTCGAAGGCCCGCCCGCTGACCAGCCAGTCCAGCGCGGTCCCGATCCCGACCAGCCGGGGCAGGAACCAGGTGGACGCGCCCTCGGCGTAGATGCCGCGGCGGCTGAACACGAAGCCGAACTTGGTGTCGGTCGCGGCCAGCCGGTAGTCGGCGGACAGCACGATCGTGGACCCGGCGCCGACCGCCGCCCCCCGCACCGCCGCGATCACCGGCTTGTTCATCCGGAAGACGCGCAGCGAGCAGCGCCCGGCCGGCTCCTCCCAGCCCGGCCCGCCCGCGTCGGTCAGGCCGTCGTCGGAGAGGTCGAGCCCGGTGCAGAAGTGCGGGCCGGCCGCGGTGAAGACCACCGCGCCGACCTCGTCGTCGGCGTCCGCCCGGTCGAAGGCGTCGACGAGCTCCCCGGCCATCCGGGTGGTGAAAGCGTTGCGAGCCTCCGGCCGGTTGAGCGACACGGTGGCGATGCGGTCAGCGACGTCGTACGTGATCTGCTGGTAGTCATCCATGGCTCGTTACCTCGCCCGGATCTGTCCGCGAGCGCCGCCTCGACGCGGAAACGGACATGCACACTCAGCTAGACGGAGACCATGCCACACAAAAGCCCGGACGCCCAGTCTTGTGATCGGCGTCGGCGGCTGGTCAAATGGCCGTTGTTACTCAGGGGTAGTTCTCGGCGGACGGACCCCGCGACGACGACGTCATCAAAGGTGACCTCATGTCCGAATCCGACCGCCCGGACCAGCCGCGTGCCCGCAGGGCCGCCACGGTCGACCGCTACCGCGCCCACCTCGCCGCCGGCCAGGCCAGGGTGACCACCATGCTCCAGCTCCCGCTGGAGGAGTCCATGTCCGGCGCGCTGGTCCGCACCACCGACGGCCGTGAGCTGCTGAACTGCGGCGGCTACGGCACGTTCTTCGTGGGTGCCGGCCACCCGACCGTGCTGGCCGCGGTCCGCGAGCAGCTGGAGCGGCAGGCGTTGTCCACCCGGCTGCTGCTCAACGAGCCCACCGCGTACGCGGCCGAGGCGCTGACCAGGGTCGCCCCGCCCGGGCTGACCAAGGTGCACTTCTCCTGCTCCGGCGCCGAGGCGGTGGAGACCGCGATCAAGATCGCCCGGGCCAACGGCCGGACCCGGCTGCTGTCGATGGTGGGCGGCTACCACGGCAAGACGATGGGCGCGCTGTCCATGACGGCCCGGGCGGTCTACCAGGACCCGTTCCGGCCGCTGCTGCCGCACGTCACGCACGTGCCGTTCGGCGACGTGGCGGCGCTGGCCGACGCGCTCGGCCCGGACGCCTCGGACGCCTTCGTGCTGCTGGAGCCGGTGCAGAGCGAGGGCGGCGTGCTGGTCCCGCCGGAGGGCTACCTCAAGGCCGTGGAGACGGTGTGCCGGGAGCGGTCGGCCATGCTGGCCCTGGACGAGGTGATGACCGGCATGGGCCGGCTGGGCAGCTGGTGGGCCGCCGGCCGCGAGGACGTACGGCCGGACGTGCTGCTGGCCGGCAAGTGCCTGTCCGGCGGGCTCGTCCCGGTGGCGGCGACGCTGTCCACGGCGGCCGCGTTCGCGCCCTTCGACGCCGACCCGTACCTGCACACCTCGACCTTCTCGGCGGCCCCGGTCGCGATGGCCGCGGTCCGGGCGGTGGTCGGCGTGATCGAGACCGAGGACCTGGTCCGGCGGGCCGGCGAGCTGGGCGGCCGGCTGCTGCCGGCGCTGCGGGCGGTCGTCGCGGACACCGTGCCGCACCTGGTGACCGAGGTGCGCGGGCTCGGCGTGCTGCTGGGTGTCGAGTTCGTCGACGGGCACGTGGCGGCCGAGTTCCTGCTCGATCTGCTGGACGCCGGGATCGTGGTGAACCACTCGATGAACGCGCTGCCGGTGGTCCGCTTCACCCCGCCGGCGGCGCTCACCCCGGCCGAGGAGGACCGGCTGGTCCGCGCGGTGCGGACCGCCTGCACCGCGCTGGCCGAACGGTTCCCGGCGCCGGCCCGGGCCGGGGTGTGAGCGTGCCCCGGACGGTGCTGGTCACCGGGGCCAGCGGGGTGCTGGGCACGGCGATCCTGGCGGAGCTGGCCGGCGGGTACCGGCTGCTGGCCGGGGTGCACCGCCGGCTGCCGGCCGGCGACGCCCGGGTGGTGCGGGTGGACGTCACGGCGCCCCGGCTGGGCCTGGCGGCGGCCGACTACCGCCGGCTGTGCGCGGACGTCGACGTGGTCGTGCACTCGGCCGCGATCGTGAACTTCTCCGCCGACTCGGCCGAGGTCGACCGGGTCAACGTGGAGGGCCTGGGCCGGGTGGTGGAGTTCGCCGCCGAGGCCGGCGCGCTGCTGGTGCACGTGAGCACCGCGTTCGTGGCCCGGCACGACGGCGGCCGGGAGCTGGCCGCCAAGAGCACCGCCCGCCCGGACGAGTACGTCCGGTCCAAGCACACCGGCGAGGGCATCGTCCGGGCCAGCGGCATCGAGGCGGTGATCGTCCGGCCGTCCGTCCTGATAGGACATTCGAGGACCGGCGAGATCCGGCAGGGCCAGGGCGTGCACTCGCTCGGCGAGGCGATCCTGCTGGGCGACCTGCCGTTCGTGCCGGCGGTGCGCGGGTCGTACATCGACGTGGTGTCGACCGACGTGGTCGGGCAGGGGATCCGGGCGCTGCTGGACGCGGACGTGCGGGACGGCGAGTTCTGGCTGACCGCGGGGGAGAGCGCGCTGCCGGTGGCCCGGTTCGTCGAGCTGACCACCGAGGAGGGGCTGGCCGCCGGCCGGGAGGTGCGGCCGGTACGGCTGGTGAAGCCGGCCATGGTGGAGCGGCTGATCCGGCCCGGGTTCGCCGACGTGCTGCCGCCGGAGGAGATGGGCCGGCTGGACGGGCTGCTCGCGGTGTGCTCGCTGGTGATGGCCGAGACGACGATGCCGGCCTCGTTCGACCGCATCCCGGGCGGGCCGGCCCCGCTGACCCGCGACGACGTGGAGCAGGCGTGGCGGGTCTCCGCCCGCCGGCTGATCCAGGACCTGGACGCGCCCGCCGGGGCGCGGCTGGGCCTGCTGACCCCGTAGGAGGCACGGCGATGGAGTGCTCGGTGGTGCTCGACACGGACCTGCCCGGCCGCGAGCCGGACGAGGTGTACGCGTACCTGGTGGACTTCGAGCGGTACCCGGAGCTGACCACCTCGGTGGTGTCGGTCGGGGTGCGGCGGTCCTCCGCGACCCGGGTGACCTCCTCCTGGGAGGTGAAGTTCCGCCGCGGGATGCTGGAGTGGACCGAGGCGGACGTGCTGGACCCGGTGGCCCGGCGGGTCGACTTCGAGCAGGAGGACGGGGACTTCGCCCACTTCAGCGGCTCGTGGGCGGTGGACCCGGTGCCGGCGGGGGTGCGGGTGACGTTCACCAGCCGGTTCGACCTGGGGGTGGCGTCGCTGGCCTCGCTGGTGGACCCGGTCGCGGCCACCGCGATGCGGGACGGGATCAGCGACATCCTGCGCGGCCTGTTCGGCGCGGACATCGTCATCCGCGAGCTGGCGGTCGTGCCCGCGGCCGGCGGCGTCATCGCCTGACCGGCTCCCCGACCGGCCCGGCACCCCGCTCCGGGGTGCCGGGCCCGCGTCGTGCCCGCGGGTGGCCCGCCGGCCCGGCCCCGGGGAGCCGGGCCGGTGGGGTCAGCCGGCGCCGACGAGCAGGTCGGCCAGGCCGTCGTCGGCGGTGCCGGCGATCTTGTCCAGCGTCGGGGGCGCGGTCTCGGCCAGCTTGGCCTGCAGCCGCTCCAGCCCGGCCGTCAGCCGGGCCCGGGACACCCCGTCCAGGGACAGTCTGTCCAGGCCGGTCTCCAGCCGGCCCAGCTCCTCCAGCATGCCGACCGCGGTCGCCGCCCCGTCCGGAGCCAGCTCGGCCCGCAGGTGCCCGGCCATTGTGGTCACCGTCGGGTAGTCGAACACCACCGTGGCCGGCAGCCGCAGGCCGGTCGCCACCGACAGCCGGTTCCGCAGCTCCACCGAGGTCAGCGAGTCGAAGCCCAGGTCGAGCAGGCTCTTGTGCACGTCGACCGCGGCCGCCGAGGCGTGCCCGAGGACGGTCGCCGCCTCGGTCCGGACCAGGTCGAGCAGCAGCCGCTCGACCTCCTCCGGGTCGGCGCCGGAGATCGCGTCCAGCAGCCCGGCCGCGCCGCCACCGGCCGTCCGCCGGCCGCCGCCGCGCAGCAGGCCGCGCAGCGGCGCCGGCACCGGCCCCTCGGC
>CADCTP010000090.1 GCA_902805565.1 uncultured Mycobacteriales bacterium
GGACCGCCGGGGCCCGGCCGGTCCGCCGGTCCGGCGACCGGGCCGGGGACGCTCCCGCGCGGCAGCGGCGGCGCCCCCGGCCCGGCGCCTCGATGCTGCGACACGCCGGTGCGAGATGGGTGATCTGTGCCATACACCCGTTCGGGGCGTTCTTGCGGGGTTGATGATCGGTGCGGTGACCGCTGTCGCACAGCGGCCTACTGTGCGGCTTCATGGATACGCCGTCCCGTACCGTCCCGGACACGACCCCCGAGGACGCCGCGCTGTCCTCCAGTGCCTTCCGGACCGGCCGGTGGGTGCTCGGCTCGCTCGCCGTCGGCTACGCGCTGGCCACCCTGATCCCGAAGGACGCCAAGCCGGGCTGGGTGGACACCTGGTTCTACGCCGCGGTGCTGCTGGCGGTCGTGCTGTCCGGCCTCGCCCGGGTGGTGGTGGTCCAGCGGGACCGCACCCCCTGGCTGCTGCTGATCCTGGCCATGCTGGCCTGGTCGATCGGCGACATCTACTGGGCCATCGCGTTCTCGGACGCCGAGACCGTCCCGGTGCCGTCGCCGGCCGACGTCGGCTACATCGCGACCTACCCGCTGGCGTACGTGGGGATGGTGCTGCTGGCCCGCTCGGTGCTGCGGCGGGTGCCGGCCTCGGTGCTGCTGGACGGGCTGGTGACCTCGCTCGCGGTCGGTGCGCTGTTCTCCGCGTTCACCGTGGACCGGATCATCTCCCGGGTCGACGGGTCGGTCGCCGAGGTGCTGACCAACCTGTCGTACCCGGTGGGCGACCTGGTGCTGGTGGTGGTGGCGGTGGCCACGCTGGCGATGGTGCGCTGGCGGGCCGAGCCGGTGTGGTGGCTGCTGGTCGCCGGGTTCGGGCTGTTCGCGGTGGCCGACACGGCGTACCTGCTGGGCTCCAACACCTGGTACGTGGACGGCTCCTGGGTCGACGGCCTCTGGATGCTCGGCATCGCGCTGATCCCGCTGGCCGGCTCGCTGCGCCGGCGGGCCGCCCCGGCCACGATCAGCGGGTTCGCCGCGCTGCTGGTGCCGATCCTGTTCTCCCTGGCCGGGTTGACGCTGCTGGTGGTGGGCGCGTTCGTCGAGCTGCACCCGGTGACCGTGATGCTCGCCGCGGCCTGCCTGGTCGCCGCCGGTGCCCGCACCGCGCTGACCTTCGAGCAGACCCGGGCGCTGACCCACAGCCGGACCGAGGCGATGACCGACGAGCTGACCACCCTGGGCAACCGGCGGGTGCTGGACGAGCGGCTGCCGGCGCTGGCCGCCGGGGCCACCGCCGGCCGGCCGCTGCTGGTCAGCATCGTCAGCATCCGGCACCTGGCCGAGATCAACGAGACCCTCGGGTACGAGTACGGCGACGGCCTGCTCGGCGCGCTCGGCGGCCGGCTGCGCGAGCAGCTCGGCGACCGCGCGGTGCCGGCCCGCCTGGGTGGGGCCGAGATCGCGGTGCTGCAGCCGTTCGACGGCCACCTGGCCCGCGCCGAGCAGTCGGTCCGGGAGCTGCTGGCCTCGCTGGCGTCCCCGGTGCGGGTGGCCGGCGTCGAGGTGGAGATCGAGCTGTCGGCCGGGCTCGCCGCGAGCCCCATGCACGCCACCGACAGCCGCGACCTGCTGCGCTGCGCCGGCGACGCGCTGCGCCGGGCGAAGGCGACCCAGTCCGAGGTCGAGATCTACGACCCGGCCCAGGACGTCGGCCGGGACTTCGGCCCGCGGCTGCTGCCGGAGCTGGTCGGCGCGCTGGAGGCCAACCGGATCGTCGCCTGGTACCAGCCGAAGGTCGACCTGGCCACCGGTTCCGCCGTCGAGCTGGAGGCGGTCCTGCGCTGGGCGCACCCGGAGCACGGGGTGCTGGACGCCGAGGCGCTGCGGCCGCTGGCCGCCCGCGCCGGCCTCACCCGCCGGCTGACCCGGGTGTTGCTGACCGAGGCGGTCAACCGGTGCGCCGGGTGGCAGCGGGCCGGCGTGCAGCTCGGCGTCTCGCTCGACCTGACCACCGCCGACGTGCTGGACAGCCGGCTGCCGTACGAGCTGGCCCGGCTGGTCAGCGAGGCGGGGGTGCCGCCGGCGGCGATCCAGCTGGAGCTGGCCGAGGACCTGCTGCTGGTGGACCCGGGCCGCACCCGGCGGGCGCTGAACCAGTTCCGCACGCTGGGCGTGCGGCTGGCGCTGGACCACTACGGGCGCTCGGCGCCGTCGCTGACCCGGCTGCGGACGATGCCGGTGCAGGAGCTGAAGCTGGACCGCTCGTTCGTCGCCTCGGTGCTGCAGTCGGCGCCGGACGAGGCGGTCGTGCGCTCCACGGTCAGCCTGGCCCAGTCGCTCGGCATCCGGACGGTGGCCGACGGCGTGGACACCCCGGAGCTGGTCGACCGCGTCCGCTCGTACGGGGCCCGGGCCGTGCAGGGCTCCGCGGTGGGCGAGCCGATGTCGCCGGTCGAGCTGGGCGGCTGGCTGGGCACCGACGCCGAGCCCGCGCGGTCCCCGCAGCCGATCGGATGAGCGCCGCCGCGGACCGGCCGGTCCGCGAGGCCGCCGACCCACCCGCGCCCGACCGGCCGGCGCCCGACCGGCCGGCTGCCGACCCGCTGGCGCCGGACCGGCTGGCCGGCCGGGCGGGGCCCACCCCGTTCCTGGTGCTGGACCTGGACCGGGTGGCGGCGGCGTACCGGGGGTTCACCGCGGCGCTGCCCGGCGTGGACGTGCACTACGCCATGAAGTGCAACCCGGACGTGCGGGTGCTGCGGCGGCTGCACGGGCTGGGCGGCCGGTTCGAGATCGCCTCCGTGGCCGAGCTGCGGGCGCTGGCGGAGGTGGGCGTGGATCCGGCGGACCTGCTCTACAGCGCCCCGGTCAAGCCGGCCGCGCACGTGGCGGAGGCGTGGCGGGCCGGGGTGTGGCGGTTCGCGTTCGACGGGACGGAGGAGCTGGCCACGATCGCCGCGCACGCGCCGGGCGCGGCCGTGTACGTGCGGCTGGCCACCGCGCCCGGCGGCAACACGGTCCCGAGCGAGGGCAAGTTCGGGGTGCCGCCGGACCGGGCGGCCCGGCTGCTGCGCGCGGCCCGGGACGCCGGGCTGCGGGCGTACGGGCTGACCTTCCACGTCGGCTCGCAGATGCTGGAGCCCGCGGCCTGGGGCGCGGCGCTGGCCCGGGCCGGGACGGTGCTGCGGGAGCTGGCCGCCGCCGGCGTCCGGCTGGAGCTGCTCGACCTGGGCGGCGGCTTCCCGGCCCGCTACTCCACCGACGTGCCCCCGCTGGCCGCGTACGCCGACGCGATCGCGGCCGGGCTGGACCGGCTGCCGTACGTGCCGGCGACGCTGGCGGTCGAGCCGGGCCGGGCCCTGGTGGCCGAGGCCGGGACCATGGTGGCCACGGTGATCGGCACCGCCGAGCGGCACGGGCGGCGCTGGGTGCACCTGGACGTGGGCGCGGTCAACGGGTTCCTGGAGGCGCTGGAGACCGGCAACCGGCTGCGCTACCCGGTCGCCGACTCCCGCGGCTCGGCCCGCCGGGAGCCGGTCCAGCTCACCGGGCCGACCTGCGACAGCCAGGACACGATCATGTTCGACGTGCCGCTGTCGGCCGGCCTGGCCGCCGGCGACCGGGTGTTCCTCGGCAGCGCGGGGGCGTACACGACCAGCTACGCCGGCGCGTTCAACGGCTTCCCGGCACCCCGGACGCACGTGGTCGGGTAGCTGGGCCCGACCGGATCCGGCTCCCGGTCACGGCTACCCTTCCCGCGGGGCGTTCACCATCTTCGACGACGAGGGGCGCGGTGAGCGGGCTGCCGCACGACGGCACGGACCGGTCGCACGAAGCGCGGGTGGGCAGGTACGGCGCCGTGTCCACGGCGTTGGCCCTGCTCAGTGACCACCAGCTCGGTCGGCTCCTGGACGCGGCCCCGGCCGCCGGGTCCGGCGTCGGCGGCAGCTCGGCGATGCTGGAGGTCGCCGGCACGCCGGTCTTCGCGAAGCGGATCCCGCTGACGGACCTGGAGCGCGATCCGGACAACGTCATGTCCACGGCGAACCTGTTCGGGGTGCCCGCGCGGTGTCACTACGGAGTCGTGCGGTGGGCCGGCCCCGGCTTCGGCGCCTGGCGGGAACTCGCGGCGAACACCATGACCACGAACTGGGTGCTCACCGGACGGAGCGCGGCGTTCCCCCTGATGTACCACTGGCGGGTGCTGCCCGGGGCGGCGCCGCCGACCGACGAGCACGCCGACGTCGAGCGTGTCGTCGCGTACTGGGGCGGATCGGCGGCGGTGCGGCGGCGGCTGCAGGCGCTCGCCCGGGCGTCGGCGAGCGTGGTCCTGTTCCTGGAACACCTCCCGTACACCCTGCACGACTGGCTGGCCACGCAGCTCGCCGCCGGCCGGGAAGCCGGCACCGCCGCGTGCAGCATGGTGGAGCGATGCCTGCGCGCCGACGTCGCCTTCATGAACGCGAACGGGCTGCTGCACTTCGACGCCCACTTCCGCAACATCCTGACCGACGGCCACCGCCTTCACCTCGCGGACCTCGGCCTGGCCGGGTCGCCCCGGTTCGACCTGTCCGCGGACGAGCGGAGCTTCCTCGCCCGGCACCGGAGCTACGACGCTGCCTACGTGCGGCGCGAGCTGGTCAACTGGATGGTCGGCAACCTCGCCGGGGTGGCCGCCCCCGACGGCGGCGGAGCCGTCGAACGCTTCGCCTACGTCCGGCGCTGCGCCGCCGGAGAGCCACCGGCCAACGTCCCGCCGCCGGCCGCCGTGCTCATCAGCCGCTCCGCGCCCGTCGCCACCATCATGAACGACTTCTTCTGGGACCTGTTCGGCGGGAGCCGCGCCACGCGCTACCCCGCCCAGCAGGTCGAACAGGCCATGGCCTCGACCTGACGACCGCGCCGGAGCACCCTGTCGAGTACGGCCGACCGGGCCGCCCGTCGAATGCTGCCCGCGCTTCGGGGCCCGGCCCGGTCCTCAGCGCCAGGTGACGATGCGGACGGTGGTGCCGTCCGGGGTGGCCCGGACCTGGACCAGGTCGCACATCTGGTTGGCCAGCCACAGCCCGCGCGGGTCCGGCTCGGCCGCGCCCGGCCGGCGCCGGCCGGTCATCGGGTCCGACAGCGGCTCCGGGTCGCGGAACTCGCAGATCAGCGCGGACGGCTCGGCCCAGACCTGCAGCGTGCCGCCGGCCGGGGTGGCGGCGGCGACCTCGCGGACGGCCAGGGACAGGGCCCAGGTCCGCTCGCTGTCCAGGTCGGCCGCGGCGGCGTGCCGGGTGACCAGCCGGGCGACGTCGGCGGGCTCGGCCGGCAGCGCCACGCCGTCGGCCGCCGCCGGCGGCCGGGGCAGGTCCGCGGCGAACAGGTCGTCGACGTGCTGCCGGCCGCCGTAGCTGTGCGAGCCGGCGTACCCGCCGGTCTCGACCAGGACGGGGTGGCTGCGGGCGGCCTCGGCCAGCTGCTCGCCGGTCAGCGTGCCGACCTCGTACGGGCAGCGCAGCCACAGCGGGGTGTCGGGGTCGACGGCCAGGTTGAGCAGCGCCTCGTGCAGCTGGGCCTCGGTGATCTCGTGCGGCCGGCGGTCCCACCAGACCGGCTCGCCGATCCCGCGCACCGGCTGGGCGTCGCCGCAGTGCTCGTCCAGGAAGCGGCGCCAGCCGGGGATGATCCGGGCCGGGTTGAGCCCGAGCTCGGCCATGTCGACGAAGTGCACGTCGGTGGCGTCGGCGCCCAGGGCCTCCCGCAAGGGGTCCGACCGGGACTTCCGTACGGCCACCATGACCGGCTGACCTGCGGCGACGCCGTCGCGCACGAACGGGAGGGCGCCGTCGAGGAAGTCTTCGGCGTCGCGGTACAGGAAGGCCTCGTGCCGGTACGACCGGTGGGGCCGGTGTCCAGTCATCGCCTTGTCCGGAGGGGAGAGAGGTGCGAGCGGCAGTCATGATACGCCTACCCGCGGTGCCGGGTCGGCGCGGTGGGTGATCGAGCCGCCCACCGCGCCGATCCGGGCTAGCTGTCCGGGTACCTGGAGGGCGGGAAGTCGGGCCGCTCCCCCTCCGTGGCGATCAGCCCGCGCTCGACCTCCAGGTCGATCTGGGCCTTCTCCTCCCGGTACGCCGCGGTCGCGGTGAGGTCCACCGGGACCGGGTCGTCCGTGGCCGGCGGCACCGAGCCCGGCGCGTAGTCGGCCAGTCCGGCGTCCACCCGCTCCTGCTCCGTACGCGCCGCCAGGGCGTCGTCGTCGAACCGGTCGGTCGAGCCGCCGTGCTCCTTGCGGTCCCGGCGCACCTCCGGCGGCCCGGGGGCCGACAGCACGTCGTCCCGGACGTCGTCACCGCTGCGCAGGTCCTCGCGAGCCATCAGAAACCTCCGAAGTCACCGCCGCCGAAGTCGCCGCCGCCGAAGTCGCCCCCGCCGCCGTAGTCCCCGCCGCCGTAGTCGCCACCGCCGGCGTCACCGCCGGCGTCACCGGTGTCCGCGGCCGCCTCGGCGTCACCCGAGTCGCCCGCGTCCCCACCATCCCCGCTGTCGTCGAAGTCGAACATCGCGTCCGCGATCGCGGTCCCGATGAACGCGCCGGCCACGCTGGCCAGCAGGCCGCCGGCGATCATGCCGCCCATGCCCATGCCGCCGGAGCGGCCCAGCGTCCGCTCCATCGTGCCGGGCCGGCGCATCTCCGCCCGGGTCGCCATCCGGGCCAGCGAGCGCGGGTCGTCGGACTGGGCCCGCTCGGCCGGCGGCACCTCGCTCGACAGGTCGGCCAGCACCTGCCGGCGCTGCTCCGGGGTGAGCTTGGCGAACGCCTCGGCGTGCGCCTGCTCGACCTGCTCCGGCGGAGCGGTGCGGAGCATGTAGCGGTAGCGCTCGATCGCCGTCTCGTCGTCGGTCTTCGCCGGTCGGGCCGGGGCGGGCGGACGGTTCCAGCCCTGCTGCTGGCGGGGCCGGGCCTCGCTCCGGCCGAGCAGTCGGTCCAGGAGTCCCACGTGCGGTCGCCTCCTCGGGCGTCGGTGTCAGCTCGGTGGTACCCAGCCAACGCCCGGGCGACCCTCGAGGTTCGCCTCAGGACAGCTCGTCCAGGACGGCCGCCGGGCCGATCCGGCGGAACCACTCCGTGCCGTACGCGGCCGCGAAGCCGACCCGGCGGGTCGCCGCCCGGGGCACCTGGGTCGCGTGCGCCGCCATCGCCCGCCGCTTGGCCCGCAGGTCGTCCCGGTCGGCCCGGACGACGGTGGCGATCCCGGCCGGCTCCCAGCCGACCCGGGCGCCGGCGGCCTGGTCGACCAGGTGCGGGCGGCGGGTGCGCGGCCGCCGCCGGTCGACGGTGGCCTCGTAGCCGGTGATGCCGAGCAGGCCGGCCGCGGCCGCCCCGGCCCGGTGCACGGCGAGGTGGTCGGGGTGCCCGTAGATGCCCTGCGGGTCGTAGTGGACCAGCGCCTCGGCCCCCTCCCGCGCGCAGAGGTCGGCCAGCCGGCGGGCGACCGCGGCGGTCGGCGCGGCGGCCAGCGCGTCCGGGTGCGCGTTGTCGTCCCAGCCGGCCATGCCGGAGTCCCGGTGGCCGAGCAGGACCAGCCGGGCCACCGCCAGGGTCTCGCAGGCCCGCTCCAGCTCGCGGCGGCGGCGGGCGGCAAGGCTCTCCCCCGCCCGCAGCGGGCGCAGGACCGGGCCGAGCTCGCCGGCGGTGGCGGTGACCAGCACCACCCGGGCGCCGCGGGCGGCCAGCCGGTGCATGGCGGCGGCGGTGAAGATCGCCTCGTCGTCGGGGTGGGCGTGCAGCACGACGACGGTACGGCCGGTCAGGGACGGCTGCGGGGTGCGGACGGGTGCCAGGACGGCGGCCATGGGACTTCCCGGGGATCGTGCGGTCGGCGGACGTCTGCCGACGAGTGCTGTCGGCCCGGGTCAGCGACAGCGCTGGTCGAAGTGGTGGGCCCGGCGGCCCACCCAGTACGACCCGTCCACGATCACGGCGGTATCCAACCACACCGGCCCGCGCGCGGCGGGCTCCGGCCCGGCCCGGCCCAGCGCGGGGGTCCCGCGTGTCCCCGGCCGGCACGCGGACGAGGGGTTGACGTCGTTCGAACGCGTGTTCGAACATCGGGTCATGGCGGCGGTGGTGTCGGCGCCCGCGCGGCGGGCCCCGGCGGAGGTGCGGTCAGCGGACGACCGGCCGCTGCCGGTGCTGCCCGCGCTGGCCCCGCTGTTCGCGACCGGCGGGCTGCGCCGCGGCTCGACGGTCGCGGTACGCGGCTCCGCGTCGCTGCTGCTCGCGCTGCTGGCCGGGCCGGCCGGGGACGGCGCCTGGTGCGGCGTGGTCGGGCTGCCGTCGCTCGGGCTGGTCGCCGCGCGCGAGGCCGGGATCCCGCTGGAGCGCCTCGCCCTGGTGCCGGACCCGGGCCGGGACTGGGCGGCGGTGGTCGCGGCCCTGCTGGACGCGATGGAGGT
>CADCTP010000091.1 GCA_902805565.1 uncultured Mycobacteriales bacterium
GCTGTGCCACCTGGCCGCGGCCCTGGCCGGCGACGGCGACACCGCGGGGGCCACCCAGCGGGCGCACGAGGCGGCCCGGCTGTGGGCCGAGCTGGGCGCCCGCCGGGAGCTGGCCCGCACCCGGTCGCTGCTGGCCGGCATCGCCGCCCCCCGCGGCGACCACCCGCAGGCGCTGGAGCTGGCCCGCTCGGCGCTGCGCGAGCAGTGGGAGCTGGACGACCGGGCCGGGCTGCCGACGACCCTGGAGGTGGTGGCCGAGCTGGTCTCCGCGACCGGTGGCGCGCAGAACCAGGCCGCGCTGCTGCTCGGCGCCGCCGCCGCGCTGCGGGACCTCACCCGGACCCCGCCCGGCCCGCTGGAGCGGGCGACCGCCGAGCGCACCACCCGCCGGCTGTCCACCGGCCTCGGCGCGGCCACGCTGCGGCAGGCGACCGCGCAGGGCCGGCGGGAGAGCCTGCCCAGGGTGGTGGAGCAGGCGCTGGCCGCCCCCGCCCCGGAGCAGCCCGCGGCGGGCGCCCCGACGGCCGCCGACAGTGGACCGCTGACCCCGCGGGAGCGGGAGGTCGCCGACCTCATCACCCGGGGCATGACCAACCGGCAGATCGCCCGCCAGCTCGGCATCGCGGAGTGGACGGCGGTCAACCACGTACGGCACATCATGCGCAAGCTGGAGTGCCCGTCCCGCATCCACGTCGCCCGCTGGATGGCCGGTCAGCGGCGCTAGGGCGCGTCTCTCAGCTGTCCGGCGGCGCGCGCCGTCAATGGGGAGACGCGCCCTAGACCTTGCCATTCCGATTGTCATACCGCTGCGCCACTTGTCATTGTGACCGCCTCCGGGCGCTCACTACTGTGCCGGCAACCAGGCCACCGTCGCGCGGTCCCGCCGCTGTCCGGTGGCCCTGCCGATCGCTGGGAGACCCCGCATGGCTCTGCCGACACGGCCGTCGAACATCGGGCTGCTCTACGACTGGTTCGCCGAGCTGGACCGGCCGACCGTCATGCACCTGGACCGCCCGTTCGACATCGCGCCGGAGGCGGGGGTGCGGCACGTCGGCGCCGGCCTGGCCGACATCGTCCGGGACACCTCCGCCTGGCTGTACGCGGCCGGCCTGCGGCACGGTGACCGGCTGGCGATCGTCAAGGACAACCACTACGACCAGGTGATGCTGGCCGCGGCGGCGGCCCGGATCGGCGCCCTGCCGGCCGTGCTGGCCCCGCTGTCGTCGGTGGAGTCGGTGCGGGCCATGGTCGACCGGGTCGACCCGCACCTGGTGGTGGCCAGCCCGGCGATGCTGCGGCGGGCCGCCGCCGCGGGCACCACGCTGTCGGCCCCGGGGATCCGTACGGTCGTGGTGGGCCGGGGCGAGGCCCCGGCCGGGCCGGACCTGGTGACCCCGGCCGACCTGGCCGGGGCCGAGCCGCCGCCGCCGAACCCGCGCCGCTACGACGAGCCGATGATCGTGGTGCACAGCTCCGGCACCACCGGCGTCCCCAAGCTGGTCGTGCACTCGGCCCGCACCATCGGCGACAAGATGAGCCGGATGGAGACGATGCGGCTGCCGATCGTCGACTCCTCGCCGGACGACGTCACCGCGATCTCCGTCGCCTTCGCGCACGGCCGGATCGTGTCCTGGACCGCCGGGCAGTTCACCCGCGGCCCGAAGGAGCTGGTCGTCATCGCCGACCACGCCCTGGACAACGCGGCCCGGATGCTCCAGGCGCACCCGCCCACCTCGCTGGAGGCGTGCCCGAACATCTTCCAGCGCTGGGAGGAGCTGGCCGAGCGGCGGCCGGAGCTCTTCGCCAGGGTGCGGCTGTTCATCGGCACCTTCGACGCGATCCACCCCCGTACGGTCCGGACCTTCCTCAACGCCTCCCGGACCCGGTTCCCGGTGTGGGGCCAGGGCTGGGGGCAGAGCGAGGTCGGCCCGGTCTGCATCGCCGCGTTCACCCGCCGCTCGGTCCGGGAGCGCCCGGAGGCGGTCTCCGCGACCAGCGACATCGGCTTCACGCTGCCGTTCCTGGCCCGGGTCAAGGTCGTCGACGCCGAGACCGGCAAGAAGGTCCCGCGCGGCACCCCGGGGATCATGATGGTCTCCACCGCCTCCCGCTGCCTGGCCTACCTGGGCGAGCAGGACCGGCACGACGAGAAGGTCGACGGCCGGTGGTGGAACACCGGCGACGTCGGCCAGCGCGGCCGGTTCGGCCGGCTGAAGCTGATCGACCGGGAGGTCGACATCCTCCCCGGCACCAGCGGCATCGAGCTGGAGAGCATCCTGCTGGACCGGCTG
Organism: uncultured Mycobacteriales bacterium; assembly: GCA_902805565.1. Lineage (GTDB taxonomy): Bacteria > Actinomycetota > Actinomycetes > Mycobacteriales > CADCTP01 > CADCTP01. Next base: position 2,292 of record CADCTP010000091.1, read on the forward strand.
CCGACCGCGACCGAGGTGACCGTGCTCGGCGTGCCCGGCCGGCCGCCGGTGCCGGTGCTCTGCATGCGCGAGGACACGCTCGACCCGGCGGCCTGGGCGGCCGCGACGGCCGGCCTGCCCGAGCTGGACGACCCGATCGTCATCCCGTGGGAGGACGTGCCGCGGACCGCGACCTGGAAGGTCCGCCGGCTGGAGCTGCGCGAGCTGGTGCTCGGGACCAAGGACAAGATCGGGACCGGTCGGTGGACCTGATCCCCGGAAGGGCGTGACCGCGTGGACTGGCCGACCATCCTCGACGTGCCGGCGAACCCGCCGGTGGTCGCCGAGCGCAACGAGATCCCGGACTGGCTGTTCCTCGGGCTGCTGGGTATCCAGGGGGCGTTCTGGGCGTACACGTACGCCTGCCTGATCTACCGCGGCAACCGGGACAGGTGGATGGGCATCCCGGTCTTCGCCGTGGTGCTCAACCTGAGCTGGGAGGTCACCTTCCTCATCGTGCTGCCGCACCCGCCGCAGCAGAAACCGATCGACGTGCTCTGGATCCTGCTGGACCTGTTCATCCTGCGGCTGGCGTTCCGGTACGGCTGGAAGGACTTCGACTTCCCGAAGGCGACGTTCGTCCGGCTGGTCGCGGCCGCCCTGGTGGTCAGCTTCGTCTTCCACATCGTGATGGGCTGGGAGCTGGCCGACAACGAGGGCATCTACGGCGCGATGGCGATCAACATCTACATGAGCATCGCCTTCATCCAGCTGCTGCGCCGCCGCGGCTCGTCGATCGGCCAGTCCATGCACGTGGCCGTGGGCAAGGCCGTCGGCACGCTGGGCGCCGGCGCGATGTTCTTCGCCTGGTACCCCGGCCGCAACCTGCTGACGATGTGCACGCTGGTGATCCTGGCCATCGACATCGTCTACATCCGGATGCTGCACCGGCAGCTGCGCGCCGACGGCGTCCCGACCTGGTCGCTGCGCCACCCGACGGTACGGCCGCCCGTGCCGGCGCCGGTGTCGGCACCCGACCCCGTGAGGAGCTGACATGCCGGACCTGGACGTCGCCGTGGTGGGGGCGGGCCTGGCCGGCCTGGCCACCGCCTACCGGCTGGCCAGCGAGGGCCACCGGGTCGAGGTCTTCGAGTCCGAGGCCGTGCCGGGCGGCCGGATGGTCTCGGCCCGGGTCGACGGCTACACGATCGACCGCGGCGCGGAGACGCTCGCCCCGAACGGCTACCCGGCGACCTGGGCGCTGATCAAGGAGCTGGGCCTGTCCCGGGAGGTGCACCGCATCCGGCACCCGGTCGCGCTGTGGCGCGACGGCCGGGCGCACCCGTGGCTGGGGCACCCGCTGTCCGCGCTGACCGGCGCGGGCATGCCGGTCGCCGTCCGCAACCGCATGATCAGGATGATGCTGCCCGGGCTCCGGCACGGGATGGACCCCGGCAACCCGGCCGACACCCCGTACGGGGACGCAACGCTGGCCGAGCTGGGGGAGAAGTACGGCCCCGAGCTGGTCCGGGACATGCTCGACCCGATCTCGGCGTCCGCGTTCGGCTGGCTGCCGGAGCGCTCGGCCGCCGCGCCGCTGCTGTCGATCGTGGTCCGGACCCGCGGCGTGGTCCGCTGGCGCACCTACCGGCACGGCCAGGACACCATGGTCCAGGAGCTGGCCCGGCGGGTCACCGTGCACACCGCCACCCCGGTGGCCAACGTCGCCCGGGACGGCGCCGGCGCCCGGCTCACCCTGGCCGACGGGTCCACCCGCTCGGCCCGGGCGGTGGTGATCACGCTCCCGTCCCCGCAGGTCCGGGCGATCCACCCGGACATGCCGGCGGTCGAGGCGGAGTTCATCGAGGCCAGCACGTTCAGCTCGGTGATGCGGGTCGGCGTGCTGCTCGACAGGCCGCTGGAGCCGCGCCGCGGCCCTCGCGGCCCCAAGCTGTACGCGGCGCTGATGTCCTCCGGGGCCAACCCGCTGCTGTGCGGCATCACCGTCGAGCACAACAAGTGCCCGGAGCGGGCGCCGGCCGGCAAGGGCCTGGTCTCGCTGCTGATCTCCCCGCGGCGGGTGCCGGAGCTGTTCGAGGCGTCCGACGACGTCGTGGCCAAGGCCGTGATCGAGGCGGGCTCGTCGATCATCGACGGGCTGGCCGACGCGGTGGTCGGCACGCACGTGGTGCGGTGGAAGCACGCCCTGCCCGAGGCCCCGCCCGCGGCGGTCCGGGCCTGGACGCCGTTCATCCGGCGCGACCCCTCGCCGATCGAGTACGCGGGCGACTGGGTGTTCCTGCGGCCCAGCTCGGAGACCGCCGCGGCGTCCGCCGACTACACCGTCCCGCGGCTGACCTCGCTGCTCGGCTGAGCGCGACCGAGGCCCGCGCGCGGCGCCCCCGGCGCGGTCATACACTGGGCGCGACAGCTCGTGAACGCGTTCACAATATGCCGATGGGGTCGCCATGGTCGCCGAGCAGGATGCGGACGTTCTCGTCGTCGGCGCCGGCCCAGCCGGCGCCACCGCGGCGTACTACCTCGCACAGGCCGGGCTGGACGTGCTCGTCCTGGAGAAGACCAGCTTCCCCCGGGAGAAGGTGTGCGGCGACGGGCTGACCCCGCGCGCCGTGCACAGCCTGGTCGCGATGGGCGTGCCGACCGAGGAGAAGGACGGCTGGATCCGGAACAAGGGGCTGCGGGTGATCGGCGGCGGCCGCACCCTGGAGCTGCCCTGGCCCGACCTGGCCTCCTGGCCGGACTACGGGCTGGTCCGGCCGCGGCTGGACTTCGACGAGACGCTCATCCGGCACGCCGAGAAGGCCGGCGCGCGGCTGCGCGAGCGGACCACGGTGACCGGCCCGGTGCTGGACGAGCGCACCGACCGGGTGGTCGGCGTCGAGGCCCGCACCCCGGCCGGCCCGGTGACCTTCCGGGCGCCGCTGGTGCTGGCCGCCGACGGGGTGTCCGGCCGGCTGGCGCTGTCGCTGGGCATCGCCAAGCGCGACGACCGGCCGATGGGCGTGGCGGTCCGGCGCTACTACACCTCCCCGCGCACCGCCGACGACTTCCTGGAGTCGTGGCTGGAGCTGTGGGACGTCAAGCCGGACGGCAGCCGGATCCTGATGCCGGGCTACGGCTGGATCTTCGGCGTCGGCGACGGCACCTCCAACGTCGGCCTGGGCATCCTCAACTCCTCCACGGCGTACGGCTCCACCGACTACCGGTCGCTGCTGTCGTCCTGGCTGGGCGGGCTGCCGGAGGAGTGGCAGTTCACCGAGGAGCACGCGGTCGGGCCGGTGCGCGGCGGCGGGCTGCCGATGGGCTTCAACCGGACCCCGCACTACTCCCGCGGCCTGCTGCTGGCCGGTGACTCCGCCGGCGCGGTCAACCCGTTCAACGGCGAGGGCATCGCGTACGCGATGGAGACCGGCAAGCTGGCCGCCGAGCACGTGGCGCAGGCGCTGGCCCGCCCGGCCGGGCCCGGCCGGGAGCGCGCCCTGGCGGCGTACCCGATGGCGCTCAAGGCCGAGTACGGCGGCTACTACCGCCTCGGCGGGATCTTCGTGAAGCTGATCGGCAACCCGCACATCATGAAGCTGGCCACCCAGCACGGCCTGCCGCGGCCGCTGCTGATGAAGTTCGTGCTCAAGCTGATGGCCAACCTGACCGACCCGCGCGGCGGCGACGCGCTGGACCGGGTCATCACGGCGATGACCAGGCTCGCCCCCGCCGTCTGATCCGTCCCGCGCAGTCCGTACCCTGCAACCGCCCGTCAAGGAGGGAGGCGCCCGGATGCTCTCGCCCTACGTCCCGATCGTCGTGCTGTTCGTGCTGGCGGCGGCGTTCGCGGTCGGTTCGGTGACCGCCGCCCCGTTCGTCGGGCCGCGCCGGTACAACCGCGCGAAGCTGGACTTCTACGAGTGTGGCATCGAGCCGACACCGCAGCCCATCGGTGGCACCCGCTTCCCGGTCAAGTTCTACCTGACCGCGATGCTCTTCATCGTCTTCGACATCGAAATCGTCTTCCTGTATCCGTGGGCAGTGGCGAGCAAGAACCTCGGCCTGCTCGGGCTGGTCGAGATCGTCCTGTTCATCGGAACGGTCTTCATCGCGTACGCCTACGTCTGGCGGCGCGGCGGGTTGGACTGGGACTAGGAGGCACGGCATGGGACTCGAGGAGAAGGTGCCGAGCGGCATCCTGCTGACGAGCGTCGAGAAGATCGTCAACTGGAGCCGCAAGTCGTCGCTGTGGCCGGCCACGTTCGGCCTGGCCTGCTGCGCGATCGAGATGATGACCTCCGGCGGCCCACGGTACGACCTGGCGCGGTTCGGCATGGAGGTCTTCCGGGCGTCGCCCCGGCAGGCCGACCTGATGATCGTCGCCGGCCGGGTGAGCCAGAAGATGGCCCCGGTGCTGCGGCAGATCTACGACCAGATGCCGGAGCCGAAGTGGGTGCTGTCGATGGGCGTGTGCGCGTCCTCCGGGGGCATGTTCAACAACTACGCCATCGTCCAGGGCGTGGACCACATCGTCCCGGTCGACATGTACCTGCCCGGCTGCCCGCCGCGGCCGGAGATGCTGATCGACGCGATCCTCAAGCTGCACGAGAAGATCGAGCACGAGCCGCTCGGCCCCAAGCGGGCCAAGCAGCTCGCCGGCGTCCGCACCGAGCTCGTCGCCTCGTCCGTCAAGTTCGGGAAGTGAGTTAGTGACAGAGCCGAATTCCGGTCCGGACAGCGGCGGGTCGCTGCCGGACCAGCGTCGCCCGACCCCGGGCGAGGCCGCCCCCGGTGTGGTCCACCGCGGTTCCTTCGGCGCGCACGGGTCCGGCGACACCTCCGGCTTCGGCGGACTCGTCCGCCGGCCGTGGTCGCCGGTCCCGGCCGAGCGGCCGTACGGGGGCTACTTCGACGAGGTCGCCGACGCGCTGATCGAGGCGTACCCGGCCTTCGACGAGGCGGTGACGAAGGTCGTCATCGACCGCGGCGAGCTGACCTTCGAGGTCCGCCAGGAGCACCTGGTCGACCTGTGCCGCACCCTGCGGGACGACCCGGCGCTGCGGTTCGAGCTGTGCTCGGCGGTCAACGGCGTCGACTACATCGGCACCCCGGACCGGCTCCACTCCGTCGTGCACCTGACCTCGATGACGTACCGGCGGCGGCTCCGGCTGGAGACCTCGGTCCCGGTCGAGGACCCGCACATCCCCTCCATCACCGGGGTCTACCCGACCGCCGACTGGCAGGAGCGGGAGTCCTGGGACATGTTCGGGATCGTCTACGACGGCCACCCGGCGCTGACCCGGATCCTCATGCCGGACGACTGGGAGGGTCACCCGCAGCGCAAGGACTACCCGCTCGGCGGCGTGCCCGTGCAGTACAAGGGCGCCACCATCCCGCCGCCGGACGAGCGACGGAACTACTCGTGAGCAGGAGCACGGGCACATGCCGCTGACCGACGAGACCCGGCTGGCCGCCAAGGAGATCGTGGCCCGCTACCCGAAGCCGCGGTCCGCGCTGCTGCCGATGCTGCACCTGGTGCAGGCGGAGGACGGCTACGTCTCCCCGGAGGGCGTCCGGTTCTGCGCCGACGAGCTCGGCCTGACCAAGGCCGAGGTCGGCGCGGTCGCGACCTTCTACACGATGTACAAGCGCCGCCCGACCGGCGACTACCTCGTGTCCGTCTGCACCAACACGCTGTGCGACGTGCTCGGCGGCGAGGAGATCTACCGGGCGCTGTCCGAGCACCTGGGGGTCGGCCACGACGAGACCACCACCGACGGCCGGATCACGCTGGAGCACGCCGAGTGCCTGGCGGCCTGCGACTACGCGCCGGTCGTCACGGTGAACTACGAGTTCTACGACCAGCAGACCACCGAGTCGGCGCTGGGCCTGGTCGGCGAGCTGCAGGCCGGCGGCCGCCCGCTGCCGACCCGCGGCGCGCCGCTGTGCACGTTCCGCGAGATCAGCCGGCAGCTGGCCGGCTTCATCGACGACCGTCCGGGCGCGGTGGACGCCGGCCCGGCCGGTGAGCCGACCCTGGCCGGCAACCGGCTGGCGGTGCAGCGCGGGGAGACCGCGCCGGCGTACGACGCCCCGGTGCCGCTGGACACGGCCGCCGTGACCCCGACCCCGGCCGCGCCGGCCGGTGCG
>CADCTP010000092.1 GCA_902805565.1 uncultured Mycobacteriales bacterium
CCCGACGCTCTTCCGATCTGGGCCCGCGGGGGCGACAGCCCGCGCGGGCGCCGGGCGGCGTCAGCGAGCCTTGCGGGTCTCCCGGGCGTTGGCCTTCTCGATCTCCTTGATCAGCTCGGCCTTCTTCAGCGTCGTCGGGTGCTCGACGCCGACCTTCTTCGCCACCTCCACCAGGTGATCCTTCTTCGCGTTCGCGTCGACCCCCTGCGCGGTCGGCTTCCCGTCCCTCGACTCGGGCGTGCTCTTCGCCGCCTGCTCGTCGGAGGGGCCGGGCTCGTCCTTCGGCTCCCAGTGATCGCCGACCTTCTCGTGGGTGTGCTTGAGCGACGCGAACGCGGTGCGGCGGGCCCGCTCCCCCGACCCGTAGCTGTCCTCGGCGGAGTCCAGCGTCTTCGCGAACGTCCGCACCGCCTTGTCGTCCGACCGCGCGACCGTCGACGGGACGTCGTCGCGCATCTGCTCGGCCTGCTCGTGCTTGTCGGCCACCGCCGCCACCTCCACCTCGGACCCGGTCCCCGGAGGTCTACCCGGTGATCCGGCGCCGACGCCGAGGCCCGCCCCGAGTGACCCCACCGGCGGCGGGTAGGCCGGGCGTCCACCGAGGTCCCGCCGCGGCCCGAGGCCCCGTCCCGGCCCGACCGAGGCGGTGGCCGGGTCAGCGGCCGGCCCGAGGACGAGCAGGACCATGACCGCGGGAGGCGGGACGATGCCACGACGGGTGCTGGAGCGGCGGCGGGACGAGGTGCGGGCGCTGGCGCGTCCGCTGCGGGCGCCGGCGGACCTGGATCCGCTGCTGGAGCGGATCGGGGACGCGGCGTACGTGCTGATCGGGGAGGCGTCGCACGGGACGGCGGACTTCTACCGGTGGCGGGCGGAGCTGACCCGCCGGCTGGTCGCCGAGCGCGGGTTCTCCTTCGTCGCGGTGGAGGGTGAGTGGCCGGACTTCCGCCGGCTGCACCGCGCCGTCACCGCCGACCGGCCGGCGGCGACACCGGCCGAGGTGCTGGCGGGCCACCGCCGGTGGCCGACGTGGATGTGGGCGAACACCGAGGTGCTGGCGTTCGCCGACTGGCTGCGCGAGCACAACTCCCGGCTGCCGGCGCACCGGCGGGTCGGGTTCCACGGCCTGGACGTCTACAGCCTGTGGGACTCCCTGCGCGCGGTCGTGGACTACGTGCGCCGCAACGAGCCGGACCACCTGGAGCGGACGCTGGCTGCGACCCGCTGCTTCGAGCCGTACGCGGAGGACCCGCGACGCTACGCCTGGGCGACCCTCGCCCCGTCCTCCTGCGAGGACGCGGTGGTACGGATGCTCACCGACCTGCGGTCCGGGGGCGGCGACGGCACGGGCACCCGGCGCGAGGAACGCTTCGACGCCGAGCAGAACGCGGCGGTGGCCGCCGGGGCGGAGGCGTACTACCGGGCGATGGTCCACGGCGGCCCGGAGTCCTGGAACATCCGCGACACCCACATGACCGACACCCTCGACCGGCTGATGGCCCACCACGGCGACGGCGCCAAGGCCGTGGTGTGGGAGCACAACACCCACATCGGCGACGCCCGGTACACCGACATGGCCGAGGAGGGGATGGTCAACGTCGGCCAGCTGGTCCGCGAGCGGCACGCCGCTGCCGGCGTGGTCCTGGTCGGCTTCGGCTCGTACTCCGGGACCGTGCTGGCCGCCGACCGGTGGGGCGCGCCGGTGCGCCGGCTGCCGGTGCCGGCCGCCCGGGAGGGCAGCGTGGAGCACCTGCTGCACGAGGCGCACCCGGAGCAGGCCCTGTACGTCTTCCCCGCCGAGGCCGAGCAGGACGAGTGGCTGCGGGCCGAGCTCGGGCACCGGGCCATCGGCGTCGTCTACCGGCCCGAGCGGGAGCGGTGGGGCAACTACGTCCCCACGGTGCTCGGCGGCCGCTACGACGCCTTCCTCGCCCTGTCGGCCACCACCGCGCTCACCGCCCTGCAGCCCGAGCCGGCGGGCGCCGCGGACCGCGCCGGGGTGTAGCGGACCGGGCGCCGGGTACGGGCCCGGGTCGCGACGGCCACACCCGGGGCGTCCGTCAGGAGATTCCGATGATCGATGGCCGGAACGGCGCGTCGGACCACGGCCTGGTCCGGTCGATGCGGAGCACGGTGGGCCGGGAGAGCACGACCTTCGGCTTCTCGATCGTCGTCACGGTGGTCTTCGGGCTGGCGCAGTCGGTGGAGGGCCCGCCCACCACCGCGCAGGTCTTCCTGTACGCGATCGGCGCGGTGCTGTCCTTCACCGTCCTGCAGGGAGTGCTGTCCCGCGGGTTCCGCCGCCCGATGCCCCAGCACGCGACCCAGACGATGACCCTCGGCACCAGCCTCAACGTGCTCTCCGTGGTCGCCGCCCTCGCCGCCGCCTGGGGCTTCGTCCGGCTCGCCGGCGGTCCGGTGGCCTGGGCGGGGGCACCGCTGGCCGCCGGCCTCGTGTACCTCCTGCTGGAGGCCGTCGAGGAGGCGGTGGCGGAGCGGGTGCTGGTCGCCTCGGGGGACGCGGACGCCGAGAAGGTCTCCAACCAGGACTCCTGAGCCGGCGACCGGCGGAGGCCGGCCCCGGCGGTCAGCCCGGCTCGCCGCGCCGCTTGCGGTTGACGACCACGCCGAGGTCGACCAGCGCGACCGCCGCCAGCACCGCCAGCACCCACCCCAGCCCGGTGAGCCCGGCCGCGAAGGACAACCCGGCCGCCACCCCGCAGAACACGAGCCCGAACGCGGCCAGCACGGCGCGGAGCGTCAGTGCGCTGCGCGCCGGCGGCGCCCCGGCCAGGCCCGCGGTCGGGTCGTGGTGATCCTCGAGCCCCCGCTCGTACTCGCTGCGGCTGCGCCGCCGTCCGCGTGTCATGCGGGCGGTGTGCCCGGCACCGATCCCGTCATGCTCCTCCCCCCGGGGTCCGACGGCGCCGGCCCGTCGAGCCGGGCCGCCGCGGGCCGGGTCCGGCTCACCGGCCGCGCAGGGTCCGCAGCGCGCGCCGGGCCTCGGGCAGGGCGAGCGCCAGCGACACCGCCGAGGCCACGGTGGCGACCTGGCAGTAGGCGCACAGCGCCCTGTTCTCCCGCCATTCCTCCCGGCCCAGCTCCACGGCCAGGACGGTGTCGGCCGCGACCTTGCCCGCGGCGAGCAGGGACAGCACCGGCGACCGCTGTGCCCGCACCGAGCGCGCCGGCCCGGTCCTTCGCCCGGGCCAGCAGCCCGCCGGGGGCCTTGCCGGCGGCGACGCCGGTCACGAGGCGGCCACCAGGGCCTGCGGGGCGGCCTGCTTCATGCGGGTGCGCAGCCACTGGACCTGGGTGGAGGTCTCGGAGTCGCAGCGGCCGATGACGTCGAGCAGGTCGTGGTCGCGCAGGGCCTGCGCGGCCTGCCGCACGACGGTCCAGGTGATCTCGACGAAGGTGGCCAGCAGGTAGACGTCCTGCAGGTCCCGCAGCAGCCCGACCGGCCCGGTGCGGGTCTCGGACAGGCCGTCGGCGTGCAGCCGCTCCGGCTCGTCGTCGGGGGTCGTCTCCCCGTAGCGCTCCACCACCGGGGTCAGCGCCTCGTGGTGGGCGTCGCACTGCGCGGCCAGGGTGCGGCAGAGGAAGTGGACGTCGGGCTCGTCCCCGTGGCCCTCGGCGACCTGCCGGAACGACCCGGCGAGGGTGCGTTCGGCCTCCCGGAGCAGGCCGAGGTAGACCGGGAGCTTCACGACCCCTCCTCGCGGGTGGCGACGGCCGGGGGGTCGACCGGGGCGACGTCCTCGGCGACCTCCGCGTCGGGCCCGCCGACGGTGCCCGGGACCCGGGCCGGTCCGGCCGGGCGGGACGCGGTGGTGGTGGGCGCCGGGGACGGGCGGTCGCCGGCCCGGACCCGCTCGACCCGGACCGCGGCCACCTTGAACACCGGCTGCTTCGAGACCGGGTCCCACTCGGTCATCGTCAGTTCGTTGGCGGCCCGCCCGTCCCCGTCGGAGTCGCCGTAGTGGAAGGGCGCGAAGACCACCCCGTCCCGGCCGCCGGCCACCCTGGCGGGCACGACGATCTCCCCCCGGCGGGAGGTGACCCGCACGATGTCGCCCTCGGCGATGCCGAGCCGGTCGGCGTCGGCGACGGACAGCTCCACCCAGGCGTCCGGCGCGGCCCGGTCGAGCTGCCGGGCCCGGCGGGTCTTGGTCCGGGTGTGGAAGTGGTAGACGGTGCGGCCGGTGCTGTAGCGGAACGGGTGGTCCGCGTCCGGCTCCTCGTGCGGCGGCAGGTACGGCACGGCCTTGAGGAACGCCCGCCCGGCCGGCGCCAGCGCGCGGTACGCCGCCGGGTCGACGGTCGCCCCGGTGAGGAGGTCGTGGCCGTAGGACTCGCACCGGTCGGGGTCGGTGGGGAACACCCCGTCGGCGTACAGCCGGACGGTCCCGTCGGGGTGCTCGTCGTTGCACGGCCACGGGATGCCGCTCCCGCCGCGCAGCCGGTCGTAGCTGATGCCGGTGTAGTCGCACAGCCGGCCGCGGCTGCACTCCTGCCAGGCCCGGAAGACCTCCTCCGGCGAGGTCCACCGGATCAGCGGCGCCCCGTCGCGGTCCCGGAAGTCCATCCGCCGCGCGTAGTCGAGGAAGATGTCGAGGTCGCTGCGGGCGTCGCCGGGCGGGTCGACGGCCTGGTCCGACAGGTGCACGGTGCGGTTGACGTTGGTGAAGGTGCCGGTCTTCTCGCCCCAGCCGGCCGCGGGCAGCACCACGTCGGCGTACCGGGTCGTCTCGGTCTCGTAGAGGTCCTGCACCACCAGGAAGACGTCGCCGCCGAGGATCCGGCGCATCCGGGCCAGGTCGGGTGTGGACACCGCCGGGTTCGTCGCCGACACCCACAGCAGCTTGATGGAGCCCTGCTCGACGTACCGGAAGATCTGCATCGCGTGGGTCGGCGGCGCCCAGTGCGGGATGACCAGCGGGTCGACGTTCCACAGCCGGGCCAGCTCGTCGACGTGGTCCGGGTTCTCCCAGTTGCGGAAGCCCGGCAGGTCGCCGTCCGCGCCGCACTCGCGGGTGTTCTGCGCGGTCGGCTGGCCGTTCATCTGCAGGACGCCGCAGCCCGGCCGGCCGATCATCCCGCGCAGCAGGTGCAGGTTGTTCACCCCGCAGGACGCCGCCGTCGCCTGGTGGGACTGGTAGAAGCCCTGCAGCACGGTGGACAGCACCCGCTCGGAGGTCCCGATGATCTCCGCGGCGCGGCGGACGTCCCCGGCGTCGACCCCGCACACCTCGGCCACCGCCTCCGGCGTCCACGGCTCCACGACCTCGCGCAGCTCGTCCAGGCCGAGGGTGTGCGCGGCGACGTACGCGTCGTCGACCCAGCCGCGGTGCAGCAGCTCCCGCGCCAGCCCGTTCATCAGCGCCTGGTTGGTCCCGTTGCGGACGGCGAGGTGCACGTCGGCGTGCCGGGCCACCTCGGTCGCCCGCGGGTCGACGCACACGACCCTGGGCCGGTCGGGCCCGGCGATCCGGTCCAGCACCCGCGCCCACAGCACGGTCTGCGTCTCGGGCATGTTGTGCCCGTAGAGGACGATCGCGTCGCACTCGTCGATGTCGACGTAGCTGCCGGGCTGCCCGTCGGAGCCGAAGCTCTCCTTCATCGCCGCCGCCGCGGTCGCCGTGCACAGCCGCGTGTTGCCGTCCATGTGCGGGGTGCCGATCCCGGCCTTCCCGATGACCCCGAGCGCGTAGTACTCCTCCAGGAACAGCTGCCCGGAGGTGTAGAAGCCGTGCGAGAGCGGACCGTGCTCGGCCAGCAGCGCCCGGCTGCGCTCGACGACCCGGCCCATCGCGGTGTCCCAGTCGGACTCGACCAGCTCGCCGCCCTCGCGCACCAGCGGCCGGGTCAGCCGGTCCCGGCCGGCCATCCCCTGCCAGCTGCCGAACAGTCCCTTCGGCCCGAGCCGGCCGTGGTTGACGGTGTCCACCGCCCGGCCCCGGACGCCGACCATCCGGCCGTCCCGGACGGCGATGTCGCACCCGCAGCCGTTGCTGCAGAGCACGCACGCCGACTGCACCCACCGGTCCACGTCGTCCTCGGCCACGCCCTCGGCCAGCAGCTGGTCCACCCGGACCGGCCACCGCCGCCCCCGGGCGAACGGCGTGCGGGTACCCCACACCTCGGCGACTCTGTCGACCATGAGGGCTCCCCGGTGATCGGTCGGATCACGGCGCCGTACCCGGCTCCCGTCCGCGGAACCGCAGGTCGTCGCGGTCGTCCTCAGGTGCCCACGGTCACCGGGAGCGTGGCCAGGCCCCGGAAGTTGATCCGGTCGCTCCACTCCACCGCACCGGCCCTGGCCAGCTTCGGGAAGCGCCGCACGACACGGCTGATCGCCACCTGTCCTTCCAGCCGGGCCAGCACCGCACCGAGACAGTGGTGCACCCCGGCCGAGAACGCCAGGTGCTGCCGCGCGTTCGGACGGTCCAGCCGGACCTGGTCGGCGTCCGGCCCGAAGATCCTCTCGTCGCGGTTGGCGGACGCCAGGCAGGCGAACACGATCGTGCCGGCAGGGATCACTTCGCCCGCCAGGGTGAACGGGGCCATCGTGATCCGCCTCGTCTGGTGCACCGAGGGGTCGTAGCGCAGGAGCTCCTCGACCGCGTTGGCGGTGAGGTCCGGCTGCTCGCGCAACAACGCCAGCTGATCCGGACTGTCCAGCAGCGCGTTCACACCATTGGCGATCAGGTTGGTCGTCGTCTCGTGGCCGGCCACGTAGAGCAGGATCACCTGCGCCACCAGTTCCTCGTCGTCCAGGACCGCACCGTCGTGCTCGGCCGTGATCAAGGCCGTCAGCAGGTCGTCGGCCGGGTTGGCGCGCTTCCACGCGATCCCGGCCCGGATGATCTCCCGCAGCTCCGCGTCGGCGGCCCTGATCTCCCGGGCGGTCTCCTCGTCGGCTCCGATCTCCAGCGTCTTGACCAGGGTTCCGGTGAGCTCGCGCGTGCTCAGGCCGCCCGTCGGCGGCATGCCGAGCATCTGGGTGATCACCGCGAACGGCATCGGGAACGCCAGTTCCTCGAGCAGGTCCGAGGTCCCCTTGCTGGCCATCCGGTCCAGTGCCTCGTCGACGAGCCGGACGATCATCGGTTCCAGGGCCGCGACCGCGCGCCGGGTGAACACCTTGGAGACTATTGCGCGGAGCCTCGTGTGGTCGGGCGGGTCCCGTTCGACCATCGAGTTGTTCAGCGCCACGGGCCCGTCGCCGAGGTCCAGCGCGGTGGTCCGGTCCGCCAGCGCACCGGGCGGCAGGTTCCGCATGTCCACCGACAGGTCGGCCCGCAGCAACGCGGAGACGTTCTCGTAGCGCGACAGGAACCAGAACCCGAGTGGGTGCTTCTGCACCGGGTCCTTGTCGCGCAGCAGCTTGTACTGCGCGTACGGGTCCTCACGGAAACCGGGGGCGAACGGATTGAATACCGGCTTCTCCGCATCGATCATTTCAGTCATGGAATCAGCTCCGTCGAGGTCAATTCAGAAAATGAGTGTGTGCACCCCGCCAACTGGTTGTCAAGGCGCCCGGCACGGCCGAGTAATTCGCCACCGGGGCATCGCGGACCGCGGGACGGCGGAGCAATTCGCGCCACACATTCCCGGGACATCGCCGGTCGGCGGGAATGTTCTCAGGGGATCAGGACGACCTTGCCCGTGGTGGCCCGGTTCTCGATCTGCCGGTGCGCCGCCGCGGCCTCGGCCAGCGGGAAGCGGTGACGTACCACCGGGCTCAGGGTCCGGCCGCGCACCTGCTCCAGCAATGTCCGCATGGCCACGCCGACCTCCGGCCACATCGCCGGCGAGGCGTAGTGGGTCAGCGTGAAGAACCCGATCGTCTCGTTGGCGGACAGCCGGCCGGCGCCCATCTCCGCCATGAAGTCCACGACCAGCGCACCCGGGTCGTTCGCGCCCAGCAACCGGATCCGGCCGAACGGCGCCATCGCGCCCAGCGCGCCGGCGATCACCTCCCGGTCCCCGGCGAGCAGCGCGGTGTCGAAGCCGCGTCCACCGGTCGCCGCGACCGCGCGCTCCACCCAGCCGGGTTCGGAGTAGTTCACGGCGTCGTCCGCCCCGAGCTCGGTGATCAGGGCCAGTTTCTCCGGGGTGCTCGCCGCGCCGACCACGAGACCGGCCCGCAGCTCCCGGGCGATCTGCACGGCCAGCGAGCCGAGCCCGCCGGCCGCGCCGAGCACGAGCACGCTGTCGCCCTCGGCGAGCCGGACGCCGTCCCGCAGGGCGAGGAACGCGGTCAGCCCCTGGACCAGCAGGGCGGTCGAGTCGGCCGGGTCGAGCCAGTCCGGCAGCGGGTACGCCGCCATCGCCGGGACCGCGACGTACTCCGCGTAGCAGCCGGACGTGACCGGGTCGACCAGCCCGAACACGCGGTCGCCGACCGCGTGCTGGTCCACCTGGTCGCCGAGCCGCGCCACCGTACCGGCGAACTCGGTCCCCAGCGTGTACGGCAGCGGTGTCGGGACCGGGTACCCGTCGCCGGCGCGCCGCACCACGTCGGCGAAGTTCACCCCGGCGGCCTCGACCCGCACCAGGACGTGACCCGGCGGCACCGCGGGCACCGGTACGTCCTCGCAGGCCAGCACCGCGGGGTCCCCCTTCCGGTGGAACAGCACCGCTCTCATCGTCGTACCGGTTTCTGGCATGTCGTCGCCCCTCGCTCGGGATCCGGTCGGTCGGGTGTCGGTCAGGGGGAGAGCCGGGCCGGTCAGGCGGGCAGGTGCAGGACCAGCCGGGTGCCGCTCGGCTCGTCCTGCCAGGTCTCGACGACGCGGGTGGTCGTCGGCCGACCGCTGCACGCGGGCCGGAGCGTGCTGATCCGGTCGCCCGGCGCGTGCGCGGTGTGCTCGTCCCACCAGCGCCGGAACGGAGCGCTCACCGCCGTGAGCCCGTCGACCAGCTCCGTCAACCGGGGATGGCCGTACCATCCCGCCGCCGCCCAGCGCAGCCGCGCGACCTGCGTCCGGGCCTCGCTCTCCCAGCCGACGACGCGGTCGGGCGCCTGTTCGGCGGTGAACATCCAGTGCACGAGGTTCCGCTCACGGTCGGGAAGCCTGCCGAAATCGGTGTAGCAGTCGATGACCGCGTCATTGAACGCGAGCACGTCACCGAATCGGGAGAGGGCCAGGGCCGGTATCGGGTCGAGCGCTTTCGTGATCTCCGACAATGCGGTGACGTCCTGTTCGGCCCTCGGCCGCGGCGTCGATTCGCGCTGGGCGAGCCTGCTCAGGTACATCCGTTCGGCGTCCGAGAGCCGCAGCGCCTCGGCTATGCCGTTGAGGTTCTTCGCCGACGGCAGGACCGCTCGCGCCTGCTCCAGGTAGGTGTACCAGGTGGGGCTTATGCCGGCGAGAACGGCGACCTCCTCCCGACGCAGTCCCGGGGTGCGCCGACGTGGGTCCGGCCGCAGCCCGAGATCCGCCGGATCGATGTTCTCCCGGCGTTTGCGCATGAAGTGGGCGAGCTCCCGCCGACGGCTCTCGTCGCTCATCCGAACATCTCCTTCTGGTTTCCGCCGGTCCGCGTGCGGCGCAGCAGTTCCTCCAGGCGTGCGCCGACCCGGTCGCCGTCGGGTCCGAGCAGCAGTGCCTCCAGCCGGTCCAGGTCGTCGACGGCCGGCGCCGCGACCGGCACCGGCGCGGCGAGCTGCGCGGCGAGGTGGTCCGACAGCTCCCCCGCCGTGGGGAACTCGAACGCGATGGTGCTCGGCAGCGTGAGACCGGTCGCGGCGTTGAGCCGGTTGCGCAGCTCCAGCGAGGTCAGCGAGTCGAAGCCGATGTCACGCAGCTCCTTGTCGTCGACGATCTCGTCCGGCGCGTCGAGGACGAGCACCGTCGCGATGACGCTGCGCACGAGGTCGGACACCAGCTCGCGCCGGCGCTCGGGCGGCTGGCCGGCGAGGCTGACCACGAGGTCCCGCGCCTCCCGCGGCCTCGGCCCGCCCGCCGCGCGCTGCTCGGTGCGGGCGCGCAGGACCGCAGGGTTCAGCCGCGCCGCCAGCAGCGTGGGCGGGTCGGCGGCGATCGCGTCGTCGAACAGCGCCAGCCCTTCGGCCGCCGACACCGGGAGCACGCCGGTCCCGGCGAGCCGGGCCTGGTCGGTGGCACTGAGCCCGGCCGCCATGCCGCCGTCGGACGCCCAGGGACCCCAGGCCACCGAGGTGGCGGGCAGCCCCAGCCGGGCCCGGTGCACGGCGAGACCGTCGAGGAAGGCGTTGGCCGCGGCGTAGTTCGCCTGCCCGCCGTTGCCGATCGTGCCGGCGAGGGACGAGAACAGCACGAAGGCGGACAGGTCCAGGCCTTCGGTCTGCCGGTGCAGCTGCCAGGCCGCGTCGGCCTTGGGGCGCAGCGCCGCCGCCAACCGCCCGGGGTCCATCGTCTCCACGGTGCCGTCGTCGAGGACGCCCGCCGTGTGCACCACCGCCCGCAGCGGACGGGCCGCGGGGATCCCGGCCAGCACGCCCGCCAGCGCTTCGCCGTCCGCGGCGTCGCAGGCGACGAGGTCCGCCTCGGCGCCGAGCGCGTCCAGCTCGGCCAGCAGCGCCCCCGACCCGGGCGCGTCCGGTCCGCGCCGGCTGAGCAGCAGCAGGTGCCGCACCCCGTGCGCGGTGACCAGGTGCTTGGCGACGAGCCCGCCCAGCGCGCCGGTCGCACCGGTGACGAGCACGGTTCCCCCGACCGCCGGGAGACCCCGGCCCGGTTCGCCGCGGTGCGCCACCAGCCGCGGCCCGTACGCCCGCCCGGCCCGGACGGCCGTCTCCGGTGCGCCGCCGGCGAGCACCGCCGGGACCGCCCGCCAGGACGCGTCGGTGCCGTCGGTGTCCAGGAGCAGGAACCGGCCGGGGTGCTCGGCCTGTGCCGAGCGGACCAGCCCGCAGACGGCGGCCATCGCCGGGTCGGCGTCGTCGCCCGGCCGGACGGCGACCGCGGCGGTCGTGGCCACGACCAGCCGGATCGCGGCGAACCGGTCGTCGGCCAGCCAGGCCTGGAGGCCGGCCAGGACCTGCTCGCACAGCCGGCGCGCGCGGGCCGGCTGGTCGGTCCCGTCGACGCCCGGCACCAGGAGCGCCAGCTCCGGGCGGGTCCCGCCGGCCTCGAGGGCGGCACCGAGCTCGTCGATGCCGGCGTGCCGCTCGGTGTCCGGGCCGCCGTCGCCCAGGACGACCAGCCCGGGCCGCGGCCGGCCGTCGCCCGCCGGGACGGGTGCCCAGGTCTGCCGGTGCAGCGACAACCGGCCACCCGCGACGTCGCGTACCGGCACCGGCCGGGTGCGCAGCTCCGCGACCTCGAGCACGGGCTCGCCGTGCTCGTCCGCGACCGAGAGCGCCACCGACCCGGGCCCGACGGGCGTGAGGCGGACCCGCACCACCGCGGTCGGCGTCGCGTGGGACCGCACACCGGACCACGCGTGCGGCAGCCGGACCGTCCCGTCCGGGTCGCCCGCGCTCGCCCGCAGGGCGATGGGGTGCAGGCAGCTGTCGAACAGGGCCGGGTGCAGGTGCCAGCCCCCGGTGTCGAGGTCGTCGGCCGGCCCCACCTCCGCGTAGACGTCCTCGCCCCGCCGCCAGGCGGCGCGCAGGGACCGGAAGGCCGGGCCGTAGCCCAGGCCCAGGGCCGCCAGCCGCGGGTAGGTGTCGGTGAGGTCGACCTCGACCGCGCCCTCGGGGGGCCAGTCGGCGAGCCCGCCGGCGGCGGTCCCGCCGTCCCCGACGAGGGACCCGGTCGCGTGCTCGACCCAGGCCTCCGGTCCGTCGCCGGCCGGCCGGCGGGCGTGCACCGAGATCGCGGCGGTCCCGGTGCCGTCCGGGGCCGCGACGCGGACCTGCAGGTCGACCGGTCCCGTGTCCGGTACGGGCAGGGGCGCCTGCACGAGCAGTTCGCGCACCACCGGCAGCCCGACGTGCCTGCCCGCGTGCAGCGCCAGCTCGGCGAACGCGGTGCCCGGCAGCAGGACCGTGCCGGCGACGGTGTGCTCGGCGAGCCACGGGTGGGTGTGCCGGGAGAGCCGTCCGGTCAGGACCACCTCGCCGCCCGCCAGCTCGATCGCCGCGCCCAGCAACGGGTGGTCCGCGGCGGCGAGCCCGGCGCCCGCCACGTCGCCGGCCGGCTGCTGCGCCAGCCAGAAGCGCTTGTGCAGGAACGGGTAGCCCGGCAGTTCGGCGGGCCGGACGCCGGGCGGGAACACGGCGGCGAGGTCGGGACGCACGCCCGCGACGTACAGGCGGCCGAGCATCGCGATCACCGCCTCGGGCTCCGGCCGCTCGCCCCCGAGCGCCGTGACCACAGCGGGCTCGGGGGCGGCGCCGGCGACCGTGGCGGTGACGTGCGGCGCCAGCGCCGGGGTCGGCGAGAGCTCCAGGAACGTCGTGACGCCGCGGGCCCGCATCGTCCGGACGCCGTCGGCGAACCGCACGGTGCGGCGCACGTGCTCGGCCCAGTAGTCGGGCGAGCCGAGCTGCTCGTCGGTGGCCTGCTGGCCGGTCACGTTGGAGATGACCGGGATGGCCGGCGGGGCGAACGACAGCCGCGCGACCACGGCACGGAACTCGGCGGCCGCCCGGTCCATGTGGGCCGAGTGGAACGCGTGGCTGACCCGCAGCCGGGTGGTGCGCCGACCGCGCGAGCGCCAGTCCGCGACGACGTCGAGCACGGCTCCCGCGTCCCCGGACACCACGACCGAGCGCGGCCCGTTGACGGCGGCGAGCGACACCCCCGCACCGAGGCCGTCCCGCAGCTCGTCCTCGTCCGCCTCGATCGCGGCCATCGCCCCGCCGGTGCGGGCGGCCTGCATCAGCCTTCCCCGCGCGGCGACCATGGTGCACGCGTCGGCCAGCGACAGCACGCCGCTGACGTGGGCGGCGGTCAGCTCGCCCAGGGAATGCCCGGCCACGACGGCCGGCACCACCCCCCAGCTCTCCAGCAGCCGGTAGAGCGCGACCTCGAAGGCGAACAACGCCGGCTGCGTCCAGCCGGTCCCGTGCAGCGCCGGATCCTCCGGCCCGGCCCCGGCGGTCATGCCCATGACCTCGCGCAGCGGACGGTCGAGATGGCGGTCCAGCTCCGTGCGCACGGCCTCGTACGCGGCCGCGTACACCGGGAACGCCGCGGCCAGCTCCCGGCCCATCCCGTGGCGCTGCGTGCCCTGCCCGCCGAAGAGCACGGCGAGCTCGCCGCGGCCGGCGGTCCCGGTGGTCACCGCGGGGGACGTGCCGCCGTCGGCGACGACCCGCAGACCCGCCAGCAGCTCCTCCCGGGTGCTGCCGGTGACGGCCGCGCGGGCGGCGAACGCGCTGCGCCCGGCCAGTGCCCGCCCGACCGCGGCCGGGTCCCCGGAGCCGGAGCGCAGGAACTCGTGCAGCCCGGCCGCCGTCCGCCGGACCCCCGCCGGGGTCGGCGCCGACACCACCCAGGGCACGAGGGTGCCGGCCTCGGGGACCTCCGGCGCGACCGGCTCGGCGGGGCCCTGCTCCAGGACGACGTGGGCGTTGGTGCCGCTGATGCCGAACGACGAGACACCCGCACGGCGCGGCGTGCCCCGGTCCGGCCACGGCACCGCGGCGGTCAGCAGCCGGACCGGGCCGCGGGCCCAGTCGACGTGCGGGGTCGGCCGGTCGGCGTGCAGCGTGGGCGGCAGGACGCCGTGCCGCATCGCCAGCACCATCTTGATCACCCCGGCGACCCCGGCGGCTGCCTGGGTGTGGCCGATGTTGGACTTCACCGAGCCGAGCCACAGCGGGCGCTCCCGCTCGTGGCCGTAGGTGGCCAGCAGCGCCTCGGCCTCGATCGGGTCGCCCAGCGGCGTCCCGGTGCCATGCGCTTCGACCGCGTCCACCTCGGCCGGGGACAGACCGGCGTCGGCGAGCGCGGCGCGGACGACCTTCTCCTGCGCGGGGCCGTTCGGGGCGGTCAGCCCGTTGCTCGCACCGTCCTGGTTGACCGCGGAGCCGCGGATCACCGCCAGCACCCGGTGACCGTGCCGCCGGGCGTCGGAGAGCCGCTCCAGCAGCACCAGCCCGACGCCCTCGGAGAGCGCGGTGCCGTCGGCCGCCGCGCTGAAGGACTTGCAGCGGCCGTCGACGGCGAGACCGCGCTGCCGGCTGAACTCCACCATCGGCGTCGGGGTGGCCATCACCGTCACCCCGCCGGCGAGCGCCAGCCGGCACTCGCCGTGGCGCAGCGCCTGCGCGGCGAGGTGGATCGCGACCAGCGACGACGAGCACGCGGTGTCCACCGTGATCGCCGGCCCGACGAAACCGAAGTTGTAGGCCAGCCGGCCGGAGGCGACGCTGCCCGAGCTCCCGGTGCCGAGGTAGCCCTCGGTCTCCGCGGTGGGGCGGGTGAGCCGGGTGGCGTAGTCGCCGTACATCACGCCGGTGTAGACCCCGACCGGCTCGCCGCGCAGGGAGTGCGGGTCCAGGGCCGCGTGCTCCAGCGTCGACCACGCCGTCTCCAGCAGCAGCCGCTGCTGGGGGTCGGTGGTGACCGCCTCGCGCGGGCTCATCCCGAAGAACTCCGCGTCGAACCCGGCGACGTCGTCGAGGAACCCGCTCTCCCGGGTGTAGATCGTGCCCGCCCGCTCCGGGTCGGGGTCGTAGAGCGCGTCGAGGTCCCAGCCCCGGTCGGTGGGGAAGGGCACGATCGCGTCGCCCCCGTCGGCGATCAGGCGCCACAGGTCGCCGGGGTCGCGCACGTTGCCCGGGTAGCGGCAGCCCATGCCCACGATGGCGATCGGCTCGTCGGCATCGGCATCGGCATCGGTCGTCGCGGCGGTCGGGCCCGCTCCGCCGAGCAGCTCGCCGTGCAGGTGGCGGGCCAGCGCCTCCGGCGTCGGGTGGTCGAACACCATCGACGCGCGCAGCCGCAGCCCGGTCGCCGTGGCGAGCCGGTTGCGCAGCTCGACCGCGGTGAGCGACTCGATCCCGAGCCGGGTGAACTCGGTGTCCGCCGGCAGCGCCCCCGAGTGGCCCAGGACGGCCGCGGTCAGCTCGAGGACGAGCGCGCGCAGCTCACGTTCCTGCTCGGACCGGGGCAGGTCCCGCAGCCGGGCGGCCAGGCCCGGTTCGGCGGCGGCCGGCCGTACCGGTGGCGGGGCGGTGACGAGCTCGCGCAGCAGCGCGGGCACCTCGCCGGCGCGGCCGATCGCCGCCCTGTCCAGCCGGACCGGTACGACGACGGGGCCGGGTGCGGTGAGCGCGGCGTCGAGCATCGCGAGGGCCTGCTCCGCGGACATCGGCGCGATGCCGGACCGGCGCAGCCGGGTGCGGTCGGCGTCGGTGAGCCCGCCGGTCAGGCCGCTCTCGTCGGCCCACAGCCCCCAGGCGAGCGACACCGCGGGGAGACCGGCCGCCGCCCGGTGCCCGGCGAGCGCGTCGAGGAACGCGTTCGCGGCCGCGTAGCCGGCCTGGCCCGCCGAGCCCATCGTCCCGGCGAAGGAGGAGAACAGCACGAACGCGGCCAGGTCGTGCTCCCGGGTCTGCTCGTGCAGGTGCCACGCGCCCGCGGCCTTGGGGTGGAACGGGATCCCCAGCCGCTCCGGGGTGAGTGCCTCGACCGTCCCGTCGCCGAGCACGCCCGCCAGGTGGAACACGGCGGTCAGCGGGTGCTCGGCCGGCACCTCGCGCAGCAGCGCGGCGACCGCGGCGGGATCCCCCACGTCGCAGGCCCGTACGGTGACCTCGGCGCCCAGCTCCCGCAGCTGCGCGGTCAGCTCCGCGGCACCCTGGGTGTCGGCGCCGCGGCGGCCGGTCAGCAGGAGGTGCCGGACGCCGTGCTCGCGCACCAGGTGCCGCGCCACCAGGGCACCGAGGGTGCCCAGGCCGCCGGTCACCAGCACGGTGCCGTCCGGGGCCGGCCGGGCGGCCGTACCGGCTCCACCGGCGGGCATCGGCACCAGCCGGGGGGCGGTGAACCCGTCCCCGCGCAGGGCGAGCTGCGGTTCGCCGGTGGCCAGCGCGGCCGTCAGCCGCTCCGGCGAGACCTCGCCCGGGGCGTCGAGCAGCACGATCCGGCCCGGGTGCTCGATCTGGGCCGAGCGGGCCAGGCCCCAGACGGCGGCCGCGGCCGGGTCGGTGGGGTACGCGTCCCCGGCCGCGCCGTCGGTCAGCAGCACGAGCGGCCCCTCGGCCGGGCCGGCGAGATGACGCTGGATCGCCCCGAGCGCGGTGGCCAGCAGCTCCCGCGCCGACGCGGCCGGATCGGCCCCGTCGCCGCGCAACCGGACCACGTCCGGGGCACCGGCGGTCCCCGCGGCACCGGAGCGCACCGGGAGCCAGTCCACCCGGGACAGCCGCGCCGGCACGCGCAACCGCTTCGGGTCCAGCGGGCGTGCCGCCAGGGAACGGACCCGCAGGAGCGGGGCGCCCGTGCCGTCGACGACCGACACCGACACGCGGTCGGGACCCAGCGGGTGGATCCGGACCCGCGCCGACGTGGCGCCGGTGGCCGGCATCGACACGGCCGGCATCGACACGGCCGACCACTCGAACGGGAGCACCGGCGTGCCTCCGCCGGCGGCCAGGATCACCGGGTGCAGCGCCGCGTCCAGCAGCGCCGGGTGCACGGCGAAGCTGCCCGCGCCGGCCGCGGCGGGCAGCTCGACCTCGGCCAGCAGGTCCTCGCCCGCCTGCCACGCGGCGACCAGGCCGCGGAACGCGGGTCCGTAGCCGTACCCCAGGTCGGCGAGCCGCGCGTACCCGGCGGCCAGGTCGATCGGCACGGCGCCGACCGGTGGCCACGACCCGGGCGACGGGGGCAGGGCGGCGTCGGCGGGCTCCTGCTCGAGCCGGCCACCGGCGAGCCGGGTCGTGGCGTCCGACCCGGCCTCCCGGGCGTGCACCGAGACGGCGTGCGTGCCGTCCGGACCCGGCCCGGCCACGAACACCTGCAGGTCGACGGCCCCCCGCTCGGGCAGCACGAGCGGCGCGTCCAGGGTGAGCTCGGCCAGCCGCGGGACCCCGGCCTCCGCCCCGGCGCGCAGGGCGAGCTCCAGCAGCACCGTCCCGGGCAGCACCGGTACGCCCTGCACCGCGTGGTCGGCCAGCCACGGATGGGTGGCCAGCGAGACCGAGCCGACGAGCAGCAGCCCCGGCCCGTCCCCGAGCTCGGTCTTGGCCGACAGCACGGCGTGGTCCAGGCCGGTGAAGCCGGCGGCGGGGCCGGCCGGTCCGGGCACCGCGTCGAGCCAGAGGCGGGTGTTCTCGAACGGGTACGTGGGC
Organism: uncultured Mycobacteriales bacterium; assembly: GCA_902805565.1. Classification (GTDB taxonomy): domain Bacteria; phylum Actinomycetota; class Actinomycetes; order Mycobacteriales; family CADCTP01; genus CADCTP01. Next base: position 17,243 of record CADCTP010000092.1, read on the forward strand.
AGCTCGACCGGCGGGACCGGCCGGTCGCCGAGCACCGCGGTCCAGTCCACGGCGAGCCCGCGCACGTACCCCTCGGCCACCGAGGTGAGGAACCGGTCCGGTCCGCCCCGGTCCCGGCGCAGCGAGCCCAGCACGACCGCTCCCTCGCCCTCGGCCAGGCCGGTCTCGTCGGCCACGGTCTGCTCGATCGCCACGGTGAGCACCGGGTGCGGGCTCGACTCGACGAACCAGGTGTGCCCGGCGGCCAGCAGCGCCCGTACGGTCGCGTCGAACCGCACCGGCTGCCGCAGGTTGCGGAACCAGTACCCGGCGTCGAGCTCGGTGGTGTCCGACAGCTCGGCGGTGACCGTCGAGTAGAAGGGGACGGCCGCCGGGCGCGGGGTGATCGGCGCGAGCTGCTCGAGCACCCGGTCGCGGATCGACTCGACCTGCGCCGAGTGCGAGGCGTAGTCGATCGGCACCCGGCGGGTCGTGATCCCGGCGTCGGCGCACGCCGCGCGCAGGGCGTCCAGCTCGGCCCACGGACCGGAGACCACGGTCGCCGACGGCCCGTTCGTCGCGGCCACCCCCAGCGCGTCCCGCCACGGCTCGATCAGCGCCGTCACCGCACGCTCGGGCAGCGGGACCGACACCATGCCCCCGGTCCCGGCCAGTTCCGCCAGCACCTGGCCGCGCAGGGTGACCACGCGGGCGGCGTCGGCGAGCGAGAGCGCACCGGCCACGTACGCGGCGGCGATCTCGCCCTGGGAGTGGCCGACGACCGCGTCCGGGCGCACCCCGACCGAGCGCCACAGCTCCGCCAGCGACACCATGACCGCCCACAGCGCCGGCTGCACGACGTCGTCCCGGTCGTAGCCGGGAGCACCGGGCGCACCCCGGACGACGTCCAGCAGGGACCAGTCCACGTGCTCCGCCAGCGCGGCCGCGCACTCGGCGAGCGTGTCGGCGAACACCGGCGCCGTATCGAGCAGGTCCCGGGCCATGCCCGCCCACTGCGAGCCCTGGCCGGGGAAGACGAACACGGTCCGGCCGGCGGGCGCCGGTGTCCCGACGACGAGCCCGGGCCGCGACCGCCCGGTCTCCAGCGCGCCGAGGCCGTCGAGGAACCCGGCGCGGTCGGCGGCGAGCACGACGGCGCGGTGCTCGAACGCCGAGCGGGTGGTGGCCAGCGCGTACCCGATCCCGGGCAGGTCCGGGGTGTCGGGCCCGGCGGCGACCTGCTGCCGCAGGAGCCCGGCCAGCCGGCGCAGCGGCCGTTCCGCCCGGGCGGAGAGCACCCACGGCGACACCCCGGCCGGCGGGGCCGGCGCGGCGGGCACAGCGGGGCGGGGGGCCGGCTCGGGACCCTGCTCGAGGATCACGTGCGCGTTGGTCCCGCTGATCCCGAAGGCGGACACCCCGGCGCGGCGCGGCCGGCCGGTCCCGGGCCAGGCCGCCGCCTCGGTGAGCAGCACGCCGTGTCCCTCCGACCAGTCCACCTGCCGGGTCGGCTCGTCCACGTGGAGGCTGCGCGGCGCCAGTCCGTTGCGCATCGCCAGCACCATCTTGATCACTCCGGCCACGCCCGCCGCCGCCTGGGTGTGGCCGAGGTTGGACTTCACCGAGCCGATCCGGACCGGCCGGTCCGCGGGCCGGTCCCGACCGTAGGTGGCGAGGATCGCCTGGGCCTCGATCGGGTCGCCGAGCGGCGTGCCGGTGCCGTGCGCCTCCACCACGTCGATGTCGGCCGCCCGCAGTCGGGCACCGGCCAGGGCCTGCCGGATCACCCGCTGCTGGGCCGGCCCGTTCGGCGCGGTGAGCCCGTTGCTGGCCCCGTCCTGGTTGACCGCGGAGGCGCGGACCGTGGCCAGGACGGGGTGCCCGTTGCGCACCGCGTCGGACAGCCGCTCGACCAGCAGCAGCCCCGCGCCCTCGCTCCAGCCGGGGCCGTCGGCCGCGGCGGCGAACGACTTGCACCGGCCGTCGGGGGCCACGCCCCGCTGCCGGCTGGAGGCGACGAAGAGGCCCGGGGTGGCCATCGTGGTGACCCCGCCGGCCAGGGCGAGATCGCAGTCCCCCGCGCGGAGCGCCTGGCACGCGAGGTGCAGCGCGACCAGTGACGACGAGCACGCGGTGTCCACCGTGACGGCCGGTCCTTCCAGGCCGAGCAGGTAGGACACCCGCCCGGACGCGACGCTGTTGGTCATCGCGGTCGCGCGGTAGCCCTCCAGACCCGGCGGGGCGGGGTTGAGCCGCTCGGCGTAGTCGCTGTACATGACGCCGACGAAGACACCCGTCCGGCTGCCCCGCAGCGATCCGGGGTCGATGCCCGCCCGCTCCAGCGTCTCCCAGCCGGTCTCCAGCAGGATGCGCTGCTGCGGGTCGGTCGCCAGCGCCTCCCGGGCGCTCATCCCGAAGAAGGCGGGGTCGAACCCGGCGGCGTCGTCGAGGAACCCGCCCCGGCGGGTGTAGCTGTGCCCGGCGGCATCCGGGTCGGGGTCGTAGAGCGCGTCGATGTCCCACCCGCGGTCGGCCGGGAAGTCACCGGTGGCGTCCCGCTCCTCGGCGACCAGCCGCCACAGGTCCTCCGGGGTGCGCACGCCGCCCGGGTACCGGCAGCCCATGGCGACGATCGCGATCGGCTCGTCGGCGGCCGTGGCGAGGGCCGCCCGGGGCGCGACGTCCGACGCCGCGCCGAGCGCCTCGGCCCGCAGGTGCGCGGCCAGCGCCGCGGGCGTCGGGCGGTCGAACAGCACGGACACCGGCAGCGTCAGTCCGGTGGCCGCGTTGAGCCGGCCGCGCAGCTCGACGGACGTGAGCGAGTCCATGCCCATGTCGGTGAACGCCATGGCCGGGGCGACCGCCGCCGGGGAGTCGAGACCGAGCACGGCGGCCGCCTGGGCCCGTACCAGCTCCAGCGTCAGGTACTGCCGGTCGGCCTCGGACGCGGCGGCGAGCCGCTCGGACCAGACCGATCCGGGCGCGCCTGCGACCTCGGTGGTCGCCGCCGCCGCGGACCGGGCCGGGGCACGCACCAGCTGCCGGAACAGCGTGGCCAGCCGTCCGGCCCGGGCCTGCCCGCGCAGGGCGTCGAGATCCAGCCGCGCGGCCACCAGCACGGGCTCGTCCGCGCCGAGCGCCGCGTCGAACAGGGCCAGCCCGTCCGCCACGGGCAGCGGCGCGACGCCACCGCGGCCCAGCCGGGCGAGGTCCACGTCGGTGAGGTGTGCGGTCATGCCGCTCGCCCGGTCCCACAGACCCCACGCCAGCGACGTCGCGGGCAGGCCCGCGGCCCGGCGCCGGTGGGCCAGCGCGTCCAGTGCCGCGTTCGCCGCCGCGTAGCCGGCCTGCCCCGCGGCGCCGATCGTGCCCGCGACGGAGGAGAAGAACACGAAGGCGGCGAGATCGTGGGTCCGGGTCAGCTCGTGCAGGTGGTGCGCGGCGTCCACCTTGGGCCGCAGCGCCGTGTCGAGCCGGTCGGGGGTCAGCTCGGTGAGCACGGCGTCGTCGAGCACACCGGCGGCGTGCACCACCATCCGCAACGGGTGCTCGGCCGGGATCGCCGCGAGCACGCCCGCCAGCTCCGTACGGTCGGCCACGTCGCACGCCGCGACCGTGACCTCGGCACCCAGCTCGCCCAGCTCGGCGACCAGCTCGGCCGCCCCGTCCGCGTGCGGACCGCGCCGGCTGGTGAGCAGCAGGTGCCGTACGCCGTGCGCGGTCACCAGGTGCCGGGCCAGCAGCTCGCCCAGGGTGCCGGTACCACCCGTGATGAGCACCGTGCCGGCCCCGACGGGCACCGGCTCGGCCTCCGCGGCCGCGGCGCGGACGAGGCGGGGCGCGAGAGCCGCGCCCGCCCGCACCGCGAACTCCGGCTCACCCGCGGCAACCAGGGCCGGCAGCGCGCGCAGCGACTCCGCCGCGCCGTCCACATCGGCCACCACGAACCGGCCCGGCCGCTCGGCGACCGCGGTCCGCAGCAGCCCGTGCACCGCGGCTCCGGCGAGGTCCGGCACCGTGTCGCCCGCGGGCACGGCCCCGGCGGTCACCAGCAGCAGCGTGGTGTCCTCGAGGACCTCCCACGCCAGCCAGTCCCGCAGCAGCGCGTGCACGCGGTGCACCGCCCGGCGCACCGCCGGCCCGTCGTCGCCGGTGAGCCCGGTGCAGTCGGCCACCACGACACCGGGGGCCGCGGTGTCCGGCCCGACGGCCGCCGCGAGCGCCGCCACGTCGTCGTACGCCTCGGCGGCGAGGCCGAAGCGGCGGGCGTCGCCGAGTGCCGCCCACCGGCGGTCGGTGACCCGCGGGCCCGCCGGGTCGAACGGGATCGGGGTGGTCCAGCTGACCCGCAGCAACGGGTCCGTCGTCCGGCGGGCGGAGTTCACCGCGGGGCGCAGCGTGAGCGAGTCGATGGTCGCCACCGGCGCCCCGGTGGGGTCCGCGAGGACCAGGGAGAGGCTGTCCGGACCCGCGGCCGACACCCGTACCCGCAGCGCGGTGGCACCGGTGGAGTGCAGCCGGACCTCTCCCCACGAGAAGGGCAGCAACCGCCGGCCGGGATCGTGCAGCACGCCGACGGCGGCGTGCAGCGCCGCGTCCAGCAGCGCCGGGTGCAGGCCCGCCCGGTGGGCGTCCGGCCGGGCGTCGGCGGGCAGGGCGACCTCGGCGACGACGTCGTCACCGTGCCGCCAGGCGGCCGTGAGCAGGCGGAAGGCCGGACCGTAGCGGTACCCCGCGTCCGCGAGCCGCGCGTACAGCTCGTCGACGTCCACCCGCTCCGCCCCCGGCGGCGGCCACGGACCGGGAAGCGCGGCCGCGTACGGCTGGCCCCGGTCGTCGTCGGCGACCAGCCCGGACGCGTGCAGCGTCCACGGCTCGCCCTCGCCCGCGTGGCCGGGCCGGGAGTACACCCGTACCGGGCGCCCGGCGGCCCGCTGTTCCTCCTGGTCCTCCCCCACCGAGACCTGGACGTGCACGGTTCCCTCGGCCGGCAGGACGAGCGGCGCCTGGAGGGTGAGCTCGACGAGCCGGGGGGCCCCGGACCGCGCTCCCGCGGCCAGCGCCAGCTCCGCGAACCCGGTGCCCGGCAGCAGGACCTCGGCACCCACCGCGTGGTCGGCGAGCCACGGCTGGGCGCCCAGCGAGAGCCGGCCGGTGAACAGGGCGGTCCCGCTGCCGGCCACCGAGGTCTCCGCAGCCAGCAGCAGGTGCCCGGCGGCGGCGAGCCCGAGGGTCGAGACGTCCCCCGCGGTCGGGGCCGCCAGCCAGTGCCGGCGCCGCTGGAACGGGTACGTCGGCAGGTCGGCGTGCCGGGCGTCGAGGCCGGCGAACGCGGCCCGCCAGTCCACGGCCACCCCGTCGGCGAACGCTTCCGCCAGCGACGTGAGCATCCGCCGCGGGCCGCCGTCGTGGCGGCGCAGGGACCCGAGCACGGCCACGTCGTCGCCCAGCGTCGTCCGGACGGCCGCCGTCAGGACCGGGTGCGGGCTCATCTCGAGGAAGGCGTCGTGGCCGTCGTCGGCCAGCGCGCGCACCGTCTCCTCGAACCGGACGGGTTCCCGGAGGTTGCGGTACCAGTACCGGGCGTCCAGCTCCCCGCCGTCGAGCGGGCCGGCCGTCACCGTGGAGTAGAAGGGGATGCCGGCCGGGCCCGGGACGATCCCGGCGAGCAGCTCACCGAGCCGGTCCTCGATCGCCTCGACGTGCGGTGAGTGGGAGGCGTAGTTGATCGGTACGCGCCGCGCCCGGACGCCGTCCGCCTCGCACCGGAGCCGTAGTTCGTCCAGTGCGTCCTCGTCACCGGCGACGACCGTCGCCACCGGGCTGTTGACCCCGGCCACCGACAGCCGCCCGGGGAAGCCGGCGAGCAGGTCGGAGACCCGGTCCACCGGCAGCGCGACCGACAGCATCCCGCCGCGTGCGGTGATCCCGGGCAGGGCCTGGCTGCGCAGCGCGACCAGCGCGGCGGCGTCGGCCAGCGACAGGGCGCCGGCCACGCACGCCGCGGCCATCTCGCCCTGCGAGTGGCCGACGACCGCGGCCGGTTCCACCCCGAAGGAGCGCCACAGCTGCGCGAGCGACACCAGCACCGCCCAGAGCGCGGGCTGGACCACGTCGTCGCGCTCCAGCCGGCCGGCCTCGGCCGGGGCCCGGAGCACCTCGTCGAGCGACCAGTCCACGTACGGCGCGAGCGCGTCCGCGCAGGCCGCCATGGACCGGGCGAAGACCGGGGAGCTCTCGAGCAGCTCGGTGGCCATCCCGGCCCACTGCGCCCCCTGGCCGGGGAAGACGAACACGGGCCGGCGGACCCGGTCGGCCACGCCCCGCGGGACGATGCCGGGGTCCGGGGGCTCCTCGCCCGCCAGGTGCGCCAGGCCCCGGCGCAGCTCGTCGGCGTCCGCGCCCACGACGACCGCCCGGTGCGCGAACACGGCCCGGCCGGCGGCGAGGGTGTGCCCGACGTCGGCCGGGTCGAGGCCCGGCGCGTCCGCGGCCAGCAGCCGGTGCGCCTGGGCG
>CADCTP010000093.1 GCA_902805565.1 uncultured Mycobacteriales bacterium
CGTCGGGGGGAGTCGACACCGCCGATATCACTGTACGTTCATCCTCCGCAACGAAACAGTGACGGGATCAGGTATGCCCCAGCGGCAGATCCGTCCCGGGACCGCGCCGGTTCCGCCCCGGGCGGGCACCCGCGGGCGCCGGGAGCACCGCGGACCAATGCCGCGGCTGCGGGGCCTCAGGCCCGGGCCACGCCCTCGGCCCGGGCGGCCGCGGCCACCGCGGCCGCCACCGCCGGGGCGACCCGCCGGTCGAACGGGCTGGGCACGATCCGGTCCGCCCGCAGCTCCCCGGCGACGACCGCGGCCAGCGCGTCGGCGGCGGCCAGCTTCATCCCCTCGGTGATCGCGGTGGCCCGGGCGTCGAACGCGCCGGCGAACACCCCGGGGAAGGCCAGCACGTTGTTGATCTGGTTCGGGAAGTCGCTGCGCCCGGTGGCGACGACCGCCGCGTACCTCGAGGCCACCTCCGGGTGCACCTCCGGGTCCGGGTTGGCCAGCGCGAACACGATCCCGTCCGGGGCCATCTCGGCCACCGCCTCCTCCGGCACCTTGCCGGCCGACAGCCCGAGGAACACGTCCGCCCCGGCCAGCGCGTCGATCAGGGTGCCGGCGTGCGCGGCCTTGTTGGTGCTGGCGGCGAGCGCGGTCTTCACCGGCGTCAGGCCGGTCCGGTCCACGTGCACGATGCCGCGCGAGTCGGCCACCGCGATGTCGCCCACCCCGGCGGCCAGCAGCATCCTGGTGCAGGCGACCCCGGCCGCGCCGGCCCCGGAGACCACGACCCGCAGGTCGCCGAGGGTGCGACCGGTCAGCGTGGCGGCGTTGCGCAGCGCGGCCAGCACCACGATCGCGGTGCCGTGCTGGTCGTCGTGGAAGACCGGGATGTCCAGCCGGTCCCGCAGCCGGTCCTCGATCTCGAAGCAGCGCGGTGCGCTGATGTCCTCCAGGTTGATCCCGCCGAAGGACGGCGCGAGCCGGGCGACGGTCTCGACGATCTCGTCGACGTCGGTGGTGTCCAGCGCGATCGGCACCGCGTCCAGCCCGCCGAACTCCTTGAACAGGCAGGCCTTGCCCTCCATCACCGGCAGCGAGGCGGCCGGCCCGATGTCGCCCAGCCCCAGCACCGCGGTGCCGTCGGTGACCACCGCCACCAACCGGCTGGTCCAGGTGAAGCGGGCGACCAGCGCCGGGTCCGCGGCGATGGCGGTGCAGACCCGGGCCACGCCCGGCGTGTACGCCAGGGACAGGTCGGCCGCGTCCCGCAGCGGGGAGGTGCTCGCCACGGCGAGCTTCCCGCCCTCGTGCAGGGCGAAGACGGGGTCGCTGAAGAGGGTGTCGGGTTCGCTCACGGCTCGTCCAATCAGGGAGGAATGAGGGGGCGCGCCGGGGATCTCCCGATGACGTGCGGGGTGCAGCGGGTGCTCGAAGTGTGCCACGGGGACATCTCCGCGACGCTGTTACTTTTGCCACGTGAAGGTGCGCGAGCTGTCGATCCCCGATGCCTACGAGATCAGCACGGACGTCTTCCCGGACGACCGGGGGCTGTTCGTCAACCCGTTCCGCGGCGACGCGCTGGCCGAGGCGGTCGGCCGCCCGCTGCACGTCGCGCAGACCAACCACAGCGCCTCCCGGCGGGGCGCGGTGCGCGGCCTGCACTTCGCGCTGCTGCCCCCCGGCCAGGCCAAGTACGTCTACGTCCCGCGCGGCGCGGTGCTGGACATCGTGGTCGACATCCGGCTGGGCTCCCCCACCTTCGGCCGGTACGACGCGGTCCGGCTGGACGACCGGGACTTCCGGGCGGTCTTCCTGTCCGAGGGGCTGGGCCACTGCGCGGTCGCGCTGGAGGAGGACACGGTGCTGTCCTACCTGTGCTCCACCGGCTACGACCCGGCCCGGGAGAAGGGCGTGAACCCGCTCGACCCGGCGCTGGCGCTGCCGATCCCGACCGACCTCACGCCGCTGCTGTCGGCGAAGGACACCGCCGCCCCGACGCTGGCCGAGGCCGCGGACGCCGGCCTGCTCCCCACGTACGAGGAGTGCCGGGCGTTCTACGCCGCGCTGCGCTGAGGCGTCAGCGGCGGGCCGCGCGGTAGCGGAACAGGACCCGGCCGAGGACCTCGGCCGGGCCGTACGCGCGGCTGTCGTCGGTGACCAGCGGGTTGTCGCCCTCGATCCACCAGCCGTCGCCGACCGGGCGGACCGCGCGCTTGACCACCAGCAGGTCCGGCCCCGCCGGGAACCGGGCGATGACCAGGTCCCCCGGGCGGATCCGGCCCCCGCGCCGGACCACCAGCGCGTCGCCGTGCCGCAGCGTCGGCACCATCGACGGGCCGGCGACCAGGACCCGCTGGAGCGGCCGGCGGAGTAGGGTCGACACGGCACGATCATGGCAGCGATCTCGGAGGTTCACCCGATGCGGTTGTCCCGGCTTCTCGCGCCTCGCACCGTCGCGCACGCGCACTGCGACCTGCCCTGCGGGGTCTACGACCCCGCACAGGCACGGATCGAGGCGGAGTCGGTCAAGGCGATCATGGAGAAGTACCAGCAGAACGAGGACCCGGTCTTCCGGACCCGGGCCCTGATCATCAAGGAGCAGCGCGCGGAGCTGGTCAAGCACCACCTGTGGGTGCTGTGGACCGACTACTTCAAGCCCCCGCACTTCGAGAAGTACCCGCAGCTGCACGAGCTGTTCAACAAGGCGACCAAGCAGGCCGGCGCGGCCGGCGGCAAGGGCAAGGTCGACCCGGCCGAGGCCCAGACCCTCCTCGACCAGATCGCGGAGATCGACAAGATCTTCTGGGAGACGAAGCAGGCCTGACGGGTATGCCCGTCAGATGAGTCTCCTCGACGCGGCCGGCACCGATCCGGTGCCGGCCGCACCCGCGCCCGGCGAGCTGTGCGTGGTCCGGCACGGCGAGACCGAGTGGTCCCGCAGCGGCCGGCACACCAGCGTCACCGACGTCCCGCTCACCGCGATGGGCGAACGGCAGGCGCGGGCGCTGACCCCGCTGCTGGCCGGCGTCTGCCCGGCCACCGTGTTCACCAGCCCCCGGTCCCGGGCCCGCCGCACCGCCGAGCTGGCCGGGCTGACCGAGTCCTGCACGGTCGAGGTCCTCGACGACCTCGCCGAGTGGGCGTACGGCGAGTACGAGGGCGTCACCACCCCGCAGATCCGCACCACGGACCCGGACTGGACGGTCTGGACCGGCCACACCCCCGGCGGGGAGACCGCCGAGCAGGTCGGTGCCCGCGCCGACCGGGTGCTGGACCGGGTCCGGGCGGCGCTGGCGACCGGTCCGGTGGTCACCGTGGGGCACGGCCACTTCAGCCGGGTGCTGGCCGCCCGGTGGCTGGGGCTGCCGGTCGAGGCCGGGGCGATGTTCGTGCTCGGGCCGGCCAGTCCGTGCCTGCTCGGCAGCGAGCACGGCCGGCCGGCGGTGCACCGCTGGAACGTGCCCAACCCCGCTGAGCGCGACCCCGGCTGACCTGGTTACCCTGCGCCGGAAACCCCCACCCGTTCCGGGTGGGCGACGGGAGGGGCACCGCAGGTGATCGAGGACGCAGGGGCCGGGGGCGCGGCCGCCACCACCCGGAGTGACGACGTGGTGGAGCTGCGCCTGCCCGCCGACGGGGCGTACCTGTCGGTGCTGCGGACGGCGACCGCGGGCCTCGCCGCCCGGCTGGACTTCACCCTCGACGAGATCGAGGACCTCCGCATCGCGGTGGACGAGGCGTGCGCGCTGCTGCTGCCGGACGCCGTCCCGGACGCCTCCATGACGTGCTACTTCTCGCTGGCCGACCGGTCGCTGGCGGTCACCGTCACGGTGCCGAGCCGGACCGGCCGGGTGCCGAAGCGCAACACGTTCGCCTGGACGGTGCTCACCGCGCTGGCCGGTGACGTGGACACCGCGGTGGACGGGAACGGGACCGTCTCGGTGACCCTCACCAAGCGCGGCGGACAGGCGTGAGCGCGCGCAGCCTGGCCACCCACGGCGACGACCCGGCCCGTACGGACCGGGAGATCGCCCGGGAGCTGTTCGTCCTCTTCGCCGACCTGCCCGAGGGCGACCTGAAGCGGCAGCGGATCCGCGACCGGCTCGTCGAGATGCACCTGCCGCTGGTCGAGTACCTCGCCCGCCGGTTCGCCGGCCGCGGCGAGCCGCTGGACGACCTGATCCAGGTCGGCACCATCGGGCTGATCAAGGCGGTCGACCGGTTCGACACCGAGCGCGGCGTGGAGTTCTCCACCTACGCGACGCCGACCGTGGTCGGCGAGATCAAGCGGCACTTCCGGGACAAGGGCTGGACGGTCCGGGTGCCGCGCCGGCTGCAGGAGCTGCGGGCCTCGCTGTCCTCGGCCACCTCGGACCTCACCCAGAACCTCAACCGCTCCCCCACGGTCGCCGAGCTCGCCGCGCACCTGAAGATCGGCGAGGAGGAGGTGCTGGAGGGCCTGGAGTCGGCGAACGCGTACACCGCGGTCTCGATCGAGGCCTCCGACGGCGAGGGCGGGCTGTCCGTCGCCGACACCCTCGGCGCCGAGGACCTCTCACTGGAGGGCGTGGAGTACCGCGAGTCGATCAAGCCGCTGCTGGACTCGCTGCCGCCCCGCGAGCGCCGGATCCTCATGCTGCGCTTCTTCGGCAACCTGACCCAGTCCCAGATCGCCGCGGAGCTGGGCATCTCCCAGATGCACGTGTCCCGGCTGCTGGCCCGGACGCTGGCGCAGCTGCGGGAGCGGCTCACCCAGGACGACTAGTCCTCGGGCGGCCGTTCCCGGGTCAGCGCGTCCCGGGCGGCGGCCGTGCCGAACAGCAGCACCAGCACCGACACGGCCAGCACCAGGACCGGCAGCCCCAGCTCGGGCCGCCCGTTGTCGCTGATCAGCGTCCAGCCGACGGGCAGCGCGAGGAGCTGGAAGGCGACCACCGGCGAGCGGGCGGCGGGCCGCAGGCCGCGCAGCCCGCGGGCCAGCAGCAGCAGGATCCCGCCGAAGACGGCCAGCAGCAGCGCGGTGCTCAACGCCAGCGGGACGCTGCCCGCGTCCGCGAACGCGGTGAGCCCCACGTCGAGCAGGGCGAGCCCGATCAGCGCCGCTCCCTCGACCGCGACGACGGCCGCGGCGGCCAGCACCGGACCCGGTGCCCGTGTGGGCTGTGCCTCTGCCACGGTTGATCACCCTATAGCGCGGATAACCTGCAGATCGTGCGCGCCCTCCTCGTGGTCAACCCCGCTGCCACCACGACCACCGCGCGCAGCCGCGACGTGCTGGTCCGCGCGCTGGCCAGCGAGCTGAAGGTCGACGTGGCCGAGACCAGCCACCGCGGGCACGCGGCCGCGCTCGCCGTCCGGGCGATGCGGGAGGGGACGGACGTGGTCGTCGCCCTCGGCGGGGACGGCACGGTCAACGAGGTCGTCAACGGGCTGCTCACCGACGGGGTGCACGACCGGCTGCCGGCGCTGGCGGTGGTGCCCGGCGGGTCGACGAACGTGTTCAGCCGGGCGCTGGGGATGCCGGCGCACCCGATCGACGCGACCGGCGCGATCCTGGAGGCGCTGCGCTCGGGGCACAGCCGCACGGTCGGGCTGGGCCGGGCCGACGACCGGTGGTTCACCTTCAACGCCGGGCTGGGCTTCGACGCCGACGTGGTGCACCGGATCGAGCGGCGCCGGCGGGCCGGCGAGCCGACCTCGCACTCCCGGTTCATCCGGGCCGCGGTCGCCCAGTTCTTCACCTCCGACCGGCGGCACCCGGCGCTGACCCTGGAGCGGCCGGGCCACGACCCGGTCGACGGGCTGCACTTCGCGCTGATCACCAACACCGCGCCGTGGACGTACCTCGGGGACCGGCAGGTCCAGCCCAGCCCGGAGGCGTCGTTCGAGACCGGGTTGGATCTTTTCGCCCCCCGCACGATGCGGACCCTGTTCACCCTGCGCTACGTTCGCCGGGCGCTGATGGGGACGACCCCGCTGCGCAGCCGCCGGTTGCTCAGAGTGCACGATCTGACGGAGTTCACCCTCCGTGCCAGCCGGCCGATCGCCCTCCAGGTGGACGGCGACTGGCTCGGCGAGCGTGACTCGGTGCGGTTCCGGGCGGTTCCCGACGTCCTGCGGGTCATAGTCTGACCGCGAGGCGTGACAGCGGCTCTGGGGGACGGCCGGAAAATTACCCCCGAAGAGAGCATTGTGTGGTCGCGTTCGGGCTGGAAGGCTACTCCGGGTCACCGCAAGACGGGTGATGTCACTCACGGGTATGACGCGGTGACCGAGAACAGGCTTGACACCGGCGCTGCTCGTGAAAGAATTCACAAGCGGGGGATTCGGTTCGTACGTGCCAGTGCGGGTACGGATCGCGACCGACATGCGATACGAGGAAGGTTTAGCAATGGACTGGCGCCACCGAGCGCTCTGCCGCGACGAGGACCCGGAGCTCTTCTTCCCCATCGGGAACACGGGTCCGGCGATCGTGCAGCTGGAGCAGGCCAAGGTCGTCTGCCGCCGATGCCCGGTGACCGACGAGTGCCTGAGCTGGGCTCTCGAGTCCGGTCAGGACGCCGGCATCTGGGGCGGGATGGGCGAGGACGAGCGTCGGGCCCTCAAGCGTCGCGGCGCGCGCGCCGCTCGCGCCCGAATGGCCTGACGGCACGCAGCGTGAACGGCCCGGCGCTTCCCGCGCCGGGCCGTTGCCGTTCCTCCGGCCGGGTCCCCGGGCCGGTCAGCGACGGCGGGTGAGCGGGACGTCGAGGACGGCCTCGGTGCCGCGGTAGCCCGTCCGCGGGCGCACCTCGATCGAGCCCTCCAGCTCCGAGGTCACCAGGGTGCGGACGATCTGCAGCCCGAGCCGGTCGCTGGCCTCCAGCGAGAAGTCCGCCGGCAGCCCGGCCCCGTCGTCGGACACCAGCACCGTCATCCGCCGGCCGTGCCGGCGCGCGGTCACGTTGACCGTGCCGACCGCGGTGTCCGGGAACCCGTGCTCCACCGCGTTCTGCACGACCTCGGTCAGCACCATCACCAGCGGCGTCGCCACGTCGGCGACCAGGATGCCGAAGGACCCGGTGCGCTGCAGCCGGACCCGGGTGCCGGCGCCGGCCACGTCGCCGAGCGACCCGAGCAGCCGGTCGACGACGTTGTCGAAGTCGACCCGCTCGTCCAGGGACACCGCCAGCGTCTCGTGCACCATCGCGATCGAGGCCACCCGCCGTACGGACTCCTCCAGCGCGGTCCGCGCGTCGGCCGACTCGACCCGGCGGGCCTGCAGCCGCAGCAGCGCGGCGACGGTCTGCAGGTTGTTCTTCACCCGGTGGTGGATCTCCCGGATGGTGGCGTCCTTGCTGACCAGCTGGCGGTCCCGGTTGCGGACCTCGGTCACGTCGCCGACCAGCACCAGCGCGCCGCCCGCCTCGCCCTCGGGGTGCAGCGGGAGCACCCGGAACAGCACGATCGCGCCGCGGGCCTCGACCTCCATCCGCGGCCGCGCCTCACCGGCCAGCGCCGACCGGATCCGGCCGGCGATCTCGCCGCCCTCCAGCGCGTCCCGGGACAGCCGCCGGGTCAGCGGGGCCAGCTCGGCGTCGAGCAGGTCGCCGGTGACGCCGAGCCGCCGGTACGCCGACTGCGCGTTCGGGCTGGCGTAGACGACCCGGCCGGCGGTGTCCAGCCGGATCAGCCCGTCGCCCGCGCGCGGGCCGGTGTCCACCTCGGCCGGGCCGGGCGCCGGGAAGGTGCCCTCGGCGATCATGCGGCACAGGTCGTTCGCGGCGCCGAGGTAGGCGATCTCCAGCTTCGACGGGCCGCGGGTGGCGACCAGGTTGGTGTCCCGGCCGACCACCGCGACCGGGTCGCCGCCGCGCTGCCGCCGGACCGGGATGCCCTCCCGGCGGACCGCCACCGCGCCGTCCCACTCCGGGTCGGCCTCCCGGAAGATCCGCCCGTCCCGGTACGCGACGACCTGCGGGGTCGCGTCCGGCCCGTGCTGCCGCCGCCCCACGTGGTCGTCCTGGTACGCCGTCGGCGCCGTCGTGGGCCGGACCTGCGCCACGCACAGGAACTCGCCGCCACCCAGCGGCACCCACAGCAGCAGGTCGGCGAAGGACAGGTCCGACAGCAGCTGCCACTCGCCGACGAGCCGCTGCAGGTGTGCGACGTCCTCGGCCGGCAGGTCCGTGTGCTCGTGCAGCAGCTCGACGAGGGTCGACATCGGCTCCGAGCCTGCCACATCCGCGGGCCGGCGCGCGACGTGCACCGCGCCGGCCGGCGGCTGGGTCGCCGGCGGCGGGGGTCACCGGCGGCGGCGAGCCGCGGTCCCGGGCCGGCCCGGGACCGCGGCCGGCGGAGGGGCCGGCCCGCGGGCCGTCCCCTCCGTCCTGCCCCCTGCGGTTACCCGCCCGTGAAGCCGGGC
>CADCTP010000094.1 GCA_902805565.1 uncultured Mycobacteriales bacterium
CGGCCGGTCGCGGCGCTGGCCGCGGTGCTGACCCTCGTCGCCGCCACGGTGACCCTGGTCCTGGTGGTCCGGATCGGCCACGCCGGCACCGAGGCGGCCTGGGAAGAGCTCGATCGGCCCGCCGCGGGCGCGGTGGGGTAGGTCGGGCGGCGTCCGCGGGATCCCGGCGGGTGGTCAGCTCGGCGGTGGTGGGCTGACGCAGGCGGCGCAGGTGCCGACGATCTCGACCGTGTGGTCGACGTCGACGACGCCCTCGGCCTCGGCGACCTGCCGGGTCCACCGCTCCACCGCGCGCCCCTCGACCTCCACCGTCCGCCCGCAGACCCGGCAGACCAGGTGGTGGTGGTGCCCGGTGCCGCAGATCCGGTAGACGGACTCGCCGTCCGGGGTGCGCAGCACGTCCACCGCACCGGCGTCGGCCAGCGCCTGCAGGTGCCGGTAGACCGTGGTCAGCCCGACGGTGGCGCCGCTGCCCCGCAGCTCGGCGTGCAGGTCCTGGGCGCTGGTGAAGCCGTCCCGCCGGGCCAGCGCCTCGCGCACCGCGGCGGCCTGCCGGGTGGCCCGCCCTCTCTGCTCGGTCATCCCCGCCAGCCTAGGACCGGGCGGTGGACCAGTGGGGCGGCCACCACCGACAGCACGAAGAACCCGCACGCGGCCAGCACGATCGCCGCCCCCGCCGCGACCTCGTACGTCTGGGAGACCGCCAGCCCGAGCACGCCGCTGGCCATGCCCAGGGCCACCGCCAGCGCGGTCGTCGGGCCGATCCGCTCGCACCACAGCCGGGCCGCCGCGGCCGGGGCCACGACCAGCGCGACCGCCTGGATCGTGCCGACGGCCGGCACCGCGGTCACGACGGTCAGCTCGATCAGCAGCAGGAGCAGCAGGTCCAGCCGGCCGGCCGGGTAGCCGGCGGCCACCAGCCCGGCCCGGTCGAACGCCCCGAACACCAGCTCCTTGCCCACCGCCGCCAGCACCAGGGCGACCACCACCAGCACGACCGCCGTCTTCACCAGGTCGGCCCGCTGCACGGTCACGATGGAGCCGACGAGGTAGCCGGAGAGGTCCCGGGTGAACCCGGACCGGGCCGACAGCAGCACGACGCCGAGCGCGAACCCGGCCGAGAGCACCACCCCGACCGCGGCCGCCGGGTCGCTGCGCGGCCGCTGGGACAGCCAGCTCACCCCGAGGACCACCAGGATCCCGAACAGCCCGGACCCCAGCAGCAGGTCCACCCCGACGATCGCGGCCAGCACCACGCCGGGGAACGTCGCGTGCGTCATCGCCATCGTGAAGAACGACAGCCGGCGGAGCACCACGTGCACGCCGACCAGCCCGCACAGCGCCCCGACCAGCAGCGCCATCACCAGCGCGCGGCGGGCGTACGGGTCGGCGAACAGGCTCACCGGACCGCCTGCGGCACCGCGGCCGGCCGGCGGGAGCGGACGGCGGCGACGGCGGCCGCGAGGGCGTAGAGCACGACCAGGACCAGCACCACGGTCGCGCCGGAGGCCAGCCGGACGCCGTGGTTGACCGAGGCCTGCCAGGAGGCGACCAGCCCCAGCCAGCCGGCCAGCGCGGCGACGCCGACCGCGGCGACCAGGATGCCGGCCAGCCGGTCGGACAGCAGGCGCCCGGCGGCGCCCGGCACCACCAGCAGCGCGATCACCAGCACGGTCCCGACGGCCCGGACCGCGGCCACCACGACCAGGGCCACCGCCAGGTTGAGCACCAGGTCCAGCACCAGCACCCGGTAGCCGCGGGCCTCGGCCCCGGTCGGGTCGAACGCCCGGAACACCAGCTCCTTGCCGAGCAGCCCCAGGGTGAGCAGCACCACCCCGCCGAGCACCGCGGTGGTCACGATCTGGCCGGTGTCCACGGTGAGGATCCGGCCGAACAGGAATGCCGTGAGGTCGGCGGTGTAGCTGGACCGCCGGGACACCAGGATCACCCCGACCGCGAAGAAGCCGGTCAGCACGATCGCCATCGAGGCGTCCTCGGTGACCGCGGCCCGGGCCGAGAGCAGGGTGATCAGCGCCGCCGACAGCACCGCGAACAGCAGCGCGCCCCAGACGATCCCGCCGTCCCCGGCGACCAGGAAGCCGAGCACCACGCCGGGGAAGACGGTGTGGGTGAGCACGTCGGAGACGAACGCCAGCCGGCGCAGCACCACGAACACGCTCACCACCGCGCCGATGACCGCCAGCAGCAGCGCCTGGACCAGCGCCCGCTGCATGAACGGGCTGTCGAACGGGTCGAGCAGGTAGGAGATCACCGGGCCACGATGACCGCGTCGGTCGGGTCGTCGCCGCGCAGCTCCAGCGCCTGACCGCCGTACGCGGCCCGCAGCAGCTCCGGGGTCAGCGTCGCCCCGGTCGGGCCGAACGCGACCTGGTGCCGGTTGAGCAGGCACACCTCGTCGCAGGCCACGTGGGCCAGCGCCAGGTCGTGGGTGGAGATCACCACCGCGGCACCGTCCCGGCGCAGCCCGTCCAGCGCGTCCAGCAGGGCCTGCTGGCTGACCGCGTCCACGCCGTTGAACGGCTCGTCCAGCAGCAGCAGCCGCGGCCGCTGGGCGATGGCCCGGGCCAGCAGCACCCGCTGCCGCTGCCCCCCGGACAGGGTGCCGAACCGGTCCCGGGTCCGGTCGGCCAGCCCGACCGCGGCCAGCGCCGCGGCCGCGACGGCCCGGTCCGCGGCGCCGGGCCGGCGCAGCCAGCCCACCTCGCGGTAGCGGCCCATCAGCACGACCTGGCCGACCGACACCGGGAACTGGGCGTCCAGGGTGTCCACCTGCGGCACGTACGCCACGTCCCGGCGGGCCCGCACCGGCGCCCGGCCGAGCACCTCGATCCGGCCGCCGACCACGTCGACCAGCCCGAGCACCGCGCGCAGCAGGGTGGACTTGCCGGCCCCGTTCGGGCCGATCAGGGCGACCGCCTGCCCGGCGCGGACCTCACCGGTGACGTCGGTGACCACGCGGGCCCGGCCGTAGGCCAGGGACGCCGCGTCGAAGCGGAGCAGGACCTCGTCAGACACGCCCACCCAGTGCTCTCACGATCGTGTCGGTGTTGTGCCGCTCGGCACCCAGGTAGGTGCCGCCCGGCGAGCCCTCGGGGCCGAGCCCGTCGGCGAACAGCGCGTCCTCGCCCCCGACCACCTCGACCCCCGCCTCCCTCGCGACCGTCTCGGCCGTCCGCGGCGGCAGCGACGCCTCGGAGAAGACGGCCTTGACGCCGGTCTGCCGGATCTTGCCCGCCAGGTCGGCCAGCTCCTTGCCGGACAGCTCGGCGGCGCTGTCGAAGCTGGGGATGATCGACCCGACGAAGTCCAGACCGTACCGGGCGCAGTAGTAGCCGAGCGCGTCATGGTTGGTGACCAGCTTGCGGCGCTCGGCCGGGATGCTGGCGATCTTGGCCTTGGTCTCGGTGTCCAGCTTCGTCAGCTCGGCCCGGTACGCGGTCGCGTTGGCCCGGTAGGTGGCCCGGCCGTCCGGGTCCCGCTCGGCCAGCGCCTTCTCGATGCCGCCGACCATGATCGCGGCGTTGGTCGGGTCGTGCCAGATGTGCGGGTCGGCCTCCTCGTGGGCCCCCTCGCCCTCGCGGGCCTCGCCGCCCTCCTCCTCGTGACCCTCCTCCTCGTGGCCGCCCTCGCGCAGCGGGACGCCCGTGCTGGTGTCGACCACGGGGCCGGCGAACCCGGCCGCGGTCACCGTGTCGTCCAGCCAGGCATCCAGGCCGACGCCGTTGCGGACCAGCACGTCCGCGTCCGCCACGGCCTGCACGTCGGCCGGGGACGGCTCGTAGTCGTGCGGGTCGACGCCGGGCTTGATGAGCTGGCGCACGGTGATCCGGTCGCCGCCCACGGCCCGGGCGAAGTCGGCGACGACCGGGGTGGTGGCGACGACGTCGAGGGCGGTGCTCCCGCCGGCGGGCTCGGTCCCGGAGTCGGACCCGCAGGCCGCGGTGGCGAGGACGGCCGCGACGGTCAGGGCGGCGAGGGAGGGTCTCACGGGACCGATCCTAGCGGAGTTGAAAACCGTTGTCATTAACGCGCCCGCCGGCCGGCCACCACGGCGGCGGCCAGCGCGGTGGTGATCGGTACCGAGGCGACCAGCCCGATCCCGCCCACCAGGCCGCGCAGCAGCTCCTCGGCGATGTCGTTGCCGGTGGCGATGTCGTGCACCGACCGGCCGGAGAGGCTGACCAGCAGCAGCACCGGGATCGCCGAGCCGGCGTACGCCAGGACCAGGGTGTAGACGCTGGAGGCGATGTGGTCCCGGCCGATCCGCATGCCGGCGGAGAACAGCCGGCGCCGGGTCGCCCGGGCGTCCGCCGCGGCCAGCTCCCACACCGCCGAGGCCTGGGTGACGGTGACGTCGTTGAGCACCCCGAGGGCGCCGATGACGATGCCGCAGAGGACCAGCCCGGACACCGACACCTCCGGCGCCGAGGCCTGCACGGTCGGCAGCACCTCCGAGGTCAGCCCGGTGATCCGGGCCGCCCCGGTGGCCGCGGTCGCCAGCAGCGCGGTGAGGACCAGGCTGAGCAGGGTGCCGGCCAGCGCGGCCGACGTGCGGGCCGAGGGGCCGTGCGCCAGGTAGAGCACCGCGAACAGGATCGCCGAACTGGCGGTGAGGCCGACCGCCAGCGCCGCCTCCCCGGCCAGCAGCGCGGGCAGCACGAACAGCACCAGCACGCCGTACGCGACCCCGAGGCCGACCAGCGCGGCCAGCCCACGCCACCGGGCCACCGCGACCACGGCGACCGCGAAGGCCAGCGCGAGCAGGGCCAGCGGCCGGTCCCGGACCTGGTCGTCGTACACGTAGGCGAGGGCGCCGGTCTGCGGGTCGGTGGTCTTGGCCAGCCGGACCCGGTCGCCGACGGCGAGGCGCGGGACGCCGGGGCCCTCGCCGTACTCCAGCCGGGTGGTGTTGCGGTCCTCCAGCTCGACCCGGGAGGACAGGCAGGTCCGGTCCTGGTCGGCCGAGCACGGCCCACGCTCGGCCGCGACCACCTCGCCGGTGACGAACGCCGCCGCCCCGCCGCCCGGGGCCTGGTACTGCGGCGGCACCGGGTAGTCCCGGTCCCCCGGCCACAGCAGGATCAGGCCGAGCACGGTGGCCACGGCGAACGGCACCAGGAGCGCCGCCAGCAGCAGCCGGCCGCGTCGGTCGGCACCGCCCTTGCCGTGCACGCCGTGCGTGTGCCCGTGCCCGGCGAGCACGTCGGCCGGACCGGACGCCGACCGGCGGTGCCGGGTCCGGCGGGGACCGGGGACGACGGCGGCCGGGTCCACGTCGCCGGACCCGGCCGCCCCGGCGCCATCTGGTTCCGCGTGCCTTCCCACGCGCGGGACCTTAGGCGGGTCCGGTGCCGTACGCGTAAAGCCGTGCCGGCCGGGGTCAGGGGCCGGCGGTCCAGGCCAGCGCGTGCGCCCGGTGCAGCGGGACGATCGAGGCGCCGGGGAACACCGCCCGGGCGTGCGCGTCCCAGTCCTCGGCCGACCGCAGCCGGTCGGTGCTCTGGTGGTCGAGCCAGTCCGGGTCCAGCTGCAGCCGGAGCAGCTCGACCGCCTCGGCGACCGGTCGCCGCCGCAGGTCCCCGCGGAACGTCCGCCACGCCTCGGCCCGCAGCCAGCCCCGCGGCGGCGACCCGCGCCCGTCCACCAGGTCGACCAGCAGCACCCGGCCGCCCGGGCGCACCAGCGACCGCATCCGGTGCAGCGCGGTGTCCGGGTCCGGCACGTGGTGCAGCGTGTACGCCGAGAACACCACGTCGAACCGCCCGTCCTCCCGCGGCGTCACGTCCCGCAGGTCGCGCCGCTCCCAGCGCACGCCCCGGTGCGGCCGGCGCCGGCGGGCGTGCTCCAGCATCGGGGCGGACAGGTCCACGGCCAGCACCTCGTCGCACCGCCCGGCCAGCAGCTCGGTGTGCACACCGGTGCCGCAACCGAGGTCGACGGCCCGGTCGGCGCGCGGCGGCAGGTGGAACAGCAGCCAGGCCCGCAGCTCGGCGCCGAGCAGCTCCGCGAGCCGGTCGTACCGCGCGGCCAGGTGGTCGAAGGACTGCGGGTCCCTCATCGGGCCGGCAGCCCGAGCGTCGGGTCGAGGAACTCGTTCGTCGCGATGTCCGCCGGCGCCAGGCCGGGCCGGAGCTTCTTGCGCTGCCCCTGGAAGATCGGCACGTCGATGGCGAGCAGCCGGGCCACCCGGCCGCCCGGGGCGAGGTCGAAGTCGCCGATCATCGGCGTGCGCCCGTTGGTGACCAGCCCCTCGTCCCGCATCACGTCGACGGCGTGCCGGGACCGGTCCACCGAGTCGGTGTACGCCTGCCTCGTCGCGTCCACGATGGACAGCACGGTCCGGATCAGCGGCTCCGGGGCGGTCATGAAGTCCACGGTGGCCTGCTGCAGCATCGGCACCAGCCGGCGCAGGCAGCCGGCCAGCTCGGCCTTCTCCCCCGCCCGGATCGCCAGCAGGTTGCGGTAGTTCGGATAGCCGGAGTCGGAGACCAGCGCGTACGCCAGCGGCCTGCCCCAGGCCGGGACCTCGTGCTGCCACTTCCACGGCTCGCTGGTGGCGAAGCCCTGCACCGCGATCGCCCCGCGGCTGGCGGCCATCCGGTCCGGCGAGCCGTCGTACGAGCCGTCCACCTGGGACTGCCGCAGCTGGCCGGTGCCGAGCAGGTAGTCGATGTAGGTCCGCTCGCCGGAGAAGAACAGCACCCGGGTGTCGGTCTGCCCGATGTCCGCGACCGTCGAGAACCGCGGGTACCGCTCCGGGTCCCACATGATCACCAGCGGGTCGATGTCGTACGGCGTGATCACGCCGGTCACCGGCTGGTCCTGGGAATTCTGGATCGCCTCGTCCAGCGGCAGCATCCCGAGCATGATCGAGCGGTCGGCGTACATCTGGGCGGAGACCTGCTGGAAGCCGATCGCCGGCCCGCCGGCCCGGATCTCGATGTCCACACCGGTGTCCTTGCCCTGGCTGACCAGCGGCCCGGTGACCCGCTTGCGCTTGGCGTCCACGGTGTAGCCGGCGCCGAGCAATTGGTACGCCGCGAAGTGCTCGACCTGCGAGAACCAGGACGTCTGGACGACCACCGTGGCCGGGCAGACGCCGGCCAGGCTGCCGTCGCCGATCCCGACCGGCGCGCCGCCCTCGCCGGTCGGGTCGCCGCCGCCGGTGCAGCCGGCCGCCAGCGCGGCGGCCAGGACGCCGGCGGTCAGGGTGGCGCGCGGTCTGCGCCGGGAGCGGTCGACGGGCAGCATGCAGCGAACTCCTCGCGGTCGCGAAGCGGTGTCGGATGACTGCTCCATGATGCCGCTCTGCATCGGTACGAGCAAGATCGGCTGCTGCGGGCACGACGTCCGGACAGCCGTCCGGGTGACCGGCCTCACCACCCATCGCTGCAACGGTGCGGCGGGATGATGCATCATTGCGGTGGAGTGACGGCGGAGCTGTCCCTAGGGTCTGCGGGACGCTGAGCGGACGGTGGTGACGATGGAGCAGGACGAGACGGCGGAAGCCCCCGCGGGTCCCGAGGACCGGGATCGGCTCAAGGCATTCGGCATGCGGATCAAGCTGCTCCGGGTCAGCCGCGGCTGGTCGCAGGAGCAGCTGGCCGAGGCCGCCGGGATGCACCGCACGTTCATCGGCCAGGTCGAGCGGGGCCAGCGCGGGCTCAACGTCCTGGGCCTGTGGCGGCTGGCCGGCGCCTTCACGATCCCGATCGGCGACCTGTTCACCGACGCCGAGGGCCGCCCGATCCCCTGACCGGCCGGAAGTGGCCCACCACGGAGGACCCGCCGCAGGCCGGAAGGCCCCCGACCCACGCCGTGCGCGGGAAGGGGGCCTCCGGGTCGTACGCGGACCGTCGGTGGGTCCGGGGCGTCGATCAGCGGCAGGTCAGGGTGTTGTCACCGATGCCGGAGACGTTGTAGCAGCCGTCGGCGTACAGCCGCAGGGTGAAGTAGCGGGAGACGTCGGCCGGGGCCGCCGTGGCGATGAACCCGTTCGCGAAGGCGAAGCCGAAGTTCAGGAAGCTGTTGATGTTGAACCTCGAGGCCCCGGTCGTGTCCCCCACGGCCATCGGGGTGTAGGGGGTGGAGCCCTTGTTCGAGAAGGTCGCGTTGCAGGTCACGATGATCGAGGGCAGCTTGAGGCCGGTGTCGGTCTTGGACGCGCCGTTGCAGGTTCCCTGCAGGACCCACGAGCGGGAGGACGCGATGTAGATGCGGTAATGCGGGGCGTCCCGGAACCAGACGTTCCGGTAGTCGTAGCAGTAGTTGAGGTTGTTGAACTGCACGCTGAAGATGCTCCCGGTCTCCAGCAGGCTGTTGTTGAACTGCTTGGTCACCGAGCCGACCGACGGGCACTTCTGCAGCCCGCCCTTCCGGATGTACGTGCTCGCGCTCCCGGCGGTCTTGGCCAGCATCTCGGTGCCGCTCGCGGCGATCGTCAGGTCCACCGCCTCCCAACTGACCGTCGTCGGCGGGCAGGTGCTCTGGACGGCCTTGGCGACCTCGCCGACGTAGCGGTTGACGCCGACCTTCCGGATGCTGCGGAACGCATGCGTCTTGCCGCAGTAGTTCGGCAGGTAGGCGTTGCTGCCGACGAAGTTCACCGAGTTCCAGGGCCAGCTCCCCCACTCGCCGTCGAGCGGGTGGTCGGTGACCGCCTGCGCCGGCGCCGCCGGCACGACCGCCACCGAGCCGATCAGCGCCACGAACGCGGTGAGCAGGATGGCCGCGAGGCTCGGCCTCGACCTCCTGCGGAGGGCCACCGGCCCGGGGCCCGGAACCTGTGCTCGTGCTGACATGACCGCCTCCTGAGTGGTCAATGGTGACCGGTCGTGAAAGACCGGTCACACCGGCAGCAGCCTGATGGCCGGACCGACCCTGGGGCAAGCACGCGAACAGGGAGGTTTGGATGATCTTCCTGACGAATCTGAAGGAACCCGCCGCGACGCCGCGGCCCGTCCCCTGTCCGCGTCGGCCGCGGGCAGGGGACGGGCCGGTCAGGTCAGCGTGCGACGTTCCACCAGAGGTCCCGGTCGGCGCCCTGGTCCCGGACCAGGCGCCAGAGCTTGGCGTCGTAGTGCTCGTTGGACGGGATCGGCACCGGCGTCCGGCACGGCTCGTCGAACCGCTCCGGCGCATGCCGGACCGCCACGCCCGGCAGCTCCGACAGCCGGCGCAGGCGCGCGTCGTCGCGGTCGAGCACCCGCACGTCCACGCAGAGCAGCTCGGTCTCCACGGGGACGACCTGGCGGAAGACGGTGGCGAGCGTCGCGCTGCCCACCGGGAGCCAGACGCGGCGCGGGAGGTGGCCGAGCTCCTCGACGATCTGGGTCCAGGCCCGGGTGAGGGCGGTGCGGTAGTGCGCCATGAACCGCGCGTCACCGAAGCCGAGCGGGAGGCGGCAGCAGTCCGGCTCCGCGGCGGCGTGGGCGTCGGCGGCCGCCTCCGCGGCGGCGAGCGACGCGGCCGGCAGGACGGTGGCGCCGTGCGACCGGGCCAGCCGCGAGTACTCGTGCAGGCCGCCGTCCCGGGCCAGCTCGCAGAACACCGCGCACCCCACCCCGAGCCGCTGGGCCACGTAGGCCAGGGCGACCTGGGCGAACCCCGGGGGTGGGCTCGCGTACACGAACGACGTGGCGCCCCCGGCCATCGCGTCGCTCAGGTAGGGCAGCAGGGCGCGTTGCTTGGTGCCGCCCGGCAGCAGGTCTTCCCGGACGACCGTCACCGTTCCGGCCCCGGTACGCAGGGTGTCCAGAACGGGCGTCGGGGACAGGTCGACCTGAAGCTGAGCGGCAGTGGTCAGCTGGGGCGAGAAATCCTGTATCGAGGACATACCGGACCCTAGCGTCCCAGGAATGCCGCTACGGACGATTCCGCACGACGTCACACCGCGGGCCGGGCCGGCGCGTAAGGCCGGGCGCGTGGGGCCGGGCGGGCGGCGACATGACGGAAGGCCCCGGTCCCGCGCGTTCCGCGGGTCGGGGCCTTCCGGTTCGTACGTGGAGGTGGCGGGAATCGAACCCGCGTCCTCCGGCGGTTTGACAGGGCTTCTCCGGGCGCAGCTCACCTTGTCCCTACTCGGCCCCACCGGTCATCGAAGCAAGCCGGTGCGACGGGCCCAGCCACTGTGAATTGTCCCTAGGCGACCCGTGGCCGGTCACCTGGGTGAGCCTCCTCGCTGACGCCAGGACCCGGGCCGGAGGCACTCCCGGACTGACGGAGGTCTAGCTCACCTTAAGCGGCGAGGGCGACCTCGTTGCGCGAACTGATGTTGGCGCTTGTGGTGTGCAACGGGTGGTTAACGAGATCATCGTTGCCTTCCTCGGCCCGCTTCCCCTGTCTCGACGTCCGAAGTCGAAACCTTTCACCCCCTGGTGTGGCGTACTCGCCCAGTCTACTCCGTCCCGCGCCGGAGATCACCCCAGTGCGGTGGCCCAGGTGATCGACGGGCGGGCCACCTCGAAGCCCAGCCGCTGGTAGAGGCCGAGCGCCCCGGTGGAGTTGTCGGTGTCGACGTTGAGCCCGACCCGGCCGTACCCGGCGTCGCGGAAGACCGACAGCGCGGAGCCGAGCAGCTGGACGCCGAGGCCGCGCCGGCGCCAGGCGGGGCGTACGCCGATCTGGCCGACCCAGGCCTCCCGGACGCCGGTCGCCTCGTGGTCGGCGGTGTAGTAGTAGGTCAGCAGGTAGCCGACGACCTCGTCGCCGGCCAGCACGAGGAGGCTGTGCTCGGGCCGGAACGCCTGGGCGCCGGTGTACCAGTGCCCCCAGCGCTCCCGGTCCGGCGGCGTGGAGCCCCAGTGCCCGGCGAACGCCTCCCCGTGGGCCAGCCGGACCGCCTCGTCCCGCTCCGGCGCGTACGGCTCCAGCCGCAGGCCGGCCGGCATCGGCGGCAGCTCCGGCAGCGGGGCGGTCAGGTCGCGGTGCATGTCGTACCACCAGCGGACGGGCTCGAAGCCGGCCGCGCGGAACAGCGCCGTGCGGGACTCGACCTTGTCGTACCCGGCCACGCAGAACTGGCCGGGGGCCTGCGGGTGCCGCTCGAGGTGCAGCTCCCGGGCCCGGGCCAGCTGGCGGCCGAGCAGCTCGCGGCCGATGCCGCGGCCGCGGGCGGCCGGCAGCACCGTGCCGTCGGCCCACACCCGGTGCACGTCGCTGATCTGGGCCGGGCCGCCGCGCAGCCCACCCCAGGCGACGAACTCGCCGTCCGGGCCGAACACCCCGATGGTGTCCCGGGCCAGGTCGAGTAACGGGGCGCCGAGCTCCTCGGCGACGTCGTCGGCGTCGTAGTTCTCGCCGGTGTCGTCCGCCGCCTCGGCCGCCGCCCACAGCCGGGCCAGCGCGGGGGCGTCGTCGAGGGTCAGAGCGCGCCAGGTCAGCGACAGCGTGTCCACGTCCCTCACCGTACGGACGCGCGCTCGCGAATTTTCCGGTCGACCGCCAGGTCCACCACCGCGACCACCAGGGCCAGCGCGACGAAACCGATGATGACGAGGAACCCGAGCCGGGCCGCGGCGGCGAAGCCGTTCGGCAGGTGGGCGTAGAAGAGGCTGCCGACCAGGGCGATGCCGGCGGCGGCGCCGATCCGCTGGCCGGTCTGCAGCACCCCGCCGGCCGCCCCGCCCTCGGCCGGCGGCACCTCGGACAGGGTGAGCGTCTGGTTGGGCGAGATGACCAGTCCGTTGCCCAGCCCGGCGAGCAGGAACGGCCCGGCGACCGCCCAGCCGACGGCGCCGCCGTCCACCAGCCCGATGGCCAGCCAGGCGCCGAGCAGCCCGACGAGCACCAGCACCAGGCCGGCCGCGACCAGGGCCCGGCCGGTCCGGTGGACGAACCGGCCGCCCAGGCCGGCGGCGACCGCGGCGCCGATCGCGAACGGGGTGGACGCCAGCCCGGCCTGCAGCGCGGTGTAGCCGACGCCGTCCTGCAGGAACTGGCTGTAGACGAAGAAGAGGGCGCTGAAGCCGGCGAAGTACGCCAGCCCCAGGGTCGCCCCGTACGTGTAGGAGCGGCGCCCGAACAGGGTCAGGTCGACCATCGGCTCGCCGCCGCGCCGGGAGTACCGGCGCTCCCAGCGGACGAAGGCCGTGCCGAGCAGCGCGGCCGGCACCAGCAGCGCCCACGTCCGGTTGCCGGTCCAGGACCGGCTCTCCACGAACGGCAGCAGCACCAGCACCGTGGTCGCCCCGAGCAGCACCGCGCCGACCGGGTCGTAGTCCGTCCGCTCCCCCGGCGGCCGCGGGGTGTGCGGGACCGTGCGGTACGCCAGCACCATCGCCGCGATGCCGATCGGCACGTTGACGAAGAAGATCCACCGCCAGCCGTCCGCGTCCCCGCCGACCTGGATGAGCAGCCCGCCGAGCAGCGGACCGATCGCGGTGCTGATCCCGATCACCGCGCCGAACCGGCCGAACGCCCGGCCGCGCTCCTCGCCGCGGAACAGGTTCTGGATCAGCCCGGAGTTCTGCGGGGTGACCAGGCCGCCGCCGAGACCCTGCACCAACCGGGCGACGATCAGCATCAGCGGGTCCTGCGCCAGCCCGCACGCCGCGCTGGCCAGCACGAACACCGCCAGCCCGGTCAGCAGCGCCGGGCGCCGGCCGCGGGCGTCGCCGATCCGGCCGCCGGCCACCAGGACCAGGCCGAAGGCCAGCGCGTACCCGCTGACCACCCACTGCAGCTCGCTGTCGTCGGCGCCGATGCCGGCGGCGATGCTGGGCAGCGCGACGTTCACGATGCTGACGTCCAGCAGCACCATGAACCCGGCGACCAGGACCACGGTCAGGGCCCGCCAGCGCCGCGGGTCGGGCTGGTGCTGCCGGTCCGGCCGCGCGTCGATCACCGGAGCTGGCTACCCCGCACCGGCCGGCGCACTCACCAACTGCCGCCGCCCCCACCGCCGCCCCCACCGCCGGCGGACCCGCCGGAGAAGCCGCTGCTCCCGCCGGAGGAGGAGGACGGGGTGGCCGCCCGGGTGGCGTCGGTGGCGAAGGTGGACCACCAGGCCGGGTTGGCCGCGTACCCGCCGGCGACCACCCCGGCGGCCGAGAACGCACCGGCCAGCTGCGGGGCCAGACCGAGCACCACCGCGAACGGCAGCAGCCCGGCCAGCGCGGCCTCCCGGTGCCCGGCCGGCAGCCCCATCGGGTCGATCCGGGACAGGTGGGCCTTGAACGCGATCAGCTGGGACCGGGCGATCTCGCCGGCCGCGGTGCGCGGCCGGGGCCGGGTGAACGCGTGCGCCACCAGCACGATCCCGCCGGCCCCGAGGGCGATCCCGGCCACCCCGGCATCGGCGAGGAAGCCGAGCAGCAGGGTCACCGGGACGGCCAGGAACAGCATCGCCGCGCCGAGCGCGGCCGGCCCGGTCGCCTCCTGCGGCGGCCGGCTGAACCAGCCCAGCCGGACCACCTCGTCCCGGGCGATGGTGCGCAGCTCACCGCGCACCCCCAGCAGCGCCCGGCCGGCCGCCTTCAGCGTGGTGTCCGGGCCCCGGGCGAAGACGGCACGCAACACCGCCCGGGCCTCCGGCGGCAGCGACGCGTCCGGTGGCCGGACCGCGACCAGCCGCCAGTCCCGCCCGGCCAGCGGCGTGATCGACACGTGGCCGCGGGCGGACAGGTCCAGCAGCACCGACACCGCGTCGACCGGCCGGGCCGAGCCGGACAGCAGCATCCCGGCCAGCGCCGGGCGCAGGCCGGGCGGCGGCTGCGGCGCGAACCCCTGCCGGTACGCCAGCGCCGGCGCCTCCTGTGCCCGCTTCCGCCGGATGCCGGTGACCAGCAGCCAGCCCGGCCCGCCGAGGAAGAGGGCGGCCAGCGGCAGCGCGTACAGCGGGGAGCCGGCCAGGAAGGTCCGGGCCGTGCGCCGCTCGACCAGGACCGGCGCGGCGGCCGCCACCGACCCGGCCGGGAACGCGGTCACCACGGTCAGCGCCTCCCCGGGGGCCAGCGCCGCCTGGGCGAACCGGCCGGACGCCACGGCCGAGTCGCACGGCGCCGTGGCGCCGGGCGCGCCGGCGAAGCAGGTCGCCCGGGTCACCTCGGCCCCGCCCACCCGGACCCGGACATCGCCGACCGGCACCCTCCAGCCGGGACCGACGGCGTTCCAGTGCAGCTCGTCGTGGCCGGCGAACCGGGTGGTGGCGGCGGCGACCGTGTAGCCGATCCGGTAGGTGTGCCGGCCGGTGACCGTCCGGTCCGGGTCGCCGATCCGGACCGTGGTCCCGTCGCCGGAGTCGGTCACCTGGACCTGGTCCGGCGCGGTCGACGAGCTGACCTCGACGTCGGAGACCGGGTAGCGGCGGTCCCGGCTGCCGTCGAAGCGCTGCTCGGTGTCGATGTCCCGCTCGATGCCGCGCCGGGGGGTGGCGCCGAAGTCGTAGTCGATGGTCTCGGTGACCCGCAGCGACCCGTCCGGGCGCACCTCCAGCCGGACGTCGTACGACCTGATGCGCTCGCCGTCGCCGGCCGCGGCGGCGGCCGGCCCGGCGGCCAGACCGGTCAGCAGCACAACCCCGGCCAGAGCGGACATGATGCGCATGTCAGGCAGACTAGCCAGCCGGGCCGGCGGTTCCGTCCGGGTCGAGGCCGAGCAGCCGCACCCCGTTGGACCAGCAGACCGCGCGCAGCCAGTCGTCGCCGAGGTCGAACCGGGCCAGCGCGTCCAGCTGGGTCAGGTACGGGTACGGGATGTTCGGGAAGTCGGAGCCGAGCACGACCCGGTCGCCCAGGTCGGCGTACCGGGCCTTGATCCCGGCCGGGACCGGCATCATCGCCTCGGTGAACGGGGTGCCGAGCATCGTGGTGTCCAGGTGCACCCGCGGGTGCCGGTCGGCCAGCGCGACGAAGCCGGCGTAGTCCGGCATCCCGGCGTGCGCGACGACCAGCACCAGCCCGGGGTGCCGGCGCAGCACCCGCTCGACCGGCCCCACCCCGGTGTGCGCGCCCGGCACCGGCCCGTCCCCGCAGTGCACCACGACCGGCACGCCCGCCTCGGCCAGCGCGCCCCAGACCGGGTCCAGCTCCGGGTCGGTCGGGTCGTACCCGCCGACCTGGACGTGCGCCTTGAAGATCCGGGCCCCGGCCCCGATCGCCGCCCGCACGTACGCCCCGGCGCCGGGCTCCGGGAAGAACGTCGCCGACGGCACGCAGCCCGGGGTCCGGGCGGCCAGGTCGAGGGTCCAGTCGTTGAGGAAGCGGGCCATCCCGGGCTTGTGCGGGTACGCCAGCGCCGGGAACGCCCGGACGCCGAACCCGCGCAGCAGCCCGATCCGGGTCTCGTCGTCCAGCCGGTACGTGATCGGCCAGGGCCGGCCGTAGCGGGCCGAGGCCTCGTCGAAGAACCGCCAGACCGCCGCGAGGACCCGCGGCGGCAGGAAGTGCACGTGCACGTCGACCAGCCCGGGCAGGCCCAGCGCCCGCCAGAAGGCCGGCACCGCCGCGTCGGCGCGGGCGGTGTCCGGCGCCGTCACGCCGGGCCGGCCAGCGCGGCCAGCGCGGCCTCGACGGTCTCGTCCACCGGGATCGCCGCGGACAGCCCGGAGATCGACAGCGTCCGGCTGATCATCGCGTCCGCCGGCACCACCAGCCGCAGCGACCCGGCCGAGCCGGCCAGCCGCCCGGCCAGCCGGGCCAGCAGCGCGAGCCCGGCGCTGTCCAGGTAGTCCAGGCCGGCCAGGTCGACGGCGACCGAGGTCACCCCGGCCAGGCCCCGGGTGACCTGGTCCTCCACCAGCCCCGCGTTGGACAGGTCGATCTCGCCGGCCAGCGTGGCCAGCGCCGCGGCGCCGTGCCGCTCCACCGCCACCCGGGCCAGCTCGGGCCCGGTCATGCCGGCTCCGCCAGCCGGCGCCGCAGCGTGACCACCGTGCCGGCCTCCTCGCGTTCCACGTCCACCGACTCCATCACCGCCCGCATCAGGGGAAGTCCCCGGCCGCGGTCCCCGGGCGCCGGCACCTGCCGCCACTGCCCGGTGTCCGCGATCCGTACCGTCAACTCCCGGCCGGCGGTCAGCCGCAGCTCGACCACCAGCTCGCCCGGCACCCCTGGGTAGGCGTGCTCCACCACGTTGGCCGCGGCCTCGCCGGAGGCGAGCAGCACGTCCGTGACCTCGTCGTCGGTGGCCCCGATCCCGGCCAGCCAGCCACGCAGCCGTCGGCGCAGCCCGGACAGCCGCTCCGGCAGCGCCGGCAGCCGCTCCCGCAGCACCGGCTCGTACGTCGCGGCCAGCAGGGCCACGTCGTCGCCGCCGGCGCCGTCGAGCATCCGGTGCACCAGCTCGTCCGGCCAGTCCAGGGTGTGGTCCGCGGCCACCGTCGCGGCGTGCCCGGCCAGCCGGCGCAGGCCCACGTCGAGCGACTCCCGGCGGCGCTCCACCAGGCCGTCGGAGAACAGCAGCAGCCGGTCCCCCGGCCGGAGCCGGGCGGTGCCCTCGGGCCGCTGCCCGACCGGGCCGGGCGGCAGCGCGCACAGCAGCGCCGACCGGCCGGCCTCCAGGAACTCGGTGCCGCCGCCGGCCCGCAGCACCAGCGGCGGCGGGTGCCCCGCGCAGGCGTACCGCAGGGTGCCGGCGACCGGGTCCAGCACGCCGAAGGCGACCGTGGCCAGCCGCGCCCCCTCCACCTGCCGGGCGAACCGCTCCAGCCCGTCCAGCACCCGGGCGGGCGAGTCGGCCGACAGCGCCAGGGCGGCCAGCGCGCTGCGCAGCTGGCCCATCGTCGTCGCGGCGCCCAGGCCGCGGCCGACCACGTCCCCGACGGCCAGGGCGACCCGGCCGTCCGGCAGCGCGAGCACGTCGTACCAGTCCCCGCCGACCTCCAGGGAGTCGACCGCCGAGCGGTACCGGGCGGCCAGCCCCAGGCCGGCGACCTCGGGCAGCGTGCTGGGCAGCATGCTCTGCTGCAGGGTCAGCGCCACGTCGTACGCGCGCTGGTGCAGCCCGGCCCGCTCCAGCGCCTGGGCGCACTGCTCGGCCAGCGTGGTGATCAGCGCCCGCTCGTCGGCGTCGAAGGAGCGCTGGTCGGGGAAGCCCAGCATCATCGCGCCGACCGGCCGGCCGTGCGAGACCAGCGGCACCACGCCGAGCGCGCCGTCGGTCATCCCGATCGAGCGCAGCCCGGGGTACCGCTCCAGCGCCTCGGCGGTGGACGGCAGCCACACCGGCTGCCCGGTCCGGGTCACCTCCGCCCGCGGCGAGGCGGCGTCCAGCGGGATGCGGTCCGCCGACACCCCGGTCCGCAGCGGGTACGACGCGGCCAGCGCGACCAGGTTGCGGCCGGAGTCGTCGAGCACCCCGATCCAGGCCGACCGGCAGCCGGCCACCGACATCCCGCCGCGCACCATCACCGCGGCCACCTGCTCGACGGTGAGCGCCTCGGCCAGCCCGGCGGTGACCTGCTGCAGCCGGCCGAGCCGCTCGGTCGCCGCCTCCGCCGCGGCCCGGGCCCGCTGCTCGGCCACGTACGCGGCGTCCAGCCGGCGGCCGGCCTCGGCGCGATCGGTGACGTCGAGGAACGTGCACACCGCGGCGACCACCGACCCGGCCGGACCGAGGATCGGGGCCGAGTTCACCATCATGGTGCCGCGGGTGCCGTCGCCCCGCTGGAAGTCGACCTCCTCGCCGGTGACCACCTCGCCGCGGGTCAGCGACCGGGCGATCGGCCAGTCCGTCGGCGTGTACGGCCGGTCGGTGCCGGGGTGGAAGCCGTGGTAGGCGGCGTACTCGCCGACCTCCGCCGCGGCCAGGAACGGGTGCCGCCAGATCCGCTCGACCTCGGCGTTGCCCAGCACCAGCCGCCCGGACGGCGCCTCGGCGATGATCACGCCGACCGGCAGCCGGGACAGCACCGCGGCCAGCCGCTCCCGCTCCGCGGCGGCGCTGCCGTACAGCCGGGCCCGCTCCAGGGCCAGCGCGCACTGCGCGGCCACCGTCTCCAGGAACCGGCGCTCGGCCGCCGGGAACTCCCGGACGCCGTCGAAGCCGACCGCCAGCGCGCCGACGACCTCCCGGCCGGCCCGCAGCGGCAGCGCGGCCCAGGCCCGGGTCCGCTGGTCCGGGCCGGTGAGCAGCCGGGGGAACCGGTCCCGCGCCTCCTCCGGTGAGCCGAGGTAGCGCGGCGCGCCGGCCAGGATCGCGTCCCCGGCCGGCGTGCTGCTGTCCAGCGGCACGTGCAGCCACGGCCGGACGTCCTCGCCGGAGTAGCCGGCGTGCCCGGCGACGGTCATCGTCGGCGGGTGCGTGTCCGGGTCGCGCAGGATCAGCGCCGCCCCGGCCGCCTCCAGCACCGACAGGGTGGGCAGCAGCGCCCCGGCGGCGACCTGCTCCGGGGTCAGCGCGGCGGCCAGGCCCTGGGTGAGCTGCTGGAGCTGCTCGGCCCGCTCCTCGGTGCCCTTGCGGTCGGTGATGTCCAGCAGCGAGCCGACGATCTCGACCGGCCGGCCGTCGGTGTCCAGCAGCACGACCTGCTCGTCGCGGGTCCAGCCCCAGCCGCCGTCCGGGCGGCGCAGCCGGTACTCCGAGACCGTGTGGCCGTCCCGCAGCAGCCGGCGGAAGTCCGCGGCCACCGTCGCGGCGTCGTCCGGGTGCAGCCGGCCGCCGAACGGCTCCGGGTCGGCCAGCAGGTCGGCCGCGCTGACGCCGTGGATGCGCCGGACGTTCTCGCTGACGAAGGTGAGCCGGAACGGCGGCCGGGCGTCCAGGCAGTAGATGACCGCCGGGCTGGACCGGACCAGGTGCTCCAGCCGGGCCCGGCTGCTGGCCAGCTCACCGGCCAGCCGGCGGGCGTCGGCCAGCGCGGCCCGCTCCTGGTCCTGCAGCCGGGTCCGTTCCAGCGCCAGCGCGGCCTGCGCGGCGAACGACTCGGCAACCCGCTCGGCGGCGTCGCCCGGCAGCCGCGGCACCGGGAAGATGAAGCCGAGCACGCCGGTGACCCGCTCGCCGAGCAGCAGCGGCACGCACAGCGCGCCGGCCGCGTACCGGCGCAGCGCCTCGCCGGCGGCGAAGCCCGCGTCCCAGTCCCCGGCCGAGGTGATCCACACCGGCCGGCGTTCCCGGAACGCGGTCGCCACCGGGTTGCCCACGTCGCCGACCGCGAAGCTCGCGTACGCGTCCAGCACGTCGGCGGGCAGGTCCCCGGCCTGGTGCACGGCCTCCAGCCGCTCGCCGTCGGCGGACAGCACGGCCAGCCCGCCGGCCACCGCCCCGAGCACCGGCAGGGCGAGGTCGACGACGATCCGGCCGACCTCCGGCACCGTGGCGGCGGCGGCCAATCCCGCCGTCGCGGCGTGCAGGCTGCTGACCTGCTCCTCCGCCGCCCGCCGGGCGCCCTCGGCCTCCACCGCGCTCACCACGGCATCGTTGCCGCCCCGTGGGCCCGGCACAACCGCGGGTTCAGCCGCGCCCCTTGATGCGGCGGCCCATCTCGCGGGCGATCTCCCGGTCGGCGTCCCGTTTGGCCAGGTCCTGGCGCTTGTCGTAGGACCGCTTGCCCTTGGCCAGCGCCAGCTCCACCTTCACGTGGCTGCCGGAGAAGTAGAGGGCGAGCGGGACCAGCGTCAGCCCGCCCTCCTTGACCCGGATCTCCAGCCGTTCGATCTCCGCCTTGTGCAGCAGCAGCTTGCGCTTGCGGCGCGGGGCGTGGTTGGTCCAGGTGCCCTGCGCGTACTCCGCGATGTGGACGCCCTGCAGCCAGACCTCGCCGTCGTCGATGGTGGCGTACCCGTCGACGAGCGAGGCCCGGCCCTCCCGCAGTGCCTTGACCTCGGTGCCCATCAGCACGACCCCGGCCTCGAACGAGTCGAGGACGGAGTAGTCGTGCCGCGCCTTGCGGTTGGAGGCGATGAGCTTCCGGTCGGCCGGCGCCCGGTTGGAGGAGTGCTGGACTGCCATGCCTACAACCGTACGTACAGGCGCAACGTGACATACGCGGCGATGCTCGCCAGCAGCACGCCCACCCCGGCCACGTACGGGCTGATGGCCAGGATCGTGCCGAGGTCGATCGGCGGCACGATGCCGGACCGGATCGGCTCGGCCAGCGTCTTGTCCACGAACAGGTACTTCGCCGCCACCAGGCCGCCCAGCGCCAGGATCGCGCCGGCCAGGCCGGCCAGCGCCGCCTCCAGCACGAACGGCAGCTGCGTGTACCACCGGGAGGCGCCGACCAGGCGCATGATGCCGGTCTCCACCCGCCGGTTGAACGCCGCGACCTGGATGGTGTTGGAGATCAGCAGCAGCGCGGCCAGCGCCTGCAGCAGGGCCAGCGCGATGGCGGCGTTCCGGATGCCGTTGAACAGCGAGAAGATGCGGTCCAGCACCTCGCTCTGGCCCTGCACCTGGTCCACGCCGTTCTTGCCGCCGGGGAACTGCTGGGCCAGCACCGTGTACCGCTCCGGGTCCTTCATCCGGACCAGGTACGTCGCCGGCAGGTCCTCCTGGGTGGCCTGGTTGACCAGCTGCGGGTTGCCCTTGAACAGCTCCTTGAACCGGGCGAACGCCGCCGCCTTGTCCAGGTACTGGTAGCTCTCCACCTCCGGCGAGCCGTCCAGCTGGCTGGTCACCGCCTCCCGCTGCGCCGGGGTGACCTCGTCCTGCAGGTAGATCGAGACCTCGAGCTTGTCGTAGTACAGCTCCTTCATGTCGCCGATCTGCTGGGCGACCAGCAGGCCGGCGCCGAAGAACGCGAGCGAGATCGCGGTCGTCATGATCATCGCGATCGTCATGGTCAGGTTCCGCCGCAGACCGGCGGCGACCTCGGTGAAGACGAAGTTCAGCCGCATGTCAGCGACCCACCCCGTAGACGCCGCGGGCCTGGTCGCGGACCAGCCGGCCCGCCTCCAGCTCGATCACCCGGCGGCGCATCGAGTCGACGATGTTGTTGTCGTGGGTCGCCATCAGGACCGTGGTCCCGGTGCGGTTGATGCGCTCGAGCAGCAACATGATGTCCTGGCTGGTGTCGGGGTCGAGGTTTCCGGTCGGCTCGTCGGCCAGCAGCACCAGCGGCCGGTTGACGAACGCGCGGGCGATCGCGACCCGCTGCTGCTCGCCGCCGGACAGCTCGCCGGGCAGCCGGCCGGCCTTGCCGTCCAGGCCGACGAGCTCCAGCACCTCCGGGACCACCTTGCGGATGGTGTGCGCCGGCTTGCCGATGACCTCCAGCGCGAAGCCGACGTTGTCGGCCACCGACTTCTTCTCCAGCAGGCGGAAGTCCTGGAAGACACAGCCGATGGTGCGGCGCAACGCCGGCACCTTCCAGCGGGACAGCCTGCCGAGATCCTTGCCGGCCACCTGGACGCGCCCTCTCGTCGGGCTCTCCTCCTTGAGGAGCAGGCGCAGGAACGTCGACTTCCCGGACCCGGACGGGCCGATGAGGAAGACGAACTCGCCCTTGTCGACGTTCAGGGTGACGTCGTCGAGAGCGGGGCGCGCGCTCGACGGGTAGAGCTTCGTAACACGGTCCAGGCGGATCACGGGGCGGGAGTCTACCCAGGGTCCCGGTGTGGAACGAAAACGGAATGGTCCTTACCGACCTCAGGACGCCCCGTCGCGCTGCTTCCACCGGATCTCGGCCTCGACGAAGTCGTCGATGTCCCCGTCCAGGACCGCACTGGTGTTGCCGGTCTCGACCTCGGTGCGCAGGTCCTTGACCATCTGGTACGGGTGCAGCACGTAGCTGCGGATCTGGTTGCCCCAGGAGCTGCCGCCCTCGCCGCGCAGCGCGTCCATGGTGGCCCGCTCCTCCTGCCGGCGCCGCTCCAGCAGCTTGGCCTGCAGCACCGCCATCGCGCTCGCCTTGTTCTGGATCTGGGAGCGCTCGTTCTGGCAGGAGACCACGATGTTCGTCGGCAGGTGGGTGATGCGCACCGCCGAGTCGGTGGTGTTCACGCCCTGCCCGCCCGGCCCGGAGGACCGGTAGACGTCGATCCGCAGGTCCTTGTCGTCGATCTCGATGTGGTCGGTCGGCTGCACCACCGGCACCACGTCCACCCCGGCGAAGCTGGTCTGCCGGCGGTGCTGGTTGTCGAAGGGGGAGATCCGGACCAGCCGGTGCGTCCCGTGCTCCCCGGCCAGCGTGCCGTAGGCGTACGGCGCCTTGACGACGAAGGTGGCCGATTTGATGCCGGCCTCCTCCGCGTACGAGGTGTCGTAGACCTCGGTGGGGTAGTTGTGCCGCTCCGCCCAGCGCAGGTACATCCGCATGAGCATCTGCGCCCAGTCGGCGGCGTCCACCCCGCCCGCCTCGGCCTGCACGGTGACCAGGGCGTCCCGGTTGTCGTACGCCCCGCCGAGCAGGGTGCGGACCTCCAGCTCGCCGATCGACTTGCGCAGGCCGACCATCTCGGTGGCGATCTCGTCCCGGGTGGCCTGGTCGTTCTCCGCCTCGGCCATCTCGTGCAGCAGGGCGGCGTCGTCCAGCCGGCGGCGCAGGTCGTCGACCCGGCGCAGGTCGGCCTGCACCTGGGACAGCCGGCTGGTCACCTGGGTCGCCTTCTCCTGGTCAGACCACAGGTCGGGCTGCGCCGCCTGCGCCTCCAGCCCGGCGAGCTCCTTGCGGAGAGCTCCCAGGTCCAGCACCTTCTCGATGCTGGTCAGGGTGGCGGACAGCTCCTTGAGCTCGGCGGGCACATCGTCGGTCACAACCCGCGAGGGTACTTGTGTCCGGCCCGGTCGTGTCGGCGGCGCCGTCCGGGACCGGTCCCGGCCCCGGGGGGACTCAGTCGGTGGGCACCGAGTCGAGCCAGCGGAGCAGGGCCCGCTCGTAGGCGACGCCGAACTCGGCGGTGGACAGCAGGAAGGGGTTGCCGCCCTCCTTCTTCAGCCGGTTGACCCTGGACCGGCCGGCCGCCAGCAGCTCCTGGTGGCGGGCCCGCGCCTCCGCGACGAGGTCCGCGACCGCGCCCGGCTGGTGGTGGACGCCGAACCCGATCCGGAGCACCAGCGGGTTGCGGGCGTGGTCCGCGCCGGGCGGCTGGGCCAGCCAGGCCCGGAACGCGCGCTTGCCGGCGGCGGTCACCGCGTACGGCTGGGCGGCCCGGGGGCCGAGCTTGCCCGGGCGCACCAGGCCGGCCTCGGCCAGGGTGGGCAGCTCCCGGTAGACCTGGCTGCGGGTGACGCTCCAGTACGGCTCCATCCGCTCCTTGGCCGCCGCGACCAGCTCCCCACCGGTCATCGGGCCGTCGTGCAGCAGGCCGAGCAGGGCGGCTGCGGTGGAGTTGAGGGTGATGGCCACCTGTCGACTTTCGCATGCTCAGACCGGGTGCGCCAGCACCGCCGACAGAACTGTCCACTGTGTCCGGCTCAGGTGGACGGTCGGAGGACGGTCCTGGCCCGGGCGGTGGCGACCCGCTCGATCCCGTCCGGCCGGCCGAGGACCGCCCCGAACGGGACCCGTACGGTCCGGCGGCAGCGGACCACGACGGTCCGCCCGTCGGTCCGCACGTCGGCCCGGGTGCCCGGCCCGGCCCGGGCC
The DNA here is from genome assembly GCA_902805565.1 of uncultured Mycobacteriales bacterium. Taxonomy (GTDB): domain Bacteria; phylum Actinomycetota; class Actinomycetes; order Mycobacteriales; family CADCTP01; genus CADCTP01. The sequence goes on from CADCTP010000094.1 coordinate 23,489, forward strand.
AGCCGGGCGGCCACCGCGGCCCGCACCCCGCCCGGGTCGAGCGGCAGCACCATGCCGCC